>CAJOKX010000001.1 GCA_905235415.1 uncultured Lachnospiraceae bacterium
CTGGGAATGGCTGCAATGCAACCGATGCAAAGCGCGGGTAGGCAACGTGTTTTCAGTGTGCCCACAAACTCAAAGCAGAGTTGGCTGGCCTGTGAACTGGTACCACCATCTTCCCGGACTGAGTTGACATGCCGCGAAGGCAATGATATATTCTTTTTGAAATTTGATAGAGGTTGCGCAGCTTATCAGTAGCCTGCCGGATGTCCCGCATACAGAGGATGGCAGGTGAAAGGAAGAAGCGCCGAAGGTGTACTGTATTCGGGGGCAGCTGCACCTGGGTGCAGGTCAAACAGGTCTGCAACTGTCATCATATCCATGATGGAGCGCTATCACCATATAGTCTGGTCTGGACAGGATTCTGTACCGGGACAGATTCTGGGCGGGCGCTGTATGTGCCGGCTCGTTTTCATTTTATTTTTCATCGCGCCGGCCGGGATCACAGCCGGTTGTGTGAAAAGGAGGATTCATATGGCTATATTCAAGGGAGCAGGCGTTGCGATCGTTACTCCGATGAACGCAGACGAAAGTGTGAACTATGAGAAGCTCAATGAGCTGATTGACGAGCAGATCGAGGGCGGAACGGACGCCATCATCATCTGCGGAACCACAGGAGAGTCCGCGACTCTTACAGTGGAGGAGCATCTGAAGACCATCAAGGCGTGCATTGACCATGTGAATCACAGGGTTCCCGTGATCGCAGGCACCGGTTCGAACTGTACGAGGGATGCAGTCGCCATGTCGAAGGAGGCGCAGGACTACGGTGCGGACGCGCTTCTGTGCGTCACGCCGTATTACAACAAGGCAACCCAGAAGGGGCTGATCGAGCACTACACGGCAATCTCGGACGCTGTCGATATTCCGATCATTGTCTACAACGTCCCGAGCCGTACGGGCTGCAATGTCACGCCCGAGACGATCGCGTATCTGTGCACACATACGAAGAACATCTGCGCCATCAAGGAGGCAAGCGGCAATATTTCCCAGATAGCAAGGATGAAGGCGCTTGCAGGAGATGCGCTGGATATCTATTCGGGCAATGACGACCAGATCGTTCCGATCCTCTCTCTGGGCGGCGTCGGGGTCATCTCGGTCCTGTCCAATGTCGCGCCCCGGCAGACGCATGAGATCTGCCAGGCATGGTTTGACGGCGATCCGCAGAAGGCAGCCAGGCTGCAGCTCGAGGCGCTTGACCTGGTGGACGCTCTGTTCTGCGAGGTCAACCCGATCCCGGTCAAGACCGCGATGAACCTGCTGGGCAAGGAGGTCGGACCGCTGCGGATGCCGATGAGTGAGATGGAGCCGAAGAATGTCGAGCGGCTGAAGAAGTCGATGGAGGCATACGGAATCCTGTAAGGACCGGTGCCGGTTGATGTGGAGAGAAGGACTATGACAAAGATATTGATGGTTGGCTGCAACGGCCGTATGGGCAGAGTGATTACACAGCTGGCGCAGGCGGATCCTGACGTTGAGATCATCGCCGGCGTGGATATTGCCGGAGAATGCGCGGGAAGCTACCCGGTGGTTTCTTCATTTGACCAGATCGGGGAAGAGGCGGACGTGATCGTGGACTTCAGTTCACCGAAGGTGTTCGACGCGATGCTGGACTATGCGCTGGAAAAGAAGATCCCGGCGGTTGTGTGTACGACCGGACTGTCGGAGGAACAGATCGCGCGTCTGGATGCGGCGTCTGAGAGCATCGCCAAACATGTCCCTGGGGATCAACCTGCTGCTCAAGCTGGTGAAGGAAGCTGCGCCGACGCTTGCGAAGGCAGGGTTTGACATCGAGATCGTGGAGCGCCACCACAACCAGAAGAAGGACGCTCCGAGCGGAACGGCCCTGGCTCTTGCAGACAGTATCAACGAGAGCCTGGATGAGGCCTGCGAATATATCTATGACCGTTCGGACCGCATGCAGAAGAGGGATCCGAAGGAGATCGGCATCAGCGCGGTAAGGGGCGGCACGATTCCGGGAACCCATGAGGTGATTTTTGCCGGCGAGGATGAAGTCATAGAACTGACGCATCTGGCGTATTCCAGGAATATATTCGGAAAAGGAGCGCTGTCTGCGGCGAAATTCCTTGCAGGAAAGAGCGCAAAGTTTTATAGTATGGCAGATGTAATTGGCTGAGAGACACCTGTTGATACAGACAGGACGAAACGGACAGATCGGGGAGAGACGCATAACATGATAAAGGTGGCAAAATTCGGCGGAAGTTCGCTTGCGAGTGCGCAGCAGATGGAGAAGGTCGGGGCAATCATACGCTCGGATCCGGACAGGAAGTATATCATTCCCTCTGCGCCCGGGAAGCGGTTTTCGGATGACACAAAGGTCACGGATATGCTGTACCAGTGTTATGACGCGGCATCCGGCGGCGAGGAGATTGACGAAAAGATCGCCCGGATCGCGGCGCGCTATCAGGAGATCATAGACGGGCTTGGCATCGATCTGAGCCTGGACGACGAATTTGCCCTGATCAAGGATCTGTTCAAGAGAAGAGCCGGTCGGGACTACGCGGCCAGCCGCGGCGAGTATCTGAACGGCATGGTGCTTGCAGCGTATCTCGGATACCGGTTCATTGACGCAAAGGAAGTGATCCTGTTTGACGCGCACGGCAATTTTGACGCAGAGCGCACGAACGATGTCGCGCGCGAGCGCCTGAAGAGTGTCGATCGGGCGGTCATCCCGGGATTCTACGGAGCGATGCCGGACGGGAGCATCAAGACCTTCTCGAGAGGCGGATCCGATATCACCGGATCCATCATTTCCAGAGCCGTACACGCCAACGTGTATGAGAACTGGACGGACGTATCCGGATGCCTTGCCTGCGATCCGCGTCTGGTAGAGAATCCGGAAGTCATCGAGACCGTCACCTACCGCGAACTGCGCGAGCTGTCCTACATGGGCGCTTCGGTACTGCATGAAGACTCGATCTTCCCGGTCCGCGTGGAAGGCATCCCGATCAATATCCGCAACACGAACCGTCCGGAGGACGAGGGCACCCTGATCGTGGAGTCGACGATCCGCAGCCCGCGGCACGTCATCACAGGCGTCGCAGGCAGGAAGGGATTCTGTTCGATCAATATCGACAAGGCGATGATGAACTCCGAGATCGGGTTCGGCCGCAGGGTCCTGCAGGTATTCGAGGAAAATAACATTTCCTTTGAGCATACGCCTTCCGGGATCGACACGTTCTCCGTCCTGGTGCACCAGGAAGAATTCGCCAACAAAGAGCAGGACGTGATCGCGGGCCTGCACAGAGCAGTGAATCCGGACAATATCTATCTGGAGAGCGATCTGGCGCTGGTTGCGATTGTGGGACGCGGCATGAAAAACGCACAGGGTACTGCAAGCAGGCTGTGCACGGCGCTGGCGCGCGCGGGCGTCAACATCAAGATGATCGACCAGGGCTCCAGCGAGCTGAACATCATCATCGGCGTGCGGGATGAGGACTTTGAGCGGACCATCCGCGCGATCTATAATGAATTCATAGCGAATGACAATTAAAACGAAGAAGCGGAGGGGCTGCCCCTCCGCTTCTTCGCTTTTTGCCTTTCGATTAGCAGGCACAGGGGCCTTTCCCCTGCATCACGTCTGCGGACTGATCACATATGCCGCATACTGCGTGATTATGTCTGCGGACTGATCACATATGCCGCATACTGCGCGATCACGTCTGCGGACTGATTACATACGCCGCATACTGCGCGATCACGTCTGCAGTCTGTGCCATCAGCTCCGGATCCGGCTCAACGGGTTCGGATTCTTCTTCCGTCTCGCTCTCTTCCGGGAGGATTCCGTCTGCATCGTCAGCAGCAGCGTCCGGCGCTTCATCCTGCGCATCCTCCGACGAGAGCGCTGCGTCTTCCAGCGCGATGATCTGCGCATCATTGAAGGTGTCGGCAGTTTCATAGATTCCGTCACGCTGCATTTCTCCCAGAGCCAGGAGCACACTGTTTTGCGTCAGATCCGCGAGACCGAGATCCTGCGCCTTCTGATAGGCCTCAAGGTCACGGGCCGGGTCGTACTGAGAGATCTGCGCAGCCGTAAATTCCGCGTTTGCGAAAACGCTCTGGATCGAATGAAGGTCCGGATTCGTCAGGGGATCTGCGTCTTCAGAGACGACGTACGGATCCGGCAGGCAGCTCCAGATATATGGAATCTTCTCTTCATCCTCCGGGGTCTCGGTTTCCGTCTCAGACGCCTGCCCCTCCTGGGAGGATTCACCGGCCAGGCTGGTCGCATCTGCCAGCTCTATGGCGTCGGTCTGTATGGCGTCGGTCTGTGTGGCGTCGGTCTGTATGCCGTCGGCCTGTATTCCGTCAGCTGCGGCATCCTCCAGGGAGACGCCGGCCGCAGCCAGGGCACCCTCCGGCATCGGACGAAGACCTTCCAGAATCAGACCTGCTTCCTGTTTGACGCCGCACTCCTGCACCATGGATACCACGTCATTCGTTTCACCGGTCAATGTCTTGATGATGTCCGGCATGCCGGTGTTATAGCCGGTGCGGTCGACTGCCAGAACGCCCTTCACGTTCGAACGGTTCTCTTCGCTCAGGAAATCGATAAACGACTGTGCGCCGTATCCGCCGTCTTCCTGCCCGGAGAGGAACAGGAAGCACAGATCCGTATCCGACTCGAACTGAGAGAGGATGCGGGCCGTCTCCAGAAGGATGGCCGCCCCGGTCTTGTCGTTGAAATAGGGATCCTCCTCCGGAGAAAGCGCTTCTTCCGAAACGGTTTCTGTCATAAGCTCTGCAAGCGGGCTTCCTCCTTCCGGGACGGTTTTGGAATCATAGTGGGTAACCAGAAGCAGGATATCTTTGGTGCGCTTCTCCTGGGAATCCGCGCCGCGTTCCGCGATGAGGTTGACGCCGGGAGCGTCGATGCCGTTGATATTCAGGAACCCTTCGTGGAACGGCTGCTGCGAGACAGAATACCCGAGCGATTTCATTTCCGATTCAATGTAGGCTGCCGCTTCCAGTTCGCCCTGCGATCCGGTTGCGCTCGGCTTCTGCAGGAGCGCCTCCAGATGAAGAGCGATGCGCTGCGGGTCTGCGGAAGGCAGGCCGATCTCACCCAGGGTCAGTTCCCGGATCCCGTCCTCTTCGATGCCTTCGAGAGAGATTCCTTCGACGCCTTCATCGTAGGAAGATCCGTCGTCGAGCAGGAAATCATCGGACAGATCATATGAATCGTCCTCCTCATAGTCATCGTAGGCGTCCGCGTCATCTTCCGGAAACAGGTCCGAACTGTCATCGTAATCGGAGCCGTCATCGAAGATGATCTCATCCGCCGGCGCGGCGAAGGAAGCGCTCATAAGTACGCATGCGGCAAGAAGAGCGGAAAAGGACCGTGAGGCTTTGCCAAAGTGCAGAAAACTGTCTGGAAAATGAAGCATCATACATTCCTTCTTTCTTGGATAATACAAATGTATTGTTATACAGTCTCATTGTACAGTATCCGGAACACAACTGCAACGAACCGGATGAAAGCAGATCAGGCAGGTCAGGGCCGGCGGGGCCGGGGACTGGGGCAGAATGGACAGTCCTGGGGCGTGGAATATGCAGCTCCGCCGTTCAGGTTGACTGCAAAAAACAGCGGTGATACACTTAAAAAAGCGTGATATTCCCCGGAAACAGGGAGATAGAAGAGGAAAGGCGGCAATGACTATGGTAGAGAAGAAGAATATCGACTGGTCGTCACTTGGATTCAATTATCAAAAGACCGACTATCGTTTTGTATCCAATTATAAGGATGGTTCCTGGGACGAGGGTACCCTGACACAGGATGACCAGGTTGTCATCACAGAGTGCGCAGGCGTCCTGCAGTATTCACAGTCCTGCTTTGAGGGACTCAAGGCGTATACCACCAAAGACGGTCACATCGTCACATTCCGTCCGGACATGAACGCGCAGCGCATGAAGGATTCCTGCGAGCGTCTGGAGATGCCGGTCTATCCCGTAGACAAATGGGTCGAGGCGGTCGAGAAGGTTGTCCGCGCCAATGAAGCATGGGTCGCTCCGTACGGAAGCGGCGCTACCCTGTACCTGCGTCCGTACATGTTCGGAAGCAGCGCCGTCATCGGCGTGAAGCCTGCGGAAGAATATCAGTTCCGTATCTTCGCCACCCCGGTCGGACCGTACTTCAAGGGCGGCGCGAAGCCGATCACGATCCGGATCTCCGACTATGACCGCGCGGCGCCGCACGGCACCGGCCACATCAAGGCAGGCCTGAACTATGCGATGAGCCTGTTCCAGATCATGGACGCGCACCGCAACGGATTCGACGAGAACCTCTATCTGGATCCGGCGACCCGCACAAAGATTGAAGAGACGGGCGGCGCCAATGTGCTCCTGGTGAAGAAGGACGGCACGATCGTTGTCCCGAAGAGCCCGAGCATCCTTCCGTCCATCACCCGCAGAAGCCTGGTCACCATCGCAGGCGATCTGCTGGGCATGAAGGTCGAGGAGAGAGAAGTCCTGTTCCAGGAAGTGAGAGACGGCGAGTTCGCAGAGTGCGGACTGTGCGGAACCGCAGCCGTGATCTCCCCGGTCGGACGCATCTACGACCATGGAACCTATTATGATCTGCCGAGCGGCATGGAAGGCATGGGCCCGGTCATTAAGAAACTGTACGACACCCTGACCGGCATCCAGATGGGCACCATCGAAGGACCGGAAGGCTGGGTACACGTCATCGACTGAGCCAGTTGCGCGGCAGCCATATCGGAACACAGAATCAGACAGCACAAAGGGCGGGACGAAACAGTCCCGCCCTTTTGAGTCCCGGCGTTTATTTGGTCTTGATCTTCTTCGCGCTGTTCCAGTTTGAATATCCGATTCCGTCGAAGTACCGGACGCGGAGCGGAGCAAGCGGACTCTCTGGCCGTATGATTTAATTGCTATTGTTGCTCTTGACTTAGCCGAACGGCATAGGGTAAAGTGAAGACGGAAGAAATTAGCCGAACGGCAAAATACGATCGCTGATGATTGCAATTTTGCCGAACGGCATAATGGGAGGTGGTTTTGTGATTGCAGATGCGAAGGATTTCGGAGAAACTCTGCGTCGACGGCGCAAAGAGCTCGGATACACGCAGGCTTTCCTTTCCGAGTTCAGCGGATTCAGCGTGACTTTTATCTCTGATTTGGAAAATGGAAAGAGTACCGCGGAACTGGGAAAAGCGATCTACCTTGCCAATCTTCTTGGCCTGAATTGTTCGCTGACGCCGAGGAGCTGACCGATGAAAAAACTGTATGTAAGCGTAGAAAAGAACGGAGAGCTTGTCCCCGTTGGTACAATAACCGGGGAGACTGCTGCTGATGCCCGTTTTCGATATCTCGATGAATATCGGGAAGGAGACGGAACTTCGGTTTCTGTCAGTCTGCCCCTGCAGGAAGACGCCTTTACTGCAGAACAGACGATCAGTTATTTTGAGGGACTCCTTCCGGAAGGCTTCACCCGGCGTACAGTCGCCCAGTGGATGCATGTTGATGAGGGAGACTATCTTTCCATTCTGCATGGGTTGGGGCGCGAGTGCCTCGGTGCCGTCTGCATCACGGATGATAATGACTCTGCAGGCGCTTCCTATGAACGAATCACTGAGGCAGAGGTGCGGGAACTGGCAGCCGAAGGAGCGACAAAGTCAGCAGAACTCGTTACCAAGTCGCACCTCTCACTTACCGGTGCTTCCGGTAAGGTCGGACTGTATTACGATACCCGGACAGGTTCCTGGTATCTGCCGCACGGAACAGCTCCAAGTACTCACATTGTCAAGCAGAGCCATGTGCGGCTTGAAGCAATCGTGACCAATGAAAAACTGTCGCTGATGACTGCCGCTCGTTGCGGACTTGATACTCCGGAGAGCTTTATTATCAACACTGGGAAGGGCGAAGAGCATGAGGTACTCTTCGCTGCGCAGCGGTACGACAGGCTGTTTGAGCCTGACGGTAAGGTTATCAACGGGCTGCCGAGGCCGTGCCGTCTTCACCAGGAGGATTTTGCCCAGGCTATGGGCATTCCTGCTGCCGCAAAGTATGAGCGGGAACCATGTGGTTACCTGAAGGGCATGTTTGAAATCCTCAGGATGTATTCCAGTGATCCTGTTGCCGATCAGTTGAAGCTGTGGGATATTTTTGTTTTTGACTACTTAATCGGCAATACCGATGCCCACATCAAGAACTTCTCTCTCCTGTATGGGAGGGATCTAAAACAGATCCGGCTTGCACCGGCCTACGATATCGTGAGTACGGTCATTTACGAGCAGAGCACCAGAGACATGGCTTTCTGCATCGGCGGTGCATTATCTCTGGATGAGCTGACCCGAGATTCTTTCCGGCAGGCAGCGCGGGAAGTCGGTCTCGGTGAGAGAATGGCGATGCGCCGGTTCGATGCGATGGCAGAGCGGTTCAGGGCGGCGCTTCATGCAGCCTCCGAAGAACTTCAGGCAGACGGATATCCTAAGGCTGCCGAGATTGAAGCCAGAATTCTGGAAACAGCAGGCATTAAAACCCTTCGCTAAAGCCAGTCAAGTGAAAGGCGGTCCACAGCTGATATAAACAGATTCGGCTGTGTTGTTACCCTTAAAAAACGAAAAAGATCGTTCCGAAAAATGTTGAAAAATGAAAAAGATCATTCTGAAAAATGTAAACACGCGCCATCGCTGTTTTGGGAAGAATCCACCAGGTCTGGAATTCGATTCCGCAGCAGCTTGCCAAACGCAACAGCAGATTCATCTACGGCGATATCCAAAAAGGAGCCAGAGCCAGAGACTTTGAGATGGCGATTGAGTGGCTGCTGGACGCGGGCATCATTTACAAAGTACCGCGGGTCCGGAAGGCGGGAATACCACTGAAGTTTTATGAAGATGTTTCGGCATTTAAACTCTATCTGCTGGATCACGGACTGATGGGTGCCATGGTGGATGCACCGATTGCCGAAAGCAGGACTGGATGATCAATATACCGCTATATGCGGCATGCAGAATCCGCGATTATTGAGAAGTGTTCGTGTGTCTTGCATTCTGGACTTTGGCATAGTACAATATGGTCAAGAAGACCAACATTTTAAGGAGGTGGCAAGGATGCAGGTCAACATTCTCGAAGCAAAGACGAACCTCTCCGGCCTTGTGAGGCTTGTGGAAACCCACCAGGAAGAGCAGATTATTATAGCAAGATATGGAAAGCCTGTTGCAAAGATGGTTGTTTATGATGAGGAACCTGTTTCTAAGAGGATTGGCGTCGCCAGGGGAAAACTGAAATCTCCCGACGATCTTGACAAGTATAACGATGAAATTGCAGCTTTATTCGGGGGAACGTTATGAATTTACTCTTGGATACTCACATCCTGATCTGGGCGCTGAATGATGATCATCGTCTTCCGGGAAAAGCGAGAGAACTAATCCTTGATAAGAGTAATGTCTTATATTACAGTACTGTGTCTGTCTGGGAAATTGCAATCAAACATGCCAGCCATCCGGAGAATGTTGAGTTTACTGGAAAAGAGCTGTCGCAGTTTTGCCAGGAAGCAGGATTTTTGTCTGTAGAGGTGCGAGATAAGCATGTGCATGCGCTGGAAACCATCCGCAGAACGGAAGGCGCTCCTCCGCACCATGACCCGTTTGACAGAATGCTGATAGCGCAGGCAAAAGCGGAGAATATGTCTCTTGTTACGCACGATTCCCTGATTCCTTACTACTCAGAGAGCTGTATCATCGCAGTTTAGAAAATACAGAAGCAAGAGATAATAAGTTCATCTTTCCATATGATAAATCCGTAACGATTAAAGCAAAATCTGCAAATGTCAAACCTCAACCGACGAAAGTGACTGAGAAGGTCAAGACGAAGTAATGACAGAAAACAGGGGTGTCGGCGACGATGCCCCTTTTTAATATGAGCAAAAACGAACCGTCCGGCGAATATGCCGGGCGGTTTTATAATGTCTGGTCATTTTTCGATGGAACGTACTGTGCAATGTCTTGTGAGACAAATGGTTGCAAATGCGCGAAAAAGGTGATATATTCCCCACTGTAAGGGTGATGCGAAAGGGATGCGATTTGATACGCAGAGCTTGCAAACCCTTGATTTTACAACATAGTAAGTCTTCAGGGCGGGGTGCGATTCCCCACTGGCGGTACAGTCCGCGAACTGTCTTACGGCAGCCGAACCGGTGCGATTCCGGTACCAACGGTATAGTCCGGATGGAAGAAGATGTCAGATTGATGTGATCCGCCCGGAGACCTGAGAAGGACTCCGGGTGTTTTTCTTGCTGACATTTCCTGCAGCCTGAACTACGAAAGGAGAGGATTGTATGAAAAGCAGCAACAGTACAACAGACAGGGCGGCGAGGGAACCCATGCAGAGCTCGGTGCAGACGCCTACTCAGAAAAGAACCCGGTACATGGTTTCCTGCGCGATGCTGAGCGCGGTTTCCATCGTTCTCATGCAGTTTGATTTTTCGGTGCCCTTCATGCCCGCCTTTATCAAGATGGACCTGTCGGATCTTCCGGCGCTGATAGGCTCCTTTGCGCTGGGACCGTGGTACGGCGTGCTGATCGCGCTGATCAAGAATCTTCTTCATCTTCTCAGGACCTCGACCGGAGGGGTCGGGGAACTGTCGAACTTCCTGCTGAGCGCCATGTTTGTGCTTCCGGCGGGCCTGATCTACCAGAAGAATAAGACGAAGAAGCGTGCGGTGATCGGCGCGGTGACGGGTGCTGTCTGCACTGCACTGTGCAGTGTGGTGACCAATTATTTTATCGTCTATCCGGTTTACACCGCGTTCATGCCGATGGAGACGATCATTGCCATGTACCAGGCGATCTTCCCGAAGATCAAGGACGGGGATCTGCTTTCCTGCCTGCTGATCTTCAACATGCCCTTTACATTTGTCAAGGCGATGCTCTCCACCGTGATCACGCTGCTGATCTATAAGCCGCTCTCACCGATTATCCACGGGCAGTGACGCGTCTTTGACCTGCTTTCGATGGCGCAGGTGCACATTCGATGGCGCAGCTGCACCTGTCCTCTTTCATGATTGTATGAATCATGGTATGATGAGTCAGATTTTATTCCGGCAGTGCATCAGGCGCTGCAGGGATGAAGTTTCATCGTGAGGTCTTGAAATGTTTCCATTCACAGATTCCTGGACCGACAGGCTGATTACGTCGGATGAAACCGTGAATGGAACCTTGAAATCAACGGAGCATATATATGACACAGTTTCGATCGATCCGAATCAAAAGCCTGGTGAGGACAGCTGCGGTGGTGACATTGGCGCTGCTTCTGGGCGGATGCTCGGGGGACGCGGTCTCCACAAAGAATACCGACGCGGGATATAAGGCGGCGGAGTCTTCCAATTATCTGGAGGCGGAGCAGCTCTTCCAGGAGGCGGTTTCGGAAGGTGAAGAGAGCGTATCGGCATACCGCGGCCTGGGGATCGCGCAGATGGCGCAGGGAAAGTACCAGGAGGCTGCGGAGTCTTTCAGGCAGGCGCTTGCCGCAACCGACGACAAGATGCCGGAGACCGTTCTGGATCTTCTGGAGTACAGGGCGACCGCGCAGTACCGCATGCAGGATTATGACGGGACGATTGAGACCTGTGCACAGATCCTGGCTGAGGACAATGCGTCTGTCATGGCGTACTATTACACCGGCGCTGCCCGTCTGCATCAGGGAAGCCAGGAGGAAGCGGCGGCGAACTTCGACTATGCAGCGTCGCTGCGCCCCAACGATTATCAGCTGTATCTGGACATCTACAGTGTCTACGAGGATACGAACCTGTCCGGAGTGGGGGATACGTATCTGCAGACTGCGCTCGGGATCGCGCCACAGAGCAATGAAGACTACTATCATGTCGGCATGATCTACTATTATCTGGAGCAGTATGACCAGGCCTCTGACGCGCTGCACAAGCCGGTGGAAGACGGATATGAACCCGCCCTGTCCCTGATGGGAAGGATCTACCTTGCAGAAGGGGAAAATGACAACGCGAACGCGACGTATTCACGCCTTCTGTCAGACAATCCGAAGGATACGGACGCATACAACGGCCTTGCACTGTGCGCGCTCGCGCAGGGGGATCCGGACCAGGCTCTGACCTATATCACGCAGGGACTTGAGCTTGAGGGCGGCGAAGGCAAGCAGGAGCTTTATTTCAATGAGATCATCGCTTATGAGAAGAAGCTTGATTTCCTGACTGCAAGAGATAAGTGCAGGACGTATGTGGAGATGTATCCGACGGATGAAGCCGGCGTCAAGGAGCTGACGTTCCTGAACACCCGCGGATAAACCGGAATTCAGAACAGAATACAGACCGGAACAGAATTCAGACCGGAATTCAGACCATGAGAAAGCGACCCGCCACACGGCGGGCCGCTGATTCAATTCAGAAATCTCTATAGAAGAAGATATCTATATAAAAAGGATCCGGAGGATTATTCCTTCACGACGTTGGAAGCCTGCATGCCGCGCTGACCTTCTGTCAGGTCGTAGGTGACACTCTGGCCTTCATCAAGCGTCTTGAAGCCTTCGCCCTGGATGGCGGAGAAATGGACAAACACATCCTTGCCGTCCTCACCTGTGATAAAGCCATATCCTTTTTCTGCGTTGAACCACTTTACTGTACCCTTCATTACGGGACCTCCATCATTAAAAACAAATCAATTGAAGACACTATCAATATTGAACGATAGCGGTACTCATTATACCTCTGCAGTTTGGCATATGTCAACCGTAGAATATCTCATTTCTCACCTAAATTCACGAAAACGCAAAGTACAGGTGTGCGCATCTTGTGCATATTGCGTATAGGGCGCGGAGGCTGAAAGGACCCCTCCGGGACAGAAAAGAGGCTTTTTCCATCCGCCGGAATATAGTACACTGTGAACAGGGCAGGCGGGAAAATGACCCTTGCTAAATGATCTTTGCGGGGCAGCTGAGAATGCGGGAGAGGCTTGGAGATGACAGACATCAGACAGAAGATTCATATACCGGACGCCGCGGCGAAGGTGCTTGGGCGGTTGCATGAAGCCGGCTATGAAGCGTACGTGGTCGGAGGCTGCGTGCGGGACAGTATCCTCGGACTGGTCCCGGACGACTGGGATATCACGACCAGCGCGTCGCCGGAACAGGTGCGGGCGCTGTTTCGAAGAACGATTGACACCGGCATCGAGCACGGAACGGTTACGGTCCGGATGGATCATCAGAGTCTGGAGGTGACGACCTACCGGATCGACGGTACGTACGCCGATCACAGGCATCCGGACCAGGTGCATTTCACGGATGATCTCAGGGAAGATCTGAGGCGGCGCGATTTTACGATCAATGCCATGGCCTACAGCGACGAGGACGGGCTGATCGACCTGTTCGGCGGAATGGACGACATCCGGCGCGGGATCGTGCGCTGCGTGGGGGATCCTGAAGAGCGCTTTACGGAAGATGCGCTCAGGATATTCCGTGCGGTGCGCTTCTGTGCGAAGCTCGGATACAGCCTGGACAAAGACACGAAGGAGGCCGCCGCGCGGATGGCGCCGTCGCTGGCGATGGTCAGTGCAGAGCGGATCCGCACGGAGCTTGAGAAGCTGCTCCTGTCCCCGCACCCGGAGATGATTATGACGGCGTGGGAGTGCGGCATCACCAGGGTGATTCTTCCGGAATTTGACGCGGAGATGGAGGCGGTGCAGAACAATGCGCACCACAGGATCACCGTCGGAGAGCATACGGTCCGTACGCTGATGGCGTCAGAGCCGGAAAAGGACCTGCGCCTGACCATGCTGCTGCATGACTGCGGCAAGCCGCTGTGCCAGACTCAGACGCCGGACGGCGTGTACCATTATCACGGACACGCGAAGCCAGGCGCCCTGAAGGCGCAGGAGGTGCTGGAGAGGCTGAAATACGACCGCGCGACGCAGCGAAGAGTCGTGCAGCTGGTGCGCTGGCATTCCCTGTACCCCGAGCTGACGGACGAGGGCGTGCGGCGGTCCGTGGTACAGATCGGAGAGGACCTGTTTCCGACCTTCCTGAAGGTCAAGCGTGCGGACATCTGCGGACAGAATCCGGAGGTGCAGGAAGAGAAGCTGCGCTACATGGACCGGGTGGAGGAGATCTACCGGGGGATCCTGGAGCGGGGGGACTGCCTGTCCCTGAAGAGCCTGGCCGTGACAGGGGATGACCTGATCCGGGCCGGCTGCCCCAGGGGAAAGCAGATCGGAGAGATCCTGCAGGCGCTTCTGGATGAGGTGCTGAGCGATCCGGATGCAAATGACAAGGAGCACCTTCTGGGCGAGGCAAAGAGGCTTCTGGAGCAGGGAACGTGACGCTGCAGGGGCGGATGAAAGAGGCTTCTGGTGCAGGAGACGTGACGCTGCAGGGGCAGATGGAAAGAGGCTGCAGGGGCGGATGAAAGAGGCGTCCTTGTCAGTGCGGATATTAGCGGTTATACTTGGTGGGCAGCCGTGCCTGCAGGCGCGGCTTTGCACAGTTGGAATTCAAATACAGAGAGGCAGATGACATGAAACTGATTCAGACACCGGTCAAGGGCATGCAGGATTTTCTTCCGGAGGATATGGCGCTTCGCCAGCATGTGCTTGGCATCATACGGGATACCTACGCAAGGTACGGGTTTACAGAGATTGAGACGCCGGTCATGGAACACATCGAGAACCTGACCGGGAAGAACGGCGGCGAAAATGAGAAGCTGATCTTTAAGGTCGAGAAGCGGGGACGCGAGCTGGAAAAGGCGCTTTCGCAGGTGCGGGGGGACGCGGACATGCTTCCGGAGGCGGCAGGCACCCGGATTGCGGACAGCGCGCTGCGCTATGACCTGACGGTGCCGCTGTGCAGGTACTATGCCTGCCATAAGAACGATCTTCCGACCCCGTTCAAGGCGCTCCAGATCGGCAGCGTATTCCGCGCCGACCGCCCGCAGAAGGGACGCTTCCGCCAGTTCACCCAGTGTGACATCGATATCATTGGCGATTCGTCCGTCATGGCGGAGATCGAGCTGATCGCGGCAACCTCAGACGCGCTCTCTGCGATCTTCCGCGAGGCAGGAGTGTCCGGGTTCACCGTACACGTTGGCGACCGGCGGATCCTCCGCGCGATGGCCCGCAGCGCAGGCTTTGCGCCGGAAGAATATGACGAGGTGTTCATTATCCTGGACAAGATGGATAAGATCGGGCTGGACGGCGTCCGGGAAGAACTGCTCCAGTCCGGATACGCGCCGGAGAAGGTGGAGAAGTATACCGGATTCTTCAGGCTCTTTGAGGAGGACGGCGTCCGGGATCCGGAGACCTTTATCGGACGTACCTGCGCGGATACGGTGGAAGAGGAGGCTGTGAAGGACATCTCCCTGATCCTCTCCGCGGCGGGGGCCATGGTCGGCGAAGACATTACGCTGAAGTTCGATCCGACGCTGGTCAGGGGCATGAGCTATTACACCGGCACGATCTTCGAGATCTCCATCGACAACTACTCATTTGCCATCGCAGGAGGCGGGCGCTATGACAGGATGGTCGGGCAGTTCTGCGGCCAGGACGCGCCTGCGTGCGGATTCTCGATCGGATTTGAGCGGATCGTCACGATCCTGAAGGACCTGGGATGGAAAAAAGAGCGCAGCGGCGCCATGAAGGCGTATCTGGTCGACATGAAGGGCGCTTCCGGAAGAGTGGAAGAGGTCTTCGCAAAGGCGGCCAAAGAGCGTGCGCAGGGCATGACGGTTGTGGTGCAGCCCATGAAGAAGAACGCGAAGTTCCAGGTCGAGACGCTCGAGAAGGGCGGATATACAGATATTCTCAAGATCTACGCGGATACAGTGCTGTAAATGCCGGTCTGGTATGGTATACTTTCAATGTATATGCTCCATACATGTACGCGGCGGGAAAACAGGTTGATCCGCTTCGGATGCATGGCAGCGTGGAATGGACATAACAGGAGAATCAGAGTATGGAAGAGTACAGAGCAAGATATGAGCAGTGGCTGAATGACCCTTATTTCGACGAGGAGACGAAGGCAGAGCTGAAGGGGATCGCGTCTGATGACAATGAGATCAGGGAGCGCTTCTACACAGATCTGGAGTTCGGCACCGCGGGACTGCGCGGCATCATCGGCGCGGGAACCAACCGCATGAACATTTATGTCGTCCGCAAGGCGACGCAGGGACTTGCAAACTATATCATCAAGGCAGGCGGGAAGGAAAAGGGCGTTGTAATCGCGCACGATTCGCGCCGTCTGCATGATGAATTCACCGACTGCGCGGCGCTGACGCTGGCAGCAAACGGCATCAAGGCATATGTCTTTGACGCGCTTCGTCCGACGCCGGAACTGTCCTTTGCGGTCCGGGAGCTCGGGTGCGTTGCGGGCATCAATATCACTGCCAGCCACAATCCGCCCGTGTACAACGGATACAAGGTCTACTGGGAAGACGGCGCGCAGATCACGCCTCCGAATGATACGGGCATCATGGCGGAAGTGAAGGCCATCACGGACTACTCCATCTGCAAGACGATGGAGAAGCAGGAGGCCATCGACAAGGGGCTCTATATCACGATCGGAAGCGCCGTGGACGACGTCTATATCGAAGCGCTGAAGAAGAATGTGCTTCATCCGGAAGCCATCCGCGAGCAGGCGAAGAACCTGAAGATCGTCTACACCCCGCTTCACGGAACCGGCCTGGTACCGGCACTCCGGGTGCTGAAGGAGCTTGGATTTGAGAATGTCACGGTAGTTCCGCAGCAGGAGAAGCCGGACGGGGATTTCCCGACCGTCTCCTATCCGAACCCGGAAGCGGACGAGGCGTTTGCCCTGGGACTGGAGCTGGCTGAGAAGATCGGGGCGGACCTGGTCCTTGCGACAGATCCGGATGCAGACCGTCTCGGCGTGCGCGTGAGAGATAAGGATGGCGTGTATCATACGCTGACCGGCAACATGTCCGGCAGCCTTCTGGCAGACTACGAGATCGGACAGACGAAGGCGCTCAAGGGGCTTCCTTCCGACGGCCTGCTGATCAAGACGATCGTCACCACGAATCTGGCAGATGCGATCTGCAAGTATTACGGCGTTGCGGAATATGAGTGCCTGACCGGATTCAAGTGGATCGGACGCCAGATCCTGAAGATGGAAAATGACAAGAAGGGCACCTATCTCTTCGGATTTGAAGAGAGCTACGGCTGCCTGATCGGCACGCATGCACGCGACAAGGACGCCATCGTGGCGGTCATGGCGCTGTGCGAGGCGGCGGCTTATTACAAGACAAAGGATATGACGCTGTGGGATGCGATGCTGGATCTGTATGAGCGCTGCGGCTACTACAAGGATGACATCCAGTCAGTCGGCCTGTCCGGCATCGAGGGACTTGCGAAGATCCGGCAGATCATGGATACGCTGCGCAGCGAACCGCTCAGAGAGATTGCGGGCTACAGGGTGCTGGCAGTGCGCGACTACCAGAAGGACCTGATCATGGATATGCAGACCGGGACAGAGACCGACACGGGCCTTCCGAAGTCGAACGTTCTGTATTATGAGCTGAGCCAGGACGCATGGCTGTGCGTACGTCCTTCCGGGACAGAACCCAAGATCAAGTTCTATTACGGAGTGGTCGGTGATTCCCTGGAGGATGCAGATGCAAAGAGCGATGCGTTCGGAAAACAGGTGCTGGCGATAATTGACGAGATGCTCAAATAAAGCCTGCATTTGGTCAAAAATGCCGAAGATATGCGTATTTGCGCGATTCGTGTGCTTGACAAACCCATAGATGCGAGATATAAGTATTCATAGTGCCTGTCCAACGGACAGCTGAATTTATCAATTTTATTGAAAAGGAGTACTCTCATGAATAAGACAGAACTTGTAGCCGCTATGGCTGAGAATGCCGGACTGACCAAGAAGGATGCAGAAGCAGCTCTGAAGGCATTTATTGATACTGTTGAAGATGCACTGAAGGCGAACGACAAGGTTCAGATCGTTGGTTTCGGTACTTTTGAAGTTGCTGAGAGACCGGCCCGTGAGGGAAGGAATCCGCAGACCGGCGAGACCATGAAGATCGCAGCTTCCAAGAATCCGAAGTTCAAGGCCGGCAAGGCTCTGAAGGATGCTCTGAACTGATCTGGAACAGAGAACCGCTGGATGATCGCCGGGCGGGGTCGAAGAAGACCCCGCCCGGTTTTGGTTATGCGCCGCGGGTGCTCCCGGGCGGGATGGAAACAGGAAGGAATGACGGATGAGACTGGATAAATACCTGAAGGTATCGCGCCTGATTAAGCGGCGCACGATCGCCAATGAGGCGTGCGATGCCGGAAGAGTGATGGTAAACGGGAAAACCGCAAAAGCTTCGACGCAGATCAAAGAGGGAGATGTGATCGAGGTCACTTTCGGGAACCGGACCCTGAAGGCAGAGGTGCTCAGTACCGTTGAGACGGCACGCAAGGAAGAGGCGCAGGAACTGTTCCGCCTCCTGTAAGGATTCATTTTTCCGGGAATGGGACGCGGAAGGCGTTTCACATTTTACATTTTTGTTACAATTGCGCTGAATCGCCGATTCGGGGTTGAAATTGCTGTTTAAACAGCTTAAACTACTATCGGTTTAAAGTATAAATATCACGTTCGTCCGATCTGGGGAGACGGCCGCATGGCTGAAGGAGGAACGGGAAAGTAAGGGGTATGACAGGATGGCGTCACAAAACAGTCGTCCGGTTTCCGAAGCGAACCGGAGAGGCATGAGGCTGATTATCGTTGTTGTTCTGGTGATGGTGGCTGCGCTTGCGTTCCGCTGCAAGGGTCTTATGCAGAAGAACGATGCTTATGCACAGCAGATCGAGCAGCTGGAGCAGAGGATCACGGAAGAAAACGGAAGGACAGAGAACATAGAGGAATTCCGCGAGTACACGAAGACAGATCCCTATATTGAAAAGGTTGCCAGGGAGAAACTGGGACTGGTCTATCCGGATGAGATTATCTTCCAGCCGGCCGGGTGACGCAGGAAGAAAAGGGAATTATCAGACGCTCTGTGGAGTATTTCCACAGAGCGTTTTTTTCTCCCGGGACATTGCGTCGAATGTCTCAGGAGAAAAAAAGCTCCGCGGGAATTGCGTCGAATGTTTCAGGAGAGAAAAAGCTCCGCGGGGATGCGGCTGATGCGCAGAAGAATCTGCCTGCTGGGGTAAGCGCGCATCAGCGCGCAATGAGCCGCTTTGCGGCTCTTTGATCAGCACACAAGCATGCAGGGGAGGAAGGCCCTATGGATGATTTATTAAAACAGATCTCCGGAACGATGGCGCAGTATGAGATGGCGGCTGTCGGGGAGAAGATTCTGGCGGCCGTATCCGGCGGAGCGGATTCTGTGTGCATGATGCTGGCGCTCAAAGAGCTGGGATACAGTGTGCATGCGGTTCATGTGGAGCATGGGATCCGCGGACAGGAGAGCCTGGAGGACCTGGCGTTTACGCAGTCTGTCTGCCGCCGGGAGCAGATCGGCCTGACGGTGCGGCAGATCGACGCGCCGTTGCTTGCAAAAAAAACGGGAAGGTCGCTGGAAGAGGCGGCCCGGGACGAGCGCGCCCGGATCCTTCTGGAGACTGCCGAAAGTCTCCACATCTGGGTGATTGCGACCGCGCACCATATGAATGACCAGGCGGAGACGGTTCTCTGGAACCTGGTCCGCGGCAGCAGCGTGGCCGGGCTGTGCGGGATCCTTCCGGTGCGTGAAGTGGAGGCGGGCGCATCCGGAAGGAGGCAGGCGGAAGCACCCGAAAGAGATCCGGCGGGCGCATCCGGAAGGGATCCGGCGGGCGCACCCGAAAGGGATCCGGCGGAATCATCTGAAAGGGAGCAGGCGGAAGCATCCGAAAGGGAACAGGCGGAGGGAGCGCGGAAGATCCGTCTGATCCGTCCGCTGATTCACTGCAGCCGGCAGCAGATCGAGGACTGGCTTGAGGCAAGGGGGCAGGCATACCGGGTGGACAGGACCAACCTGGATCCGTCCATCACGCGCAATGCGCTCCGGCTGCAGATTCTTCCGCAGCTCGAGTGTCTCAACAGCCAGGCGCAGCGCCACATTGCCCAGGCGGCTTCAGACTTTGAACAGGCGGAGCGGTGCCTGGACAAGATGACGGAGCGGGTTTATGCGAAGGCGGCCTGCAGGACTCCGGAAGGAGACGTGAGGATCCTTCTGGAGGCGCTGGAGGGCGAAGAGGACCTGATCCGGCAGAGGGTTTTTCACAGGGCGCTCGGAGAGGCGCTGGGAGGCCTTCGGGATGTGACCCGCCAGCATGTCGACGCCCTGGTGGACCTTTCAAGGATGGACAACGGACGGCGGATTACCCTTCCGGGCGGAAAAATGGCCGTGCGGGAGGAGGGCGCTGTCGTGTTCAGAAAGAGTCCCGGACCCGATGCGGAGGATGTTCATTTTGCAGAGGAGATCCGGATCGATCACGACGGCGTCTATGAGACGCCCTTTGGCATACGCCTGACGGTCCGCTTCGGGGTCTTTGAAGGCGGCAATATCGAGAAAAAGAAGTACACGAAGCTTCTGGCGTATGATACAATGACTCCGTATCTCACTCTGCGTACCAGGCGGGCGGGAGACTGGCTTGCCGTCAACGCTTCCGGAGGAAGGAAGAAGCTCAAAGAGTACCTGATCGAGGAGAAGGTCCCGCGGGATCAGAGAGATCAGATCCCCCTGATTGCCCAGGGGAGCCATGTGCTGTGGGTGGTCGGAGGAAGGATCAGCGAGGGGGCCAGGGTCAGGGAAGGCCTGCACTATGCAGAGATAACTGTACAAAACTTGACAGAGAGCCGCGATGCGGCCGACAGGGGTGAATGACGGATGAAAGAGACAACGAGAGTACTGATTCCGGAAGACAGGATCGAAGAGAGAATCAAGGAACTGGGCCGGCAGATCAGCCAGGATTATGCGGGAAAGCAGATCCACCTGATCGGGATCCTGAAGGGAAGTATCTTTTTTATGTGTGAGCTGGCCAAGCATATCACGATCCCGGTCACCATGGATTTCATGTCTGTTTCCAGCTATGGCTCGGGGACGAGGACCACGGGCGTGGTCAAGCTGATTAAGGATCTGGATGAGCCGATTGAAGGCAAGCATGTGCTGGTTGTGGAAGACATCATTGACTCCGGCTATACGCTGAGCTATCTTCTGAAGAACCTGTCCAGCCGCCACCCGGCTTCCATCCGTCTGTGCACGCTGCTGGACAAGCCGGAGCGCAGAGAAGTGGATGTGGACGTGGATTACCAGGGATTCCGCATTCCGGATGAATTTGTGATCGGCTACGGGCTGGATTACGACCAGAGGTACCGCAATCTGCCATATGTAGGAGTACTCTCACTGACAGAGGAGTAATCAGGATTTGAATAATCGGACGAATAAAGGCACAGGCTTCTATATCCTTCTCGGCGTACTGCTCATTTTCATGATCTTTGCGCTGCGCGACAGCTTTAACGGCCGCAGCGACCTGACAGAGCGGGAACTGACGAAGATGCTGGAGAAGGGACAGGTCTCCAGGGTCCTGGTGGTCCAGAATGAAGAGGTCCCGACGGGAACTCTGCAGGTGACGACCACGGAGAATGAGGTCCTGACGGTCAATGTGACCGATACGACCCGTGCCGTAGAGCAGTTGAATCAATATGACGTGACCGTCAGCATTGAGGATGTCTCAAGGCGCAGTACGCTGTTTACTGTCTTCCTCCCCGTTCTGCTGACAGGGGTGATGGTTCTCTTCCTGCTGATGGTAATGAACCGCCAGCAGGGCGGGGGCGGCTCTGCCATGATGAACTTCGGCAAGAGCCGGGCGAAGATGTTTACGCCGGACGCCAGGAAGGTTACCTTTGCGGACGTTGCGGGCCTGGAAGAGGAAAAGGCGGAACTGAGTGAGATCGTAGAGTTTCTCTCCGCGCCGGACCAGTTCCTCCGGGTCGGGGCGAGGATTCCCAAGGGCGTGATCCTGGTCGGCCCTCCCGGAACCGGCAAGACGCTGCTTGCCCGCGCGGTTGCGGGGGAGGCGGGCGTACCGTTCTTCTCGATCTCCGGTTCGGACTTCGTGGAGATGTTCGTCGGCGTCGGCGCCAGCCGTGTCAGGGATCTGTTTGAAGAGGCGAAGAAGAACCAGCCGTGCATTGTCTTCATCGATGAGATCGATGCAGTCGGACGGCGCAGAGGCACCGGCATGGGCGGCGGACATGACGAGCGTGAGCAGACGCTCAACCAGCTGCTCGTAGAGATGGACGGGTTCTCTGAAAATGAAGGCATCATCGTGATGGCTGCCACGAACCGCGTGGACATCCTGGACCCCGCCATTCTCAGGGCCGGCAGGTTTGACCGCCAGGTGACGGTCGGCAGGCCGGACGTGAAGGGGAGAGAGGAGATCCTTGCGGTCCACTCGAAGAACAAGCCGCTGGCGGACGACGTCGATCTGCATTCTGTTGCGCGCACGACGGCAGGCTTTACCGGGGCGGATCTGGAGAACCTGATGAATGAGGCGGCGATCCAGGCGGCCAAGGAACACAGGTCCTACCTGAAGCAGGATGACATCAACAAGGCGTTTATCCACACCGCGATCGGCGCAGAGAAGCACAGCCGCGTGATCTCGGAGGAAGAGAAGCGGATCACCGCGTATCATGAAGCGGGGCACGCGATCCTGTTCCATCTTCTGCCGGACGTCGGACCGGTGCATACCATCTCGATCATTCCGACCGGGCACGGAGCCGCAGGCTATACCATGCCGCTTCCGGAGAATGATTTCATGTTCCAGACGAAGGGACGGATGACGCAGGAGATCATCGTTTCCCTCGGCGGACGGGTTGCCGAAGAGCTGGTCATCGGGGACGTCACGACCGGCGCCTCGCAGGATATCAAGCAGGCGACGGATGCGGCCAGGGCGATGGTCACCAAGTACGGCTTCTCCGAGAAGGTCGGACTGATCAACTATGAGCAGGGTGAGGATGAGATCTTTATCGGAAAGGATCTGGCGCATACCCGCCAGTACGGCGAGCGCATCGCCTCGATCATAGATGAGGAAGTGAAACGGATCATCGACGAAGCATACGGGAAGGCGCGCGAGCTGCTGATTTCGCACAGGGACGTCCTCGACAGGTCCGCGCAGCTTCTGATCGAACGAGAGAAGCTGTCGCGTGAAGAATTCGAGGCGCTGTTCGACAAATAAGTTGAATCTCAGAGGGCAGCCCGGCTGCAGTGTGCCGGAGGCTGCCTCTCTTTCATTTATACAGAAATAATATTCAGACAAAGGAAAGTAAACAATCATGCAGAAAGAGGAACATCTTCGCTGCTCAAGCCAGGCGGCGCGCAACAACCGGTATGTCATGGGAATGGTCCCGACGCTGAACCGGGCTGCGCTGTTTGCCGATGAGAGTGAAGAGTATGTATCTCCGCCGGAGCCATCGCCGGGCGATACGGTCACCTTCCGCGTCCGTACGGCCAGGGACAATGTGGATGAGGTGTGGATCGTCAGCGAGCACAGGCGCCAGAGGCTGGACTATGAGAAGAGCGAAGGCGCGTTTGATTACTATACGACGCAGGTGACCATCGGCAGGGACAGCGCTTCCTACACCTTCCATATCTTCAGCGGAGGGATCCGCTCCGTGCTGGGCAAGGGCGGACTTGCCGATGAAGGGGAAGAACCGGTTCCGTTCAGGCTGTGTCCCGGATTCTCCACGCCGGACTGGGCCAAAGGGGCCGTCATGTACCAGATCTACACAGACCGCTTCTTCAGGGGCGATCCGTCCACGGACGTGCTCGATGGGGAATATTCCTACATGGGCCTCCCTGTGCATCATGTGGAAGACTGGTATCAGAGACCGGAGTGTATGGATGTCGCCAATTTCTACGGCGGCGACCTGGAGGGCGTGCGCCGGAAGCTGGATTATCTCAAGGATCTGGGGATTGAGGCGATCTATTTCAATCCGCTGTTCGTATCTCCCTCCAATCATAAGTACGATACCCAGGATTATGACCATATTGATCCGCACTTCGGCGCGCTTGTCAGGGATGAAGGAAATCTGCTGGAAGGCGGCGGCCGGGACAATACCCATGCGCAGCGCTACCTGTGCAGAGTGACAGACAGGGAGAACCTGGAAGCGTCCGACCGGCTCTTCTGCACACTGGTTGAGGAGGCGCACGCGCGCGGGATCCGCGTCATCCTGGACGGCGTGTTCAACCACTGCGGTTCCTTTAATAAATGGATGGACCGGGACGGGATCTACAGCGGCCGGGAAGCGTATGAGGACGGGGCCTACCGGTCCGCATCGTCTCCATACAGGTCGTATTTTCGGTTTGAAAATGAGGATGGATGGCCGGACAACGGCTCGTACGAGGGCTGGTGGGGATATGACACCCTGCCCAAGCTCAATTATGAAGGATCCGAGGCGCTGTGCTCCTATATTCTGTCGGTTGCGCGCAAATGGGTCTCGCCTCCGTATAACGCGGACGGCTGGAGGCTGGACGTTGCCGCGGACCTCGGACACAGCGAGGCGTTCAATCACCGTTTCTGGAAGGCGTTCCGCCACGAGGTCAAGGCGGCCAATCCCAACGCGGTGATCATCGCCGAACATTACGGCGACGCATCCGCATGGCTGGCGGGAGACCAGTGGGATACGGTCATGAACTATGACGCGTTCATGGAGCCGATGACGTGGTTTTTTACGGGAATGGAGAAGCACTCCGATGCGTTTATCCCGGAGCTGATCGGAGATTCCGGGAGCTTTTTCAGGTCCATGAAGCATGCGATGGGCGCCTTCATGGGACCCTCGCTTTTGTGCGCGATGAACCAGCTGTCCAATCATGATCACTCCAGGTTTCTGACCCGGACGAATCATCTGGTCGGGCGGGTCGGGGACTTTGCCGGCGACGCGGCTTCCGAAGGGGTCGATCCTGCCGTGATGCGCGAGGCGGTCCTTTTCCAGATGACCTGGCCCGGAGCGCCGACCCTGTACTACGGGGACGAGGCAGGCGTGACCGGCTTTACGGACCCGGACTGCCGCAGGACGTATCCGTGGGGACGGGAGGATACGCAGCTGCTCTCCTTCCACAAAGATGCGATCGCGATGCACAAGGAGCACGCAGTGCTCAGGAAGGGGTCGGTCTGCTTTCTGGACGGTGGGCAGGATTATATCTCCTACGCCCGGTTTAACAGGAAAGAGCAGATCGTATGCGCCTTCAACAATTCCGGCTCTTCTATGGACGTCTCGGTTCCGGTCTGGATCGCGGGGGTTCCAAAGGAGTCTGAGATGACCCGGATCTTTGTATCGGATGAGACTTCCTGGAGCATTGAACCGGAAACCTTCCCGGTTCAGGGCGGGATGGTCCGGCTGCACCTTGCGCCGAAGAGCGCTGTGGTCCTGTCAGCCGTAAAGAAAGTGAGATTTGCACAGAAACCCAGATGGTGGTAATGTGAGACACGTAGCTTTTCACTCGCTCGGGGAGTCCCCCGCCTGCGTGAAAAACTACGGCGGATCGCAGATATGCTCTAAGGAAGAATAGAGAAGATCGGTTCAAAGGGGAGGATCGGAATATGAATATCGTAGTCCTTGCAGGCGGCATCAGCACGGAGAGGGAGATCTCCATCGTTTCGGGCACACAGGTGTGCAAGGCGCTCCGGCAGAAGGGGCACAGGGCCATCCTGCTGGATGTGTTCTGCGGAGACGAGCGGATTGACAAGACCGGGGAAGAGGCATTTCCCGAAAGCTATGACGTGGACGAGGCTGCAGCGTGGGCACGGTCGTTTGACGAGCGTCTTGCGGAACTGAAGAAGCGGAAGGCTTTCTTCGGGCCGAACGTACTGGAACTGTGCCGGAGCGCGGACGCGGTCTTTATGGCGCTCCACGGCTCCAACGGAGAGGACGGCAAGATCCAGGCGGCGTTCGACCTGCTTGCCATCCCCTATACGGGAAGCGATTATCTGGGCAGCGCGATTGCCATGGATAAGGATATTACCAAGCAGCTGTTTAGGGAGAACGGCGTTCCGACGCCGGTGGGGATCGTGCTTCACAAAGGCGATGAGATCGCTGCGCCGTCCGAAAACGGAGTGGGGCTTCCGTGCGTTGTGAAGCCTGACTGCGGCGGCTCCAGCGTCGGCGTGAGTATTGCGTATGACGAGGAGGATTATTATAAAGCGGTAGAGCTTGGGTTCTCCTATGAAAATACGCTGATTGTGGAGCAGTATATCAAGGGACGTGAATTCTCCTGCGGCGTTGTGGACGGAGAGGCGTATCCGGTGATCGAGATCGCGCCGAAAGAGGGATTCTACGATTACACGAACAAGTATAAGGCAGGCGCCACGGTTGAGACCTGTCCTGCAGATCTTCCGCAGGCGCTGACGGAGAAGATCCAGCAGGCCTGTGTCCGCGCGTACCATGCGCTCAGGCTCAACAGCTACTGCAGAGTTGACCTGATGATGGATGCGGATCAGAACATTTACTGCCTGGAGGCCAATACGCTTCCCGGCATGACGCCCACCAGCCTGCTTCCGCAGGAAGCGGCAGCGCTGGGGATTGATTTCCCGACGCTGTGCGAGCATCTGATCGAGGTATCGCTCAGAGATCACGACCAGAACCGTATCCGGTAACGGAACAGACAGGAGTCCGGACAAATGAAGGGATTGACAGTACAAAGAATCAGTGAAGTGACGGGCGGGCAGCTGCACCTGAGTGTGAGGTCTGACGACGGCAGGATCAGGGAGGTTTCCCCGGAGGAGGGAAGAAGCCTTCTTGAGACGGAAGTATCCTCCATCACGACCGACAGCCGGAAGGCGGGCGAAGGCGCGCTGTTCGGCGCAATCGTCGGGGAGCGTGCGGACGGACATACCTATATATCCGCAGTGTTCAGACAGGGCGCTGTGTGCGTGCTCAGTGAGAGAGCACTGGATGGGAAGGATCTGTTCGGGGAGACGGCCGAAGAAGAGGCGGCTTTAGGGGTGCGCGCCTGGATCCTGGTGGAGGATACGCAGAGCGCACTGCAGTGCATTGCGGCGGAGTATCTCAGGATCCTGGAGATCCCGGTGGTCGGGATCACCGGTTCTGTGGGCAAGACGTCGACCAAGGAGATGATTGCGTCGGTCCTCTCGGTGAAGTTTTGCACGCTCAAAACAGAGGGGAACTTCAACAATGACCTGGGGCTTCCGCTGACGGTTTTCCGCCTCACGGGGGAGGAAGAGATCGCGGTCCTGGAGATGGGCGTGAGCCATTTCGGAGACATGACCCGCCTGGCGAAGATCGCGAAGCCGGACGTCATGGTCATCACAAATATCGGAACCTGCCACCTGGAGTATCTCGAAGACAGGGACGGCGTCTTCCGGGCCAAGACAGAGGTGTTTCCGTATGTCAAACCGGACGGCCGCGTGATCCTGAACGGCAATGACGACAAGCTCAGGGCGGTGCGCGGCGTGCACGGGATCCGTCCCGCGTTCTACGGCGTGGACAGCACCATTTCCGGCGTGCAGGATCTGAATCCCTGGAAGAGCGTGGAATATCCGGGAGCTCTGGACGAAGATCAGTGCGTGGTCGTTACTGACATCACGATGCTCGGTTTTGAAGGACTTCATTGCACCCTGCATACGCCGCAGGGAGAGATCAGGGTCCATGTTCCGGTTCCGGGCATCCACAATGCGTTTAACGCGGCGGCGGCCGCTTCCGTGGGACTTGCGTTCGGCATGAGCCTGGAGGAGATCCGCACGGGCATCGAATCCGCACAGACGATCTCGGGCCGCTTCCGGATCCTGAAGACGGATGCCATGACGGTGATTGACGACTGCTACAACGCCAACCCGGTGTCCATGAAGTCTTCCATCGCGGTGCTCTCCCAGGGAAGCGGGAGACGGGTGGCGCTTCTGGGAGACATGGGCGAGCTCGGAGAGGATGAGATCGCACTGCATGCGGATGTGGGCAGATATGCCGCTTCCAGGGTGGACCGCCTGATCGCGGTCGGACCGCTCTCAAAGCATCTGTATGAGGCCGCCCTGTCAGAGAATCCGGGCCTTTCCGCCGTCTGGTATGAGAGCGCGGAGCAGTTCCTTGAAAACCGGGACAGGGAGCTTGAGGATGGAGACAGTGTGCTGGTCAAGGCCAGTCACTATATGCAGTTTACCCGGATCGTAGAGGCGCTGACGGTATGATCTTCGGGCATATTTTCGGAAGGAAAGAGACCGGGAAGGATATTCAGAAGGAGTGTGCCGGCACTGTGCCGGATGAGACCGGGAAGATGTATATTATCGCGGGGCTGGGGAATCCCGGCCGCAAATACGAAAAGACACGGCATAACTGCGGGTTTGAGGCGCTGGATATTCTGGCGGACCGCTTCGGGATCGACGTTACATCGGAGCGCTTCCGCGCGCGGGTCGGCACCGGGGTGATCGGGGGACAGAAGGTCCTTCTGATGAAGCCGCAGACGTTTATGAACCTGAGCGGCGATTCCGTGCAGGAGGCGTGTGCGTGGTACAAGGCGGATCCGGCGACGGACCTGATCGTTCTGTATGACGATATCAGTCTGGATCCCGGGCAGATCCGCGTGCGGACCAAAGGATCCGCGGGCGGACACAACGGGATGAAGAGCATTATCCAGAGGCTCGGGACCGATCAGTTCCTGCGCGTTCGGATCGGCACAGGACACCAGCCTTCCGACTATGCGCAGGTCGACTGGGTGCTGGGACATTTTCCGAAAGATGAACAGGCAGTGATGGCGGACGCTTTTGACAGGGCAGCCAGGGCAGCGGCAGAGCTCCTGACAGAGGATGCGGAGAAGGTGATGTCGGTCTACAACGCACGTCCGGGGACTTAATGGGGAAAGGCATGATCAGAGCACTCTATGAACCGATGCTGGAACTGGAAACGTTCCGGCGGATTCGCAGCAGGATGCAGAAGAATAAAGGTGTGATACAGGTGGGCGGCTGCATAGATTCGCAGAAAGCCCACCTCATTGCATGCCTTGCGGAGGAATATCCGCTCACATGCATCATCGCGCCGGATGACCTGCGCGCCCGGGAGATCTATGAGAATTACCAGGTCTTTGATCCGGACGTGCTGCTGTACCCTGCGCGGGATTATGTATTTTTCCAGGCGGATGTGCAGAGCCGCACGCAGACGGCAGGCCGGGTGCGCTGCATGAAGGCGCTCTCGGAGATTACCTCCGGGATGGGCAGCGACAAGGTGACCGTGATTGTGACGCAGTCCGCCCTTCTCGGGCACTGCATGAAGCCGGCGGAGTGGATGGATGCGGTGCGCTCTTTTAACACAGGCGATGAGATCGATCTGGGCGAGGAGAAGGCGGCGCTGTCCGCAGTCGGATATGAGCGGGTCGACCAGGTGGAGGAGCCGGGGCAGTATGCAAGCCGCGGCGGCATTCTGGACATTTATCCGCTGACGGAGGACAGCCCGGTCCGCATCGAGCTGTGGGGAGATGAGATCGACAATATCCGCACATTTGACCCGCAGTCGCAGCGGACCAGGGAACAGATTGAGCAGGTCATCGTCTATCCGGCCTCCGAGTTTGTCACGACCGGACCGGTTACGCAGGAGGGACTGCAGAAGGTTCGCAGAGAAGCGGAGCGTACGGCGAAAAAGTTCCGGCAGAAACAGATGTCGGAGGAAGCGTACCGGATCGAAAGTCTTTCGCGGGAGGCGGAAGAGCGCCTGACGGACTTCTCGGATACGTCTGTCCTGGAGGGACTGTGCGATTATTTCTATCCCGAAGCGATCTCCTTCCTGGATTATTTCCCGGACGGGACCGTGTTTTTCGTGGACGAGCCGATGCGGGCGCAGGAACACGCGGACGCGGTCGAGGCGGAGTTTCGTGACAGCATGACGCACAGGCTGGAGAAAGGGTATGTGCTGCCGGGCCAGATGAAGATGCTGTTTGAAGGCAGCAGGATCGAGGCAAGGCTCCAGGAGAGAGGCATCGTGTGCCTGACCTCCCAGACGGATCCGAAAAGCCCGTACCAGATTCAGAGCAAGTTTGATATCCAGGCGGCCGGGTGCGGCGTCTACAACAGCAATTTCTCCCTGCTGGTCAAGGATCTGCAGGTCTATAAACGTCAGAAATACCGCGTGGTGCTTCTGTGTGCGTCCCGCACGCGCGGACAGCGCCTTGCGGGAGACCTGCTCGAGAACGGGGTGACGGCGTTTTATTCGGAGAAGGAGGACCGTGTCCTTGAGGGCGGCGAGGTCATGGTCACGTACGGAAACACACACAGGGGCTATGAGTATCCCCTGGTAAAGTTCGCGGTCCTGTCCGAGTCGGATATCTTCGGACAAAGGCGCAGGAAGAAAAAGAAAAAAGAGCACAGCGGCAAGACGATCGCTTCGTTCACACAGCTTTCCCCAGGTGACTATGTGGTGCATGAGAACCACGGGATCGGGATCTACCGGGGCGTTGAGAAGATCATGGTGGACGGGATCCAGAAGGATTACATGAAGATCGAGTATGCGGGCGGGTCCAATCTGTTTGTCCTGGCCACGCAGCTGGACCTGATCCAGAAATACGCGGATTCGGACGCGAAGGCGCCGAGGATTGCGAAGCTGGGCTCCGAGTCCTGGTCGCACACCAAGACCCGCGTCAAGACAGCCGTGGAGGAAGTGGCGCAGGAACTGGTTGATCTGTATGCCGTCCGGGCCAATCAGGCGGGATATGCATACAGCCCGGACTCTTCCTTCCAGACAGAGTTCGAGGAGCTGTTTCCGTTTGAAGAGACGCAGGACCAGCTGCAGGCGATCGAGGATACCAAGCGGGATATGGAATCCACCAAGATCATGGACCGCCTGATCTGCGGAGACGTCGGCTACGGCAAGACGGAGATCGCGATCCGCGCCGCTTTCAAGGCGGTGACAGACGGACGGCAGGTGGCGATCCTGGTGCCGACGACGATCCTTGCCCAGCAGCACTATAACACGTTTGTGCAGCGGATGAAGGATTACCCGGTCGAGATCGGGCTGCTCAGCCGTTTCCGGACGAAGGCGGAGATGGCTGAGACGATCAAAGGACTGAAAAAAGGGACGGTGGACATTGTCATCGGAACGCACCGCCTGCTGTCTTCAGACGTTGGCTTCAAGGACCTGGGGCTGCTGGTCATTGATGAGGAGCAGCGGTTCGGCGTGGTCCATAAGGAAAAGATCAAGGAGATGCGCAGGAATGTGGACGTCCTGACGCTCAGCGCCACGCCGATTCCCAGGACACTGCATATGAGCCTTGCCGGGATCCGGGATATGAGCGTACTGGAAGAGGCGCCGCAGGAGCGGCTCCCGATCCAGACCTACGTCATGGAATACAGCGATGAGACGGTGCGCGAGGCCATCACAAGGGAGCTGGCCAGGGGCGGGCAGGTCTACGTGGTATACAATCACGTATCGACGATTGCCGATATGACGGCGCACGTTGAGGAAATGGTGCCGGAGGCGCATGTTACGTACGCGCACGGGCAGATGCAGTCTTCGCGCGTGGAAGACATCATGTACGATTTTATCAACGGGGATATCGACGTGCTGGTCACAACCACGATCATCGAGACCGGCATGGACATTTCCAACGCGAATACGATGATCATCTGCGATGCGGACCGGATGGGACTGTCACAGCTCTATCAGCTGCGCGGCCGCGTCGGGCGCTCCAACCGGACGGCGTACGCATTTCTCATGTACAAGAGGGACCGTATGCTGCAGGAGACGGCCGAGAAGCGGCTCAGCGCGATCCGGGAGTATACGGAACTGGGCTCGGGTTTCAGGGTGGCCATGCGCGACCTGGAGATCCGCGGCGCCGGAAATATGCTCGGCAAGGCGCAGTCGGGGCACATGGCGCAGGTCGGCTACGATCTGTACTGCAAGCTGCTCAATGCTTCCGTGATGAAGCTGAAGGGGGAATCCACGTCCGCAGCCGAATATGATACGTCGATCGATCTGACGATCGACGCGTTCCTGCCGGATTCCTACATTCCCAATGAGAACCAGAAGCTGGACCTGTATAAGCGGATTGCGTCGATCGAGGGCCAGGAGGAGTACGAGGACATGCTGGATGAGCTCATGGACCGCTACGGAGAGCCGCCCGGATGCGTGCAGAACCTGCTGAAGGTGGCGCTGGTCAAGAGCATGGCGCATGACATCTATCTGACAGAGCTGGTGCAGAAGGGCAGTGAGCTGCGGTTTACCTTCTGGAAGGAGGCACCGGTTGATCCGGAGAAGGTCGGCGCTTTTATGCAGAGCTATCGCTCCCGCCTGCGGTTTGTGGCGGGAGACGATCCGCATTTCTCCTATTCGCTCCAGGGCACGGGCGCTGCGGGGGCGGCTGTGCTCGCAGAGGCGGAGCGGCTGATCGGGGAAATGAAACGGGAACTGTAACCAGCGAAGTGCGCTGAAACGGTTGCAGTCAGGCGGCAAAAAGTTTATAATAAGCGGGTATTTCCGGGAATTCCCGCTCCGGTCAAAGAGCCGGGAGATGCGACTGCCCGGAATGCATAAAGCGTTGTGCTAGAAGGAGATAAAGAAGCAATGAGAAAGACATGGAAGAAGGGGACAGCTCTTGTACTGGCGGCAGCACTGTGTGCGGCGGCTCTTGGCGGATGCTCGAAGAAGGATCAGACCGTAGAGGCCAAGCCGGTTTATTCACTGAACGGGGAGAGCGTTGACGCGGATCTGACAACGTTCCTGCTTCGTTACAACCAGGCTCAGATTGATGAAGCGTACGGCGTCATGATGAGCAATTACTACGGGCAGAGCATCTGGACGATGGATCTTTCCGGATCCGGGATGAATTATGAGCTGACCTTCAAGGCGGAGTTTGCGGATGAACTGCAGAGGCTCATGCTGGCCGAGGAGCACGCCAAAGACTATGGCGTGGAAGTGACAGACGAAGAGAAGGCTGCCATCCAGAAGGCTGCAGCAGAGTTCATGTCTTCAAACGACGAGGAGACCCTCGCTGCGATGAATGCGACGCAGGAGACGGTGGAGAAAGCGCTGACGCTCTACACCATCCGCGCCAAGGAGCAGAAAGAGATGACGAAGGACGTCGACACGGAGGTTTCCGATGACGAGGCTGCCCAGACGTCGGTTTCCTATATCCAGTTTATGCCCACCGTCGAGTCTGAAGCGGAAGACTTTTCCGTGGAGCTGACGACCGAGGCGGAGACGGAAGCGGACGGAGCGCAGACAGAGGCTGAGACGGCTGCGTTTGAGACAGAGGAGGAAGACAAGACCTCTTCGGCAGACGAGACAGAAGCGTTGTTCCAGACGGAAGCCGAGACCGAGGATCCGGAGATGGCCATTGCCAGGGAGAAGTACTATGCGATGGCACAGGATGCGCTGGATCGGATCCAGGACGGCGAGGACTTTGATACCGTTGCGAGCGAGGTGCAGGCTCTGGGAACCGCGGGCGTTTACGTCAGCACATTTACATACGGCAAGGACGCCGAATATCCGGAAGCGGAGATCAGAGACGCTGTGGAGGGCCTTCAGGACGGTGAAGTCGCAGACAGCATCGTAGAGAGTGAAGATTCCTTCTACATCCTGCATATGGACGCAGTCCTCGACGAGGAAGCGACCCAGGAGCGCAAGGATGAGATCGTAGAAGAGCGCAAACAGACGGCCATCGACATGGTCTACGCGACCTGGATGCAGGATGAGACCTGGGATACCGATACCGAAGCGCTCGCGCTGATCGCCATGACTGACCGCGTATACAACGCGCCGGAGGTTCCGGATACGGAAGCACTGACCGAGGCCGGTACAGAGGCAGAGGCCATCGCTGAGACGGAAGCAGACATCGCTGCCCAGACAGAGGCGGAGAATATCGCACAGACAGAAGCTGAATAACGACCGGAAACAGACGCCTGCCCATGATCAGGAATCGGAGGATGAGACATGAAACTTCTGGAAGAGCGCATCAGGAAAGACGGTGTTGTCAAGGAAGGCGACATTCTGAAGGTGGACAGCTTTCTGAATCACCAGATGGATATTGCTCTGTTCAATGAGATGGGCGCGGAGTTCAAACGGCTGTTTGCGGATTGCCCGATCACAAAGATCCTGACGATCGAGGCCTCCGGGATCGGCATTGCGGCCATCACGGCGCAGCATTTCAACGTTCCGGTTGTCTTTGCCAAGAAGGCGCAGAGCGTGAATCTGGACGGGGAGATGTACACGACGAAGATCGAGTCCTTTACCCACAAGAGAACGTACGATGTCATCGTCTCCAAGAAGTTCCTCAGCAGCGACGACCACATCCTGATCATTGACGATTTCCTCGCCAATGGCTGCGCTGTGAACGGACTGATCGATCTGATCCGCTCCGCGGGCGCATCGGTGGAAGGCGTCGGGATCGCGGTTGAGAAAGGGTTCCAGACCGGCGGGCAGCTGATCAGGGACAAGGGGATCCGGGTTGAGTCCCTTGCGATCATTGAGCGCATGGACGCGAAGACCGGTGAGATTGTGTTCAGAGAACAGACTTCGTAATTGGATAAGATAAGATGAAGAAATGAAAAGATCCCGGAAGCCGGCAGGCCTCCGGGATCTTTATATCCGGATCGTGTTATTTCAGTTCGCTGGTACAGAATCCGCACCTGGTAGCCTCGATCGGGACTTCGTTCTTGCAGAACGGGCAGATCTTGGTGGTCGGAGCTGCTTCCGGCTCCGGTCTGCGGAGCTTATTCATCCCCTTGATGACCATGAACAGGACGAATGCAACGATGAGGAACTGCAGGACAGCCTGGATAAAGCTGCCGTACGCCAGCACTGCGGCGCCTGCGTCTTTTGCCTCAGAAAGAGTCTTATAGCTGCTTCCATCCAGCGCGATAAACAGGTTGCTGAAGTCGATCTTGCCGGTTGCCAGGGAGATGACAGGCATGATGACGTCGTCGACGAGAGATCCGATGATCGCATTGAACGCTCCGCCGATGATGACACCAACTGCCATATCCATGACATTGCCGCGCATAATAAATTCTTTGAATTCACTTACCATTCCCATAGCGGCTACCTCCTGAATGTGGGTATCAGTATTGTCGCTCCAAGTATATCATGGAACAGACCTCTGTTCCATGATAAAATGGGAAAAGAAACCGGAGGCTGACAGGATCGGATCTTATTATGAAGTTTATGCATATTGCGGACGTGCATCTCGGGTGCACGCCGGACGCCAGAACAGAATGGGCAGAAGCGCGCAGCAGGGAGCTGTGGGAGACCTTCCGCAAGACCATCGCGGACGCATCCGCCCGGCAGGCGGACCTGGTGCTGATTGCGGGGGACCTGTTCCACCACACGCCGGATGAGGCGCAGCTGCGCGAGGTGAACTATCTGCTGGGATCCTACCCGCAGATCTGTTTCGCCATCATTGCCGGCAACCATGATTACTGGCCGGCAGGGAGCGCCTGGGAGACGTTTGAATTCGCTCCGAATGTCGCCCTGCTCGGAAGAGAGGGCGTCGAATGCATCCGCTTTGCCTCCATAGGCTGCGAGGTATACGGGTTCTCCTATGACCGCCCGCAGATCACAAAGGCGAGATATGACCATCTGCATCCCGAGGACAATGCGTATTTCCACATTCTCCTGGCACATGGCGGGGACGCGGACCATATACCGATCGACGTGCGTGCGCTGGAGCAGTCGGGGTTTGACTATATCGCGCTGGGCCATATCCACAAGCCGACGGTTGTGCTCCCCTCCAGGGCCCTGTATCCGGGCGCCCTGTCGCCGATTGATGCGGCGGATGAGGGACCGCACGGATATCTGGTCGGGGAAACGCACGGATCGCAGGTGCAGGTGAAGTTTGTCCGCAAGGCGCTTCGGGAATATGTCTCCATGCGCGTCACGGCTACGGAGGATGATACCGTCCTGTCCATGCGGGACAAGGTGGAAAATGCGATTCTCGGCAGAGGCGCGGAGAATATCTACCGGATCACGCTGACCGGGGAGCGCAGCGCAGGGGTTCAGTTTGATACGGAGCTTCTCAGGAATGCAGGCATGGTTCTGGATGTTCGCGATGAGACCGTCCCGGCGCTGCATCTTCAGGAACTGAAGGAGCGCTACAGGGGACAGCTGATCGGACGGTATATAGAGAGCTTTGAAGGGCATGCGCTTTCAGAGGTGGAAGAGAAGGCGCTGCAGGCGGGTCTGGAGGCGCTGATGGCGTCGGGCGGGCGCACATAAAGATACAGGGGCTATGGAGATACTTGAACTGAATCTGAAACATTTCGGCAGGTTTACAGAGTACAAACTGCCGCTGCACGCAGGGATCAATGTCATTTCCGGCGGAAATGAAACCGGAAAGAGTACCCTGCATGCTTTCGTGCGCGCCATGTTCTACGGTCTTTCCAGAAACCGCTCCAGAAATCTGGATGAGTACCAGCTGCGTGAGCCGTGGGACAACCCTGCTTATTTTGCAGGGAGCATGCGTATCCTCTATGATCAGAAGATCTACCGGATCGAGCGCAATTTCTACCGCAGGGATGAGAGCCTGCGTGTGATCTGCGAGACGACCGGGACGCAGCTGCAGGATCCGGAGGCGGCGCTTGCCGCTTTTACGGCGGGGCTGAGTGAACAGGATTTTGACAATACGCTCTTTATCCGGCAGGCGCAGCCGGAGACGAGCGCGCAGCTCGGGGAACATATCCGGGATTTCCTGGTTAATCTGGAGGAGACCGGGAATACGAGCATGGATGTCAGCGCGGCGCAGGACTTTCTGAAGAAGAAGAGAAAACAGACAGAGAGCGAGAAAGCTGCGCAGCTGTCGAAGGTGGAGGAGGAGATCCGGGAGAACCTGCAGGAGAGTGAATACCTGAACCGGGATCTGGAACGCCTTCTGGAGAAGAGCGCCGCCGGGCCGGAGGATGCAGGGACGCGTCCGTTTGAGCGGATCGACGCGAAGGAGCAGCAGGAGCAGCAGGAGCAGGCTCCGCCCCCCTCTGTTTCTTCTGAAACAAAGTGCGTGGAAGTGGAGAGAGCGCGCGCAGTCCGGGAGGAAGAAGAGGCGGCCGAAGAGGCCCCGGAAGAGGACAGCGAGCCGGGCGGCCTGCTGCTGTCCGTGCTGGTCATGCTTTCCTTTGTGGCGGCGGGCCTGGCGGTTGTCTGCGCCTTTCTCACGACGGATCACAGGATGCGCTATGTCCTTGCCGGAGGCGGCGTGCTCTTCCTGATCATCGCCCTGTCCCTGCTCTGGCGGATCACCCATCCGGTGTCGAGGACCGAGAAGGCGATCCGGCGGGCAAAGTACGGAGAATTCCTGGACCGCCATCTGGGATTTCGGGAGGATCCGGATGATCCGCTGTCAAGGGAGGACCAGCTTCGCAGGCAGCGCCGGATGCAGGAGAAGGTGGACAGAGCCCGGCAGATGGACCGGGAGGAAGAAGAGAGGCGGGAAGAAAACCGCCGCATGCTGCTGGAGAAGACCCTGCGCGAGCAGGAAGAGGAAGAGCGGCAGAAAAGGGCGCGCGAGGTTGCCGAGATTGCCGCAAAGAGCCGGGACGGAAGGCAGGATGTGCTGAACCGTGAGATCAGCACCCGCAGGGAGCGGATCGACGCACTGAAAGAAGAGCTTGAGAAGCTCTATGCAAAAAAGAGTTCGCTCACATCCTATGACACGCAGCTGCAGGCGATCGACCTTGCTTCCTCCAGGATCAGGGAGCTGTCGGGGAAGATCTACCATGAGAGCGGAGACGAATTTATGGAGACGGTGTCCTCCATGATCGCCGGCCTGACGGAAGGCCGGTACGGCAGGATCTCTCTGGATGAGCGTATGCAGGTGAAGATCAATACGCCCGAGCGGCTCCTGTCCATTGAGCAGGTCGGCTGCGGAACGATGCACCAGATCTATTTCGCGCTGCGCCTTTGCTCTGCCTCTCTGCTGTCGGGCGGAGCGGATCTGCCCATTTTACTGGACGAGACGTTTGCCATGTATGACGATGAGCGGATGGAGAGCGCGCTGAGGTATCTGTCCGGAACCGGCCGGCAGGTGCTCCTGTTCTCGTGTCAGAGAAGGGAACTGGAGGCGCTTGCGAGAATCCGCGGAAAGGCAACTTGACATTATCACCCCTGTTCTTGTATGATGGCGGCGTTGTTTCATCAGTCATACAGAAGAGCGAGGTGATCCTATGATTCTGAGACAGTTATCCGAAGAACTTTCATCCAGCACGTATCCTGGGCGCGGCATCGTAGTCGGTCGGTCGGAAGACGGACAATCTGCGGTGACCGCGTATTTTATTATGGGACGGAGCGCCAACAGCCGTAACCGGATCTTTGTACAGGACGGGGAAGGCATCCGGACGCAGGCGTTTGATCCTTCGAAGATGGAAGATCCGAGCCTGATTATCTATGCACCGGTCCGTGTCCTGGGGACGTCCACGATCGTCACCAACGGTGACCAGACCGATACCATCTACCAGGGACTGCAGGATGCCCAGACGTTTGAGGAAGCTCTGAGAACCAGGGAATTTGAACCGGACGCTCCGAACTATACGCCACGGATCAGCGCGCTGCTTGATATCTCACAGGGACAGTACGAGTACAAGATGAGTATCTTAAAGAGCGCGGACGGGGATCCTTCCTGCTGTGAGCGCTTCAGCTTTTCATACGATCATCCGAAGGCGGGAGAGGGGCATTTCATTCACACCTATCAGTCGGACGGCAATCCGCTTCCCAGCTTTGAGGGGGAGCCGACGCGTGTTGACATCACGGGAGACATCGATTCATTTACGCAGAAGGTCTGGAACAGTCTGGATGAAGACAATAAGGTCTCTGCATTTGTCCGCTTTATCAATATCAGTACCGGGGCGTACGAGACCCGGATCGTCAATAAGTACCAGGCGTAAAACAGGAGAAGGAGCTGAATCTATTATGAATGAAATGCAGTTAAAATACGGGTGCAACCCGAACCAGAAGCCGTCCCGCGTCTACATGGAAGGCGGCGCTGATCTTCCCATCAAAGTCCTGTGCGGCGCTCCGGGCTATATCAATCTGCTGGATGCGCTGAACGGATGGCAGCTGGTGTCGGAACTGAAAAGAGAGACGAATCTTCCGGCGGCGGCTTCCTTCAAGCATGTGTCCCCGGCTGGCGCCGCGGTAGGCCTGGAACTGAATGACACGCTCAGGAAGATCTATTGGGTGGATGATCTGAAGAAGGATCTGTCCCCGCTCGCATGTGCCTACGCAAGGGCGAGAGGCGCGGACCGCATGAGTTCCTTCGGGGATTTCATTTCCCTCTCAGATGTGTGCGACGCCGACACGGCCTCTCTGATCAAGCGCGAGGTTTCGGACGGCGTGATCGCTCCCGGCTATACCGAAGAGGCGCTGGAGATCCTGCGCGGCAAGAAGGGCGGAAAATACGTGGTTCTGGAGATCGATCCTTCCTATCGTCCCGATCCCATCGAGCGCAAGCAGGTGTTCGGCGTGACCTTTGAGCAGGGCCGGCAGGAGCTTGTCATCGACGATGCGTTCCTCCAGAATGTGGTGACAAAGAACAAGGAGCTGCCTCCGGAAGCGATCCGCGACCTGAAGATCTCCCTGATCACGCTGAAGTATACGCAGTCCAACTCCGTCTGCTTCGTGAAGGACGGACAGGCGATCGGAATCGGCGCCGGCCAGCAGTCGAGGGTGCACTGCACAAGGCTCGCAGGCTCCAAGGCGGACAACTGGTATCTGCGCCAGAGCCCGCAGGTGCTGGGCCTTCCGTTCCGCAGCGACATCAAGCGCGCGGACCGCGACAACGCGATCGACGTCTATATGAGCGAATGGAGTGAGGATGTTCTGGCGGACGGCCAGTGGCAGAAGGTATTTACCAGTCAGCCGGCGCCCTTCACGGCGCAGGAGAAGAGAGCGTGGCTGGATACGCTGAGCGGCGTAACGCTGGGCTCCGATGCGTTCTTCCCGTTCTCGGACAACATTGACCGCGCGAAGAAGAGCGGCGTTCAGTATATTGCCGAACCGGGCGGAAGTGTGAGAGACGACCTGGTGATCGAGCGGTGCGACGACTACGGTATGACGATGGTCTTCACCGGGATCCGGCTGTTCCATCACTAAGTGACGGCCATCATAATGGCCCTTTATGACGGAAGTCATCCTGCAAACACGTCGCCTGCCTTCACCCGCCTGCGATGCAATTGCGCTCACTCCCGTCGCCTATAGAAGCGTGGGCGCCTGCGTTCGCGCACGCATCTTGCCGGGTTCAGTCGGCTCCTATGGTTTGCTGAGAATGACATTCCGTCATTGCGGGCCTTTATGACAGAAGTCATCCTGCAAACACGTCGCCTGCCTTTACCCGCCTGCGATGCAATTGCGCTCACTCCCGTCGCCTATAGAAGCGTGGGCGCCTGCGTTCGCGCACGCATCTAGCCGGGTTCAGTCGGCTCCTATGGTTTGCTGAAGATGACTTCCGTCATTGCGGGGCGGGACTCAAAAGATCACATAAACAGACGATACAATGAAGACAGGGCTGCTGCACCATGGTTTGGTGCGGCAGCCCTGTCTGATTTCGGTCATTATGAAATGTCTTCGGCTCTTCGTCAGCGCGGAACGCCCTGTTTGGAGAGGAAGGCGTTGATCCTGTCCACGGGATCGAGCAGGTCGCTCAGAGAACCGTCGTGGTTCAGTGTGTCAATGATCAGTGCGAGGAACTTGCTCAGGTCGCAGCTGTGATAATACTCCCGCTGCAGAAGCTCGGGCCTCTGGTAGACCAGGTTGGTGGTCAGGATCGAGTGGAAGATGCCTTTCTCATACGCTTCGTCAAATTTCTCCAGTCCGTAGGAGAAGATGCCGAAGGTTGCGCAGATGAAGATGCGTCCTGCCTTGCGCGCTTTCAGCTCTCTGGCGATATCCAGCGCGGTGTCGCCGGACGAGATCATGTCGTCGACGATTACAACGTCTTTCCCCTCTACGGGGGATCCGAGGAATTCATGGGCAATGACGGGGTTGCTTCCGTTCACAACCTGTGTATAGTCCCTGCGCTTGTAGAACATCCCCATATCGACGCCCAGGACGTTGGCCATATAGACGGCGCGCGAGGTTCCTGCCTCGTCGGGGCTGACGATCATCAGACGGTCCGGGGAGACTTCAAAATCAGGCGCTGCGCGGTAGAGTCCTTTGAGGAACTGGTAGACCGGACGGAAGTTCTCGAATCCGGACAGCGGGATCGCGTTCTGGATCCGGGGATCATGCGCGTCAAATGTGATGATGTTGTCGACGCCCATCCGGACCAGATCCTTGAGCATCTGCGCACAGTCCAGAGATTCACGCTCACTGCGGCAGTGCTGGCGGCTCTCATACAGATACGGCATAATGACGTTGATGCGCCGCGCTTTTCCTCCGATTGCCGCAATCACACGCTCCAGGTCGATGAAATAATCGTCCGGGGACATGTGGTTCTCCTCCCCGCGCAGTGTGTAGGTGACGCTGTAATTACACACGTCGACCAGAATAAAGATGTCGCCTCCGCGGATCGAATCATAGATGGTCGCCTTGCCTTCTCCGCTTCCGAAGCGGGGGGTCTGGGTGCGGACCAGGAAGGTGTCGCGGACATAGCCGTGCATCTGCGGATGGGCCGGATGCTTATGCTCCCGCTCGGCGCGCCACTCAACGATGTACTTGTCAATCTTTTCGGCCATCTGTGTACTGGAAGAGAGGGCGATGATTCCGAGATCACCGACCGGAAGCTCGTCCAGATTGGAATGCGCCGCCGCCTGCGTGCCGGTCCGGTTCAGCGGATCCTTCGGGAGCGAGGTTTTTTTTCGTGAATGATGTGCGCCAGACTGCATGTTGTGAATCCTCCTGCTACTTGTGGGGTTGCCTGGTCTGTAAGGGGTAAAGCAGATCCGTCAGGAAGGACGGCTGCCGCGCAGCCGCTTCTGGACCCTGATGTCCCTGCCGAACATTTCAATCAGTGTAAAGTGTTCGAGAATCCTGGAAGAGATCCGCTCCGAATAGGTGCGGGACAGTTCCTGCATCGACAGGTTGGTGGAGATCACGATCCCCAGTCCGCCAGCGATTCTGCTGTTTAACAGCTGGAAGAGGGCCGACCCGACAAATGCGTTGACCATCTCGGTTCCAAGATCATCGATGATCAGAAGATCGCAGCCGGACAGGTATTTATCGTCCAGGATCTCCTGCGATGTGTCGGTTTCTTTTGAGAATCTGACATCCGCCAGCTTGTCGAACAGTTCGCCTGCCGAGTAGTAGATCACGGAGAAACCGCGCCCGAGCAGCTCTCTGGCGATGCAGTGCGTCAGGAATGTCTTCCCGACGCCTGTCTGTCCGGTCAGAAGCAGAAAATCGTTCTGCGCGCCGCTTTTGTACTGATCCGCGAATCTGCGGCAGGAGAAAAGCGCATTTTCCGCGATCTCCCTTGAACTTCTGCCTGTCTGGGACTGCAGGAGATCTTCCGGATAATAGCTGATATCGAATGTATCGAAGTTTTCCTGCTCCAGGATCCCGGCGAGATTGGACTGCGTATAAAACAGTCGGATCACTTCCGCGTCAAAGCAGCTGCAGCGCTGCGATCCCACGTATCCGGTATCCTTGCAGACAGGGCAGACATAGACCGGATCGAGATAGTCTTCCGGAAAGCCGTGTGCCTTCAGAAGCTGTCTGCGCCGCACGGACGGATCCTCCCCGCCTGCCGCCTTTTTGAGAAGATCGCGGAAGGGGACGGAAACGCCTCCCGCCGCATGGACATCCATGGGGGAGAGACTGCGTCTGACCTGTGAAAGCGCAGAATCAACAACCGCCCTGTCCAGGTTCTGAAGCTCCGGGATCTTTTCATATGCGATCCTGCGGCGCTCCTCCTCGACGTGGTGGCTGTTGATGCGTCTTTTATCATAGACACGCATGACTGCGTCATATTGTGAATTCGTAAGTCCCATGCATTATGACTCCTGTGACTTTGGCAGGGAATCCGTATTCTGGTTCTGCATCACCTGCATGGCAAGATCATCCCAGTTGCTGCCCGAAGAGGCAAAATTGACAAACCGCCCCGCATTCTGCCTGCGGGAGGCGTCCTGTGAGCTGCGGGACGGATCAGACTGCGATGTCCTGGCGTGGATCTGGTCCAGGTTCTGGATGTCGACACTGGTCCTGACGCCGTTCTCATGCCAGCTGCGCAGAATGGAATCCGCATAGGAGAACTGCGCTCTGCCGGTCTGCAGGATCGTGCGACGGCATGCCTCGCAGATCAGGTCCGTTCCGAATCCGAATTCATTGAGCCAGCGCTCCATGTATTCCGTCTCCGGCGCAGTCGGAGCTCTTCCGGTGATCCCGAGGGAACGGAAGATCTCGTAATATTCGCTGCGGTACAGGTCGCCCTCGCGTTTGGCCTGCTCGACGGTCCGGATCCCCTTCTGCGTCCAGTTCTGCGCCACCTTCTGGATATAATAGAAGCTGGTATGGTTCCTGGAGATGCAGTATTCCAGCAGATAATCGATCAGGTCAATGTCCATGCCCAGATCTGTGATGAAATAGAGAAGGGTATGCTGCTCTGAAGGATTCAGAAGACGGCCCAGATAATTCTCGGCGACAAAGAACAGTGAAGCCACATCCTCCTCCGACGGCGTCTTCTGAGACTGGGCCGGCCTGAACTCGGTGATCTTGCCGCCCGCCTGTTCGCTGAGCGCGCCAAGAGGCTTCTCACTTCCGGTGCTCTGCCCGGACGCACCCTGAACAGAAGACACGCCGTCCGGCGTCTCCTCACTGTCATAGTCGAGCATGTGAAGCTTCTTCCAGTATCCCATCGCCCGCTTCACATCCGATTCTGTATAGTGCAGCGCATCCGCGACCTGGGAAACCGTCACATCGGTCTTTCCTTCCTGGACGCAGCGCAGCAGATACAGATATATTTTCACGAAATCCCCGCTTGCAGCGGGCATGAACTGATCGATAAATGTGTTCTCAATCATGGTCATGCCGCCGGTACCCGGCAAATGAACCCGCATGAAAACACCGCCCTTCTTCCGCATAGATTCCCCCCTAAGAAACTCTATACTCCCAAAGGCCCCCTAAGCCTGACAGGCATGCGTCCTTTCAGACTGCCTTTCCTGTCGCAAGCAAGTATACCACATCCGGCCAAGCCGTATAAGGCATTCTGTCCACGACTTATCTACAAAGAAATCCACACATGCAGATACGCATAGTACAGGTGCAGATGCACATATACGCACTGCATTCTATGAAGCCTCCGGGATTTATCCACAGGAAAGAGAAAAACAGGGCGCAGCGGATTGTCCGCTGCGCCGGGGTGTTCTTCAATATATTTATGCGCCTGCACTTTCATCATATGCAAGCATCTCTTCGCCGACTTTGACAACGTCGCCCGCACCCATGGTAATCACCAGATCGTCCGGGGCGACATGGCTGCGGAGGAAGGCTTCGATCTTGTCGAATCCCGTCAGGTAGTAAGCGTCTGTTCCGAGATTGGCGATATTCTGACGCAGGGTGTCCGAGCTGATGCCCAGCGTATCGGTCTCGCGGGCTGCGTAGATCGGCGCCAGTACAACCTCGTCCGCCAGGGAGAGCGCATCGGCAAACCCGCTCATCAGCGCCTTTGTGCGCGTGTAGGTATGAGGCTGAAAAACACACCAGATCCGGTTGTGCGGATACTTCATCGCAGCTTCCAGCGTTGTGCGGATCTCGGTAGGATGGTGCGCATAGTCGTCGATGATGACAGCCCCGTTTTTCAGGGTTCCTTTGATCTGGAAGCGGCGGTCTGCGCCGGAAAATTCCAGAAGTCCCCTGCGGCAGGCATCCATGGAGACGCCCATCTGGTCTGCCGCCGCGATCGCGCAGATGGCGTTGGAGACATTGTGCGCTCCCGGCACACGCAGCGAGAAGGAACCCAGGTCCTCTCCATTATGGTATGCGTGGAATGTACCCAACCCGAGATCGTCATAGGTAATGTTGTCCGGATAATAGTCGGACTGCGCGGTGCCGTATGTAATCACGCGGGCATCGATGCCGTCTGTAATGCCGGGAAGATCCGGGATGAGGGCGTTGATGATCAGCGCGCCGTCCGGGCGGATATTCTTCGCAAAGCGGTGGAAGGAATGGCGGATGTCATCCAGATCCTTGAAGAAGTCCAGATGGTCCGCGTCGATATTCAGGATCATGCCGTATTTCGGCTTCAGGCTCAGAAAACTGTTTGTGTATTCGCAGGCCTCCGCGATGAAGTTCTCGGAACTTCCGACACGGATGTTGCCGCCGATCTCCCTGAGGATCCCTCCGACCGAGATCGTCGGATCCATATCCGCCTGCAGAAGGATGCAGGAGAGCATGGAGGTTGTCGTGGTCTTGCCGTGCGTGCCGGCAACGGCGCAGGAGTTGTCGTAATTGGCCATCACCTGGCCGAGCAGCTGCGCGCGTGTCAGCATCGGGATTCCCATCTCAACGGCCCTGACATATTCCGGGTTATCGGGGTGGATGGCCGCCGTGTAGACCATGGCATCCGCATCCGCGGGAAGGTTCTCCGCCTTCTGCGGACAGAGGATCTTTGCACCCTGCTGCGCGAGCTGGTTCGTGAGGGGCGACTGCTTCGAATCGGACCCCGTGACGGTAAAGCCTTCCTTTAACAGTACGGAGGCCAGGCCGCTCATACTGATGCCGCCGATGCCGCAGAAATAGATATGTGCGGGACTGCTGAAATCTATCTGATACATGATGCCGTATACTCCTTTATTCTGGTATAGCGCGCCCGGAAACGGCGGATCACTCAAAACCCGCTGTCCAAACGCACGGTTACCTTAGTATATACTTGCAGGGTGGATCGTTTCAAGTGGCATCCATGAAAGTGGAACTTGTTTAAAAGATGCACAAAAAACGAGCGGACAGATTGTGCACAATTATGGGGGTAAACGATCGGTAAAAGTATAAATGAAAGCAAAAAAAACAAAACATAACAAAATAACAAAGCAAAAACGGCTGTTCATTGTAATATTTGTTCACAGATGACAGTGGATGTGTTATACTTGGATAGCTAGTATCTGTTTTCTTCATGTTGAGGGGTGATAATGTGGTAAAAAAAGAAATGATTGCTATGCTGCTGGCAGGAGGACAGGGCTCGCGGCTGGGCGTACTGACAGCGCAGGTTGCAAAACCCGCAGTTGCGTTTGGCGGAAAATACCGCATCATTGACTTTCCGCTCAGCAATTGTATCAATTCAGGGATTGACACTGTCGGAGTGCTGACGCAGTATCAGCCTCTGCGGCTGAATACCCACATCGGGATCGGTATTCCGTGGGATCTGGACCGGAATGTAGGAGGCGTCACCGTCCTTCCGCCTTATGAGAAGGTGGGAAAGTCGGAGTGGTACACCGGAACCGCGAACGCCATCTACCAGAACCTCGCCTATATGGAGAGCTTCAATCCGGACTATGTCCTGATTCTTTCAGGGGATCACATCTACAAGATGGATTATGAGGTCATGCTTGATTTTCATAAGTCCCACAATGCAGATGTTTCGATCGCTGTAATGCCGGTTCCGCAGGAAGAAGCAGGACGCTTCGGCATCGTGGTTGCTGACAGCGACGGGAAGATCCGCGAGTTCCAGGAAAAACCGGAGCATCCGAAGAGCAACCTGGCATCCATGGGGATCTACATTTTCAGCTGGCCGGTTCTGCGGGACGCGCTTGTTGCGCTCCGCGAACAGGAAGGGTGCGATTTCGGGAAGCATGTGATCCCGTATCTGTGGGATCACGGCAGGAGCCTGGTCGCATATGAGTTCAACGGCTACTGGAAGGACGTGGGGACGCTTGGCTCCTACTGGGAAGCCAACATGGAGCTGATTGATATAATTCCCGAGTTTAATCTGTATGAGGAATTCTGGAAGATCTACACGAAGAATGACATCCTTCCTCCGCAGTACATCTCAAAAGATGCGAAAGTGTACAGAAGCCTGATCGGAGACGGAACGGAGATCTACGGTGAGATCTACAATTCGATCATCGGAAGCGGCGTTACAGTAGAGAAAGGGGCTGTGATCCGCGATTCCATCGTCATGCAGAACTGCGTCATCAGGGCAGATGCCGTACTTGACAAGGCCATCGTTGCAGAGGGCTCGCAGATCGGCGAGAAGAGTATCGTCGGATGCGGGGAAGAGGTTCCGAACAAGGTCAAACCCTCTGTCTATTCGTTCGGGCTCGCTGTTGTCGGCGAGAATACGATTGTGCCGGGGGGCGTCAGGATCGGAAGAAACACAGCGGTAACCGGCAGTACCGTTCCGGAGGATTATCCGGACGGATCTCTCCCGAGCGGCGGGATACTGGATAAGGCAGGTGTTGTGTCATGAGAGCAGTCGGTATGATCTTAGCAGGTGGCAGCAGCTACCGCATGAGGGAACTGTCCAACAAGAGAGCAGTTGCGGCGATGCCGATTGCGGGTTCCTTCCGCAGCATTGATTTCGCACTCAGCTCGATGTCAAACTCGCGTATTCAGAAGGTTGCGGTATTGACCCAGTTCAATTCCAGATCGCTGAACGAGCATCTGTCGTCCTCCAAGTGGTGGGACTTCGGGCGCAAGCAGGGAGGCCTGTATGTGTTCTCCCCGACGGTCACGGTCGACAACAATTTCTGGTACAGAGGAACAGCGGACGCGCTTTACCAGAACCTTGATTTCCTCAAGAACTGCCATGAACCGTATGTGGTGATTGCATCCGGCGACGGCATCTACAAGCTGGATTTCAATAAAGTCCTGGAATACCACATCGCCAAGAAGGCGGACATCACAGTGGTATGCAAGGAACTTCCTCCGCAGGAGGATGTGACAAGGTTTGGCGTTCTCAAGATGAACGAGGACAGCAGGATCGAGCAGTTCGAGGAGAAGCCGATGGCTTCGGATGCGAACACCATCTCCTGCGGGATCTATGTAGTCAGAAGACGCCAGCTGATAGAACTGATTGAGAAGAGCGCGATGGAGGGACGATTTGATTTCGTACGCGATGTTCTCATTCGTTATAAGAGCGTCAAAAGGATCTATGGGTATAAGATCGACAGTTACTGGAGCAATATCGCTTCTGTGGAATCCTACTACAGAACGAACATGGATTTCCTGAGGCCGGACGTGAGGGATTACTTCTTCCGGCAGTATCCGGAGATCCACTCCAAGGTTGACGACCTTCCGCCAGCCAAGTACAACCCGGGGAGCGAAGTGCACAACAGCCTGATCTCTTCGGGATCGATCATCAATGGATATGTGGAAGATTCCGTCATATTCAAGAATGTTTTTGTCGGGGAAAACTGTGTGATCAAGAATTCCATCGTATTGAACGATGTGTATCTTGGTGACAATGTTCATTTGGAGAACTGCATCGTGGAAAGCCGCGATACCATCAGGGCTAACACATATTACAACGGGGAGGATGGTATCAAGATTGTCATCGAATCAGATGAACGTTATGTAATATAACAGTTTTTTGGTTTTTAGAAAGTCTGATGGGTGATACAGGAATGACAATTACAGATGTAAGGGTAAGGAAGATTGCAAAAGACGGAAAGATGAAAGCGATCGTCTCGGTCACATTTGACAACGAGTTTGTGGTACATGACATTAAGGTGATCGAGGGAGAAAAAGGTCTGTTCATAGCAATGCCGAGCCGAAAGACTGCTGACGGAGAGTATCGGGATATTGCACATCCGATCAATTCTGACACGAGACAGCAGATGCAGGAGATGATCCTGAGCGAATACGAAAAAGCCATTCCGACCGAAGAGTATGAAGCAGAATAATCATTAATGGCACTGCAAAGACAACACCGCATACAGGTGAGCTCGGTGTTGTCTTTGCACGTAGAGAAGCAATATTAAAATTTGCATATGCAAGTATATACAATACAAACAGGCTCCCGCGGCCTCCAGGGCCGGGGAGCCTGACTTTTTTTGACTTTTTTGGCTGACTTTTTTTGCTTACAGCATGCTGTGGTTCCGGATGACCATCTCCTCAATCACAGCCCTTGTCCGTGCGCCGATTCCCTTGAGCTCCTCGCGGGAGAGACCGGCCACTTCGATCGGTTCTCCGAATTCGATGATGACATGTCCGCGGCGAAGCTTCGGAAACTGTGCCTCGAAGCATTCTCTGGTTCCGACGACGGCAACCGGAATGATCGGGCATCCGGCCTTGGTCGCGATCTTAAAGGACCCTTCATGGAAGGGGAGCAGGTTCCTCTCGTCCGGGTCTGTTCCGCGCTGTCCTTCCGGATAAATGTACATGGACACGCCGTTTTTGACGTGATCAATTGCATTGATGATCGAAGTCATGTTCTGCTTCAGGTCGTCCTGGACGAGGAATTCGCAGTAGAGCCGCTTCATCCAGATCGGGAGGATGGGAACCTTCATGAACCCGCTCTTTGCAACGAAACCGGTCATATGCGGAAGCAGCGGATAACCCAGAATCACATCCAGATAGCTGCGGTGGTTTCCGACAAACAGGACCGGGACGTCATCCGGGATGTGCTCCCTTCCGATCACGTCCAGATGGATGCCCATCGGAAGAGTCACCGCTCGGAAACCAAGCTGTACAAGCCTGAACCCGCTCTTCTCTCCGAAATGAGGCCATTTTTTCCGGATCAGCCACTCGATTCCGAGAATCGGAAGCGACAGGATCAGAAAGAGGGCAGTCAGAACAACAGCGATAATCGTACGAATCATGGTTTACCTTCCATAGATCTGGGTATAGATCTTCAGCCAGTCTTTTCTCCAGCCCTCGTCCAGCTGCCACTGCTCATAGCGGAAAGCCCAGTTCGCGGCGGCGACGCCGGGCGTGTTCATGCGGGCTTCGTTGTCCAGCTGCAGCAGGTCCTGGATCGGGAAAATGGCATATTTCGCGATGGAGCCGAGCGCAAAGCGGATGAAGTCAAGCGACACGCCGCTTCCGTCACAGTTGCCGTAGCGGCGGATGCGGTCCTTGACCTCTTCGCTCTGGTGCTGGTACCAGCCCAGGGTGGTCTCGTTGTCGTGGGTTCCGGTGTAGCAGACGCAGTTGACCGTGTCATAGAAATGCGGGACGTACTGCGTGTCGGTCATGTCGCCGTATCCGAACTGGAGCACCTTCATGCCGGGAAGGTTGAACTGCTTGCGCAGCTGGGTCACTTCATCGGTTATAATGCCCAGGTCCTCGGCGATGATCGGAAGATCTTCTCCCAGTTCCTTCTGCATGGCCAGAAACAGCTTTTCGCCGGGCCCCTTTTTCCAGGCTCCTTCGATCGCGGTTTCTGCGTCTGCAGGGACAGACCAGTAGGCTTCGAATCCGCGGAAATGATCGATCCGGACACAGTCAACCAGTTCCAGCTGTCTCTTCACGCGGTCGATCCACCATGCATACCCGCTCTTCTCATGCGCTTTCCAGTCATAGAGCGGATTGCCCCACAGCTGCCCGGTTTCAGAGAAATAATCGGGCGGGACGCCGGCCACCTCTGTCGGGTACCCCTTCGAATCCAGGCAGAACAGCTTCTTCTGGCTCCACACGTCGCAGCAGTCGATGGCCATAAAGATCGGGATATCGCCGATGATGGTGATCTCTTTTTGGGCGGCGTACGCACGAAGCTCTGTCCACTGCTTCTGGAACAGGAACTGCGTAAACTTATAGAAGCGGATCTCTCCGGCAAGCTTCTTCGTATAGGCAGCCTTCGCCGAAGGCAGACCGTCGCGGATATCCGCGTCCCAGTCCAGCCAGCAGCGGCCTTCAAAGGAATCCTTTACAGCATAGAACAGCGCGTAGTCATCCAGCCACCTGCGCTGCTGCAGGCAGAACGCTTCAAACTCCGCGGCAAGCGGGTCCTTGGCCTCGCCGGAAGCTTCCTTCTCCAGGAAATGCGCATACGCGCTTCTGAGCACGCGCATTTTCCAGCCGATCACTGTGCCGTAGTCGACTTTTTTCGGGTCGAAGGCGGGCTCATCCCACAGATCCTGATCTTCCAGCAGTCCGTCCTCCTTGAGGCGCTCCGGGCTGATGATGTAGATCTGTCCGGCAAATGCGGACAGACTCTGGTAGGGAGAGTCGCCGAACCCGGTCGGGCCGAGCGGGAGCACCTGCCACAGATGCTGGCCGGTCTGTTCCAGATAATCAATGAAATCATATGCACCCTGCCCCAGGTCTCCGATGCCGTGCGGGGAAGGGAATGAAGTCGGGTGTACCAGGATTCCGGAGAATCTGGTGCGGACTTTCTTCTCCTGCGTGTCTTCAGCTTCCGTGTCTGCGGCTGAAAGAACAGAAGCATTCAATTCCTTACAATCCATATAAACCTAAACCTCCTGAAAAACGGTCAGTACCGATATTCATTTTACCCCAGCGGCAGGGAATGCGCAACAAACACGGCACGAATGGGATTCTTATGGTATGATAACAGGGTACCCGGCGATGCCGGGAATCTTTCCGAATGACGCCGGGAATCCTTCTTAATAAAGAATTAGGGGATTATACGGAGGAATGCCCGGTTCCGGCTGCTATACTTTTAGAACCGGCCCCGCCGCCGGAATATCTGACAGGAGACAGAGACTATGGCTGAGAATTATACGATCCTTGTGTGCGATGACGAGAAGGAGATCACGGACGCGATCGAGATCTATCTGTCCCAGGAGGGATATCGTGTTCTGAAAGCGTACGACGGGAATCAGGCGGTTGAGATCCTGAACCGGGAGAAGATCCATCTGCTGATCATAGACCTTATGATGCCGGGCATGGACGGCATGACGGCGGTTTTGAAGATCCGCAAGACCATGAATCTGAGCATCCCGATCATTATCCTGTCCGCGAAGAGCCAGGATACGGACAAGATCATGGGACTCAATTACGGGGCGGACGACTATATCACGAAGCCGTTCAGCCCGCTGGAGCTTGTCGCGCGCGTCAACAGCCAGCTTAGGCGCTACACGACGCTCGGGACGATCACGGAACCCGAGAAACAGGAGAACCTCTATCAGAGCGGCGGCCTGGTCATTGACGATGATAAAAAGGAAGTCACCGTGAACGGGGAGAGCGTCCGGCTGACGCGGATTGAGTACAACATCCTGCTCCTTCTGCTCCAGAACAAGGGGAAGGTGTTTTCCATCGATCAGATCTATGAGAAGATCTGGAACGAAGAGGCGTTCTGTGCGGACAACACCGTCACGGTACACATCCGCCACATCCGCGAGAAGATCGAGATCGATCCGAAGAATCCGAAGTACCTGAAGGTGATGTGGGGGATCGGATATAAAGTGGAGGATCTTCCTCCCGAAGAGATTCCGTCTGCGCAGTCGACGTGACTGCCGGCGGGAGGAGGCAGATGAAAGAGAAGAATTACAGTCCGGCCGGGAAGCGCGCGCTCGTGCTGATGCAGTGCCTGTGCACGGCGGCAGTTGTTTTGTGTCTTCTGCTGATTGAACGGAGGCTGGACGGAACCTTTGATATTGCACAGCTCGGCCGCTCCTTTGAGGAGACGGCCGTCTTTCTGAGCGACACAGAGGATACGATCCGCCGCAAGACGGACTGTGAGCGCAACATCGTGCTCTTCCAGAGCGGCGGGGAAACCGATCTGAACAAAGAGATCGATATACGTCAATATGTGATGGGCGTCGACGATGAGGCGAACCGCAATGAGAACCTGACGTATCTTCTGAGCGATCTGATTAATTTCTATCCCAGTCTGGAAAATCTGCGCCAGGTGGTCCGCACGGCGGAAGAAAGCGGGGAGGGACAGCCTTCCTCGAGAGAATCCTGGGAAGCGCTGAGCGGGAAGGCGGAGGAGGCCGAACTGATCCTTCCGCTCTCCGGCAATACGCTTGCGTCGACGGCAGGCGCTTCGGCGACGCCGTATGAGACGCTTCTGGAATATTACAGCGTCCTTGAAAAGGCGTGCGAGGACATCCACATCAGATACCGGTCGTATGTGGAAGATTACGAGAATCCGGAGGGATCGGCCAGCCCCGATGCGCCCAGCAACATCAGTTACTACCTGGAAGACCTGCAGACGAAGCGGACCTACACGAATATGGGCGTGAACAGCGTCGCTGCTGCCAGAGTCGCGGTCGAAGAGGATCATGAACTGACGATGCTCTTCGACGGAGTCCGCACGAAGGACATCATGGTGGCGAACTCTGAGTATACGCTGAACGAGCGGGCAGCATCCTGGTTCATAGACAGTGTGTTCCTGGGGTCCAATGAGAGAGTGGTGATTGCCGTCAATCGTGACTATCCGGCAGGGGATGAGCTCCGGGAAGACTATCTGGCCTACCAGAAGAGAGAACCCCAGATCCTGTGCGCGCTCCTGTTTGCGGTGCTCCTGGCGGCGGGGACGATCCTGTGCCTGACGGGAAGTGTGATCATGACCGGCAGGAAAAACCGCACGGAGCTGATCCCGCTGACAGGATACGACCTGATTCCGACCGAGATTGCCGCCGGGATCGGCATCATCACTGCCCTGATCTGGTTCTATCTGTGCAGATGGCTGATCCGCCGGCCGGGTTCCATCCGCGTGCAGGCCCTCTTCAAGGCCCTGTTCTGGGCGGGACTGTACTGGATCGGACTGATGATGCTGCTGAGCATGGTCAGACGCATCCGGTGGAAGAGCCTGTGGACGAACAGCGTGTTCTATACCGTTGTGCGGGTCGGCGCGCAGATGATCGAGGCGAGGGTTACCTCCGCCAGGATGCTGATCGTATTTGCCGTCTATATCCTGCTCAACTTTCTGTTTCTGCGCTTCTTCGGGACGATCGGGATCGTGATCACGATCGTGCTGGATCTGGCGCTGGTCCTGTACCTGATCGCGGACCAGCTCGGAAAACTGAGCGTCCGGGAAGGACTGCGCGAGCTTTCCAAGGGCAGGCTGGACTATAAGATCGACACCAGTTCACTGACCGGAGACAGCCTGGAGATGGCGGAGGCCGTCAATGAGATGGGCGACGGCCTGAAGGAGGCGGTCGATTCGATCGTGCGCAGCGAGCGGCTGAAGACAGAGCTGATCACGAATGTATCGCACGACCTGAAGACGCCCCTGACTTCCATCATCAATTACGTGGACCTTCTGAAGCGGGAGGATCTCCAGAATGAGAAGGCGCGCGAGTATGTGGATATCCTGGACCGCAAGAGCCAGCGGCTCAAGAGCCTGATCACGGACCTGATCGAAGCCAGCCGCATCAGCTCGGGCAATGTGGAGCTGAATATGACCAGCCTGGACCTGCGCTCCATGGTGCAGATGGCGGTGGGCGAATACGCGGACCGCTTTGAAGAACTGGACCTGACGCCTGTCACAGACGAGGAGGAGCAGGGCAGGAAGCTGATGATCAGCGCCGATCCCTCCCAGCTGTTCCGGGTATTTGACAATCTCCTGAGCAACATTGCCAAATACGCAAAACCGGGAACCGAGGTCAGAATCAGTCTGAAGACAGAGGACGGCATGGCGTCGTGTTCATTTGAAAATGAATCTTCCGAGGAGCTTACAAAGAGCGGCGTGGAGCTGGAGGAGCGTTTTGTGCGGGGAGACAGCAGCAGGAGCTCCGAGGGAAGCGGACTGGGCCTGTCGATTGCGTCCAGCCTGACCCGCATGATGGGCGGGGAGTTCACGCTGAGCGCGCAGGATCATCTCTTCTGCGCAAGGGTCCGTTTCCCCCTGATCTGACGGATCCGTTTCTCACTGATCTGACGGATCCGGTCTCCCCGGCAGCCTTCTGCTTTGCAGGGACGTGAAAGTTTGGTGAATTATAGATCGCTTTGCTTGCAGGGCGCGGGCAAAGGATATATTCTTGAGTATACTTTTGAAGGGCTGATTGTCTGCGCCCGGGCAAAGAGGGCCGGGCAGGCACAGGGGTGAGACAAAGATGAATTGGAGAGACCGTTTTAACAGATTCATGGCCGGACGATACGGGCAGGATGACTTTTCCAGATTTCTTCTGATTGTGGCGCTGGTGCTGCTGGTTCTGGAGTTCCTGTTCGGGATTCCCGGATTCGGGATTGTCATTTTCCTTCTTCTGGGGTATGTTTATTTCCGCATGTTTTCGCGCAATATCCCGGCGAGATACGCGGAGAACCAGAAGTACCTGCAGATGAAGAACAAGGCCGCCGCGCTCTTTGGGGGCAGAGGGGCCGGCAGGGCGGACCAGAAAACCCATCATATCTACAAATGCCCGAAATGCGGCCAGAAGATCCGGATTCCGAAGGGCAAGGGGATGGTCGAGATCACCTGCCCGAAATGCAGGACCCGGTTCCGCAAGAGGTCTTAAACCATGTTTGGCTATATTACGGTAAACCGGCCTGAGATGAAGGTGAAGGACCTGGAACTGTACCGCAGCTATTACTGCGGTCTGTGCGCGGAGCTTCACAGAAGGTACGGGAGGAAGGGCCAGCTGGTGCTGTCCTATGACTGTACATTTCTCGCGATCCTGCTGAGCGGGACATATGAGCCCGGGGAGAAGGAGGAGATGTGCAGATGCATCCTGCATCCCGCCCTTGTGCACAGGGAAATCACCAGCCGCTTCACAGAGTATGCCGCTGACATGAATGTGCTTCTGGCATATCTGAAAGCAGCCGACGACTGGAGGGATGAGCGCAGCCAGAGCGCGAAGATGCTGGCGATGCTGCTGCATGGGCCGTATCTGGAGCTGCGGGAAAAGTATCCCAGACAGGAGAAGTCGGTCCGCCGGAATATACAGGCGCTTCACAGGATGGAGACGCAGCCTGTGGAAGGATCTTCCGGTTCCGGGAGCGCAGACGGCGGGATGACGGAGATTCTGAGCCGGATCGAGCAAAGCGCCGCCTGCACCGGGAAATTCCTGGGAGAGCTGTGCGTTGTGTCGGAGGATGAATGGGCATCTGCGCTGCGGGCCACCGGGTTTTACCTGGGGAAGTTCGTCTATCTGATGGATGCCTATGACGACCTGGAAAAGGACCGCAGCAGCGGTTCCTATAATGTCCTTCTGGATCTTCAGGCCGCCGTTCCGGAGACGTTCGATTCATTTGTGCAGGAGATTCTTCTGGACACGGCCGCGCATTGCTGCAGGGCTTTTGAGCGCCTTCCGATCGTGAAGGATGTAGACCTGCTGCGCAACATCCTGTATTCGGGGATCTGGGTCAGGTTCAACCAGATCCGGAGCGGACAGAGCGATCCCCGGAGGATGCCGGCTGCGTGCGATTCCATATGGAAATAGGCGAAGACTTCCGGCTGCAGGAAGCCGGGACAGGCGCTCTTTTCCGGGGGGCATCGTGGAAAATGAGCAGGATGAACGTATATATAAAGATATAAAGCATGCCCGCAAGGCACTGTTTTCAGACAGTACAGGGGAAGGCAGATGAGAGATCCGTATGAGGTTCTGGGCGTTTCCAGAGACGCATCCGAGGAGGAGATTAAAAAGGCTTACCGCAATCTGAGCCGCAAATACCATCCGGACGCGAATATCAATAATCCGAATAAAGCAGAGGCTGAGGAGAAGTTCAAGGAAGTCCAGCAGGCATACGAGGCGATCCAGAACGGCCAGACCGGATTCGGCGGATACGGTCCCGGCAGCAGCTATGGCCAGAGCGGTTATGGCGGTTATGGCGGCTATGGGGCAGGGAGCGGCCGGGACGGCTATGGCTCCGGCTTCTACGGAGGATTCGGCCCGTTCGGATTCGGAGGATATGCAGGAGGAGGCGCGCAGCGCACCCAGAGTGAGTCCGACGTGCATCTCCAGGCGGCGCTCAATTACATCAACAGCCGCCATTATGAGGAGGCGCTCAATGTCCTGAACGGGATCAAGGAGCGTGACGCGCGCTGGTACTATTACAGCGCGATGGCAAACGCAGGAAGCGGAAACAATGTCCTTGCCAGGCAGATGGCGCAGACAGCCGTCAATATGGATCCGGATAATATGCAGTACAGGCAGTACCTGAACATGCTCGAAGGCGGAGGAGACTGGTACCGTGGAATGGGCAGCCAGTACGGAACTCCGATGAATGCAGGCACTGACGTCTGCACGAGACTGTGCATTGCGAACCTTCTGTGCGGCATATGCGGCCCGGGTGTTTGCTGCTGTATCTGACAGCGCGCAACATGGACACGGATCGTGTAAATTGCTAAAATATAAGTACAGAAACCGACCGCATGAGTATGCTAACGAACAGGAGGGTGAGATATGGCAGGAAGAGATATCATTACCATCGGCAGACAATTCGGAAGCGGTGGACATGAGGTGGGAAGAAGGCTGGCAGCGGAGCTGGGATATACGCTCTATGACAAAGAACTGCTGAAGATGGTTGCGCAGGAAAGCAACATCTGTGAACAGGTTCTGGAAGATTACGATGAGAAGCCGACCGGGAGTCTGCTGTATTCGATCGTAATGGATATGTATCCGACCGTGAGTTTTCCGGGAAACAATCTGCATCAGCAGATTCTGCAGGCACAGTACGATACGATTATGAAGATCGGCCAGAAGGGCGGCTGCGTCATCGTGGGAAGGGCCGCAGATTACTATCTGCGGGAGAATCCGCACCTGATCAGCGTATTTATCCATGCAAACGATGAATTCCGTGCGAAGAGGATCATGGAATATGAACACATCAGCAGGGAAAAAGCGATGGATATGATCAGCAAGGCCGACAAGAAGAGGGCCTCCTTCTATAATTTCCAGACTGACAGGAAATGGGGGCAGGCGTCTTCCTATAACCTGACGGTGGATGCGGGAGACCTGGGAATCGACAACAGTGTAACCCTCATCCGCAGGTACCTGGAGCTGAGGCATCAGTGACAGGCAGGCGCAGGATGCAGAAGTAGCAAGGGAGCGGAATACCAATTATGAATGAAAACAACCGGAACAATGGGAACGGAAACGGAGGCGGAGGCGGAAACGGAAACGGCGGACAGGGACCGAACCGCAACCATTCAACCGTACTGATCTTTCTGATCGTGACGCTGGTGACACTGGTGCTGATGAGTGTGGTCAACAGCGCCATGCACGACTCCACGTCCATGGAGATCTCATACGACCAGTTCCTGGATCTGCTGGACCAGGATCTGATTGAGTCCGTCACGGTCGATACCGATAAGCTGACGATCGTCACCAAGAATAAGAGCCTGGCGAACCAGGGCATCGAGATGAAGTATTACACCGGAAGGATGAATGATCCCAATCTGGTGGAGCGCCTGGATGATGCCAACGTGGAGTTCAAGGAAGAGATTCCGGACAACACGACCAGCCTGATTCTGAATGTTCTTCTCAGCTTCGCGCCGCTGATCCTCATCTGGATCCTGATGGGCGTGATCCTGAGGCGGATGTCGTCTTCGGGCGGGATGATGGGCGTCGGCAAGAGCCGCGCCAAGATGTACATGCAGTCCGAGACCGGCGTCACGTTCAAGGATGTGGCGGGCCAGGACGAGGCGAAGGAGTCCCTGCAGGAGACGGTTGAGTTTCTGGAGCATCCGGAAAAGTACGCACAGATCGGCGCGAAGCTTCCGAAGGGCTGCCTGCTCGTAGGCCCTCCCGGAACGGGCAAGACGCTCCTTGCGAAGGCGGTTGCGGGCGAAGCGCATGTGCCGTTCTTCTCCCTGACCGGTTCCGATTTCGTCGAGATGTTCGTCGGCGTCGGCGCGAGCCGTGTGAGAGACCTGTTTGACGAGGCCAAGAAGAACGCGCCCTGCATCATTTTCATCGATGAGATTGACGCCATCGGCAAGAGCCGCAATTCCGGCGGATACGGCGGCAATGACGAGCGTGAGCAGACGCTGAACCAGCTGCTGAGTGAGATGGACGGTTTCGATACGTCCAAGGGCCTGCTGATTCTGGCTGCCACCAACCGTCCGGAGGTCCTGGATCCGGCGCTCCTGCGCCCGGGCAGATTCGACCGCAGGGTTACGGTTGAAAAGCCTGATCTGCAGGGCCGTGTCGACATCCTGAAGGTGCACGCCAAGGATGTGCATCTGGACGATACCGTCGACCTGAAAGAGATAGCACTGGCAACGTCCGGCGCCGTAGGTTCCGACCTTGCCAACATGATCAATGAGGCGGCGATTCTTGCCGTCAAGAACCACCGCGACGCAGTCTGCCAGAAGGATCTGCAGGAGGCCGTGGAACTCGTCCTGGTCGGCAAGGAGAAGAAGAACCGGATCCTTTCGAAGGAAGAGCGCAGGATCGTGTCCTATCATGAAGTCGGACATGCACTGGTCTCTGCTCTGCAGAAGCATTCGGAGCCGGTCCAGAAGATCACGATCGTGCCGAGAACCATGGGTGCGCTCGGGTATGTCATGAATGTTCCGGAAGAGGAGAAATACCTCAATACGGAAGCCGAGATCCGCGCGATGCTGGTTGAGTTCGTTGCAGGACGCGCCGCGGAGGAGATCGTATTCAATACGGTGACGACCGGCGCCGCCAATGACATCGAAAAGGCAACGAGGGTCGCGAGGGCCATGGTCACCCAGTACGGCATGAGTGAGAAGTTCGGGCTGGCGCAGCTGGAGTCCCCGGCAAGCCAGTATCTGGACGACGGCCGGATCGTCATGAACTGTTCGGACGAGACGGCGGCCGAAGTGGACCATGAGGTCATCCGGATCCTGAAGGATTCCTATGAACAGGCGAAGAAGCTGCTCTCTGAGCACAGAGAAGCCATGAACCGGATCGCCGAGTTCCTGATCGAGAAAGAGACGATCACCGGCAAGGAGTTTATGGACCTGTTCTACGAGGTGGAAGGAATCGACCCGGCGCAGGAAAAGAAGCAGTCCAGGGTTGAGGAGAATAAGCAGAGCGCGGCGCCGGCGCAGGAAACGCCGGTGCAGGCAGAGGCACAGGTGAGCGCGGAGCAGGCAAAGGAAACGCCCGTGCAGGAAGAAGCGCAGGCGGGCGCGGACGCTGCGCAGGAGGCGCAGGCAAAGGAAACGCCGGTGCAGGAAGAAGCGCAGGCGAGCGCAGATGCTGCGCAGGCGGAGCTGGCGCAGGCAAAGGAAACGCCCGTGCAGGAAGAGGCGCAGGATTATAATCCTGCTGAGGAATAAGCGGCAATCTCCGGTAAACTTGGCGATATCGCTGAATCTTTCCGGAGAGTATTGACAGGTGCCGGGCGGGAGAGTACCATCGGCATCGACACTAAAATGCGGGGAAGTATACCGGGGAAGTAACAGAAACGATGATGAAAACGATTCGGGATCGGGCAGTTACCATAGCGAGGACCCACCGCCATTCATACTGGATTCTTCTGTATGTGGCAGTTTATATGCTTGGGTTCAACCTTCTGGAACGTGCCGGACATGTTCATTATCATATGATTCATACATGGCTGGATGATCAGATTCCGTTCTGCGAGTATTTCATCATCCCGTATTTCCTGTGGTTTGCGATGAATGTATTCGTGGTCACCTGGGTCGTCTTCAAGGGCAGCCCGAGGGAAACGTATAAAGTATCCGCAGCCCTGATGATCGGAATGACGATCTTCCTTGTTGTGTCCATGATCTATCCGAACCAGCTGGATCTTCGGCCTGACTATGTGAACACAGACAATATCTGCGGGATGCTGGTTGCGCATCTGTATAAGATCGACACCCCGACCAATGTGCTTCCGAGCATTCACGTATACAACACCATGATTCTGTGTTTTGCGGTGCACAATAACCGCGAACTCTCCCGCAGGAAGATCGCGGCGCGTTCGCTGGACATCCTGGGCATCCTGGTCATTCTGTCCACCATGTTCCTGAAGCAGCACTCTGTGATTGATGTTTCTCTGGGACTGGTCATGAGCATCATGGTGCAGCTGCTGGTGGAAAGAGTCTTCGAGGCTCCGGCAGACGAGAGAGTTCCGGAACGTGTGGCGTACAGGACCCGGTCCGGACAGGCCGCCGATTGACAACAGAACATTCGATCTATTACGATGCACAGAGACGCTTGTCTCTGTGCATCTTTTAGCGCAGAGACATATCTTTCTGCCGCAGGGACATTTTGTGCGGACATGGATCTTCGCTGTGAGGACATTGTATGAATCCGGATTTTGATCTTCAGGAAGAATTGAAAAAACTGCCGGAGAAACCCGGCGTCTATATCATGCACGACGCTTCGGATGCGATCCTGTATGTCGGCAAGGCCGTCAACCTGAAGAGGCGCGTGCACCAGTACTTTGTCAAAAAACTGGGCAGGGGCCCCAAGATCGAGCACATGGTCAGCCGGATCGCGTATTTTGAATACATCGTCACCGATTCGGAGCTGGAGGCCCTGGTCCTGGAGAACAACCTGATCAAGGAGAACAGGCCGCGCTACAACACGCTTCTGAAAGATGACAAGACCTACCCGTATATCCGGGTGACGCTGCAGGAGGCCTATCCGCGCGTCCTGTTCACCCGGAAGATCAGGAAGGACGGATCGCGCTTCTACGGTCCGTTCAAGAGCGCCCATTCGGTGAAGGAGACCATCGAACTGCTCCGCAGGCTCTACAAGGTGCGGGACTGCAGCCGATCGCTTCCGCGGGAGATCGGCGCGGAGCGGCCCTGCCTGAACTACCAGATCGGACAGTGCAACGCGCCCTGCCAGGGATATATCAGCGAAGAGGAATACCGGCAGAGCATTGACAGGGCGGTGGACTTTCTGAACGGGAACTATAAGGACGTCATCCGGGTCCTGGATGAAAAGATGCGCAAGGCGAGTGACGCGATGGACTATGAGGGCGCCGCGCAGTACCGCGACCTGAAGATGCATGTGATGAGCGTGGTCCAGAAGCAGAAAATGGAAGACGGGGACGGAGAGGACAGGGATATCCTGGCCGCCGCGATGGACGGTGCGGACGCCGTCGTGCAGGTCTTCTATGTGCGCGGCGGAAAACTGATCGGAAGGGACCACAGCTTCCTGACGCTCGGGGAAGAGGACGCGGCGATCCTGCAGCAGGAAGAGCAGGATGAGGCGGCCGTGGAGGAGGTCAGAGGACGCATCCTGTCGGTCTTTGTGCGGCAGTTCTACGCAGCCATGCCGTTCCTTCCCAGAGAGATCCTGCTCGAGTGCCCGATTGAAGACCAGAAACTGATCGAGGAGTGGCTGAGCAGCCGGCGGGATGGCCGCGTTTACCTGAAGGTGCCCCGGAGAGGGCAGCGCAGCCGCCTGGTGCAGATGGCGCATGAAAATGCGGAGATTGCGCTGAAGCAGGATAAGGAGCGCATCCGCCTGGAGGAGGGCCGTACGATCGGCGCGATGCAGGAGATCGCATCCATGCTCGGGATCGGGCATGTCAGCAGGGTGGAAGCGTATGATATCTCCAATACGTCCGGGCTGGAGTCAGTCGGCTCCATGATCGTATTTGAAAAAGGAAAACCGAAGCCCTCCGACTACCGGAAGTTCCGGATCCGGACGGTGGAGGGACCGAATGATTACGCCTCTCTGCGGGAGGTTCTGCAGCGGCGTCTTTCGCATGGGCTGGAGGAAGCCAGGCAGCTGGAGGAAAGCCGCATGGACGAGTCGCTCGGCTCCTTCAGTGTGCTGCCCGACCTGATCATGATGGACGGCGGAAAGGGGCAGGTTCACATTGCGCAGGAGGTATGCGCCTCTCTGGGGCTGTCGATCCCGGTCTGCGGGATGGTCAAGGATGACTATCACAGGACCAGGGGTCTGTATTTTCAGGACAGGGAGCTTCCGATCGACAGGCACAGCGAGGGATTCAAGCTGATCACCCGCATACAGGATGAGGCGCACCGTTTTGCCATTGAATACCACCGGTCTCTGCGCGGGAAGGCGCAGACCCATTCCATGCTGGATGAGATCGAAGGGATCGGCCCGGCCAGGCGCAAGGCGCTGCTGCGCTCGTTCGGTTCGCTGGAAGGGATCCGGGACGCGCAGATCGATCAGCTCGCCCACGCGCCGTCCATGAATGCGGCCAGCGCCCGCAAAGTATATGCGTTTTTTCACCCCGGCGTCCTCGACAAAGACCCGCCTACGTGATACGATAATCTGTAATTCACAGACTGTCATTCATTCGCTGCATGGGCGTGCGACGGGAATGCCAGAGATTCGGAGGACTGCATGAAAACGCAATCGACTGTACCGATCGAACGGTTGGCGGAAAAGATGAGCCTTGTCTACCGGACAGAGGAAGTGAAGCTTGCCGGCAAGTCTCTGACGACCAACGAGGTCAACCGCCCCGCGCTGCAGCTGACAGGCTATTTTGATTATTTCGACGCTGACCGTCTCCAGGTCATCGGATATGTGGAATATACCTATCTGGAGACCCTGCCCAGGGAGCGCAAGAGAGAAGTGTACGAGATGCTCCTGGGGGCGCATATCCCGGCGATTGTCTACACGACGCAGACGATTCCGGATGACGATATGCTGGAACTGGCGGTGAAGTATGATACGCCGATCTTTACGACAGACAGGGAGACCAGCGCATTTGTCGCAGAGGTCCTGCGCTGGCTGAACGTGGAACTGGCGCCGTGCATCACCATCCACGGCGTGCTGGTGGACGTCTACGGCGAAGGCGTCCTGATCATGGGCGAGAGCGGCATCGGTAAGAGCGAAGCGGCCCTGGAACTGATCAAGAGAGGACACCGCCTGATCACGGATGATGTGGTGGAGATCCGGAAGGTATCGGATACGACGCTGGTTGGAACCGCGCCGGACATCACACGTCATTTCATTGAGCTGAGAGGCATCGGCATCATCAATGTCAAGACGCTGTTCGGCGTCGAAGCCGTTATGGATACGACGAACATCGATCTTGTCATCAAGCTTGAAGAGTGGGATAAGGATAAGGAGTATGACCGGTTCGGTCTGGAGGAGGAGTACACCGAATTTCTGGGCAACAGGGTCACCTGCCATTCCATCCCCATACGTCCCGGAAGAAACCTTGCTGTAATTGTTGAATCCGCTGCGGTCAATCACAGACAGAAGAAGATGGGCTATAACGCTGCGCAGGAGCTTTATAACCGTGTTCAGCAGGGCATTATGGAAAATATGGAAAAGCAGAACAGAGAGGATGCGGAGTAATGAAAGAGTTTTGTTTTGGGATTGATGTGGGCGGAACAACCATCAAGTGCGGCCTGTTCAACACGGAGGGAGAACTCCTTGACAAATGGGAGATTCCTACCCGGATTGAGGAGAACGGGAAGTATATCCTTCCGGACATCGCCCAGACGATCAAGCTGAAGATGGAAGAGCGCGGTCTGACCAATAAGCAGATCGAAGGAATCGGACTGGATATTCCGGGCCCGGTAAACGAGGAGGGCGTCGTCGAGCTGGCGGTCAACCTCCACTGGGGACGGGTAGACATCGTCAGCGAGATGGAGACGCTGACCGGGATCCGGACCCGCGCGCTCAATGATGCGAACGCCGCGGCGCTGGGCGAATGCTGGAAGGGCGGCGGCGC
>CAJOKX010000002.1 GCA_905235415.1 uncultured Lachnospiraceae bacterium
CTCGGCATCCGGGTGGAAGATTTCCTGCAGGGGATGCGTGTAAACGGATATACGCTTCCGGAGGAAGCGCCGGCGGCGGAAGAGAAGCCGGCGGAGGAGATACCGGCGGAAGGCACAGCGCCTGCGACGGAAGAGAAGCCCTCGGATGAAACTCCGGCCGCGGAAGAGGCGCCGGAAACGGAAGAAGCGAAAGCAGAGGAAACGCCAGCGACGGAAGAGGCACCGGCAGAGGAGACACCGGCCACGGAAGAGGCGCCGGAAACGGAAGAAGCGAAAGCAGAGGAAACGCCAGCGACAGAGGAGGCACCGGCAGAGGAGACACCTGCTGCGGAAGAAGCGCCGGAAACGGAAGAAGCGCAAGCGGAGGAGACGCCGGCAGAAGAAGCACCTGCAGAGGAGGCGCCTGTGGCGGAGGAGACACCTGCCGCGGAAGAGAAGCCGCGGTCTTCAAAAAAGAAGCGCAGCCGCAGCCGGAAAAAGGCAGGACAGAAATAAGAAAGGATCCCGGAATGGAAAAGGATACGACGGAGGAACTGATCAGGCAGGTACAGGAAACCAGGAAGGAACTGTTTTCCAATCTGTATCAGGATTTTTACGGAACAGACCAGCCTGTTCTGAAGGATGCCGCCACCGGCACCGGGAACAGTGCAGAGGGCGGACAGCCTCAGCATACAGAGAATAAGGCGCAGGGGACGACGGACCCTTCCGAAGGGGCTGCGGCGAAGGCGGAAGAGGAGCAGCAGGACCCGATGGAGGAACTGGATTCTCTGATCGGGCTTGAGAAGATCAAGCATGACGTGCGCGAACTGGCGGATTTTGCAAAGATCCAGAAGGCAAGGAAGGATGCCGGCCTGAAGACGGTTCCGGTGTCTCTGCATCTGGTGTTCTCGGGGAATCCGGGAACCGGCAAGACGACGGTTGCGCGTATCCTGGCCAGGCTCTATGCGCAGATCGGGATTCTGTCCAAGGGACAGCTGGTCGAGGTGGACCGCTCCGGACTGGTGGCCGGATACATCGGGCAGACGGCGCTCAAGACGCAGGAGCAGATCCAGAAAGCGATCGGCGGCGTCCTGTTTATCGATGAGGCGTACGCGCTCGCTTCCAGGCAGGAGGACTTCGGCCAGGAGGCGATCGATACCATCCTGAAGGCGATGGAAGACCACAGGGACGACCTGATCGTGATTGTCGCCGGGTATACGGAGCCGATGGAGAAGTTCATCGACAGCAACCCGGGCCTGCGCAGCAGATTCAACAAGTATATTGAATTCCCGGATTATTCCCTGGATGAACTGATGGGGATCTTTGACCTGAATCTGAAAAAATATGATTACGCCATTGAGGACGACTGCAGGCTGCATGTGCGCGAAAGGCTCGCCGCCGAGAAGCTTGCTGCGGGGGAGACGTTCGCAAATGCACGTTCGGTCCGGAACCTTTTTGAGGAGATCATTACGAATCAGTCCCGGCGGGTTGCCAGACTCCAGTCTCCGACGGTTGAAGATTTCAGGCTGATCACCAATGAAGATCTGACGGATGCGGAAGAGGAAGAGATAGAGGCTGCAGAATTTGCGGATCAGATCAGCGGGCAGGACGATCCGCAGGAATGACGCAGCTGCAGCTGAACCGGCAGGGAGGAACACATTTACATGTTTTATTTCTTATTTCCATTTATGGTTGCCTATTCGCTTCCGAATATCCTGATGGCGGCAGCTGCCATCATCCCGGCCGTCTATCTCCTGGTCCGGGTTTATAAGATGGATGAGATTGAGAAGGAACCAAAGAGCCTGATCGGAAAACTGATCATCATGGGCATTCTTTCGGCAGTCGCGTCGATCTTCACAGAGACGATCGGAAACGCGCTGATCAATGAGTCGACACTCTTCGGGAAATTCCTGATGTACTTTGTCGTCGTCGCCCTGTCAGAGGAAGGGTTCAAATACTTATTTCTCAAAAAGGGCTCCTGGGCGGATCCGAACTTTAATTATCAGTTTGACGGGGTTGTTTACGCGGTATCGGTTTCACTGGGATTCGCGCTCTGGGAAAATATCTGCTACGTCTTTTCCTATGGTTTTTCAACGGCGCTTGTACGCGCGGTGACCGCTGTTCCGGGCCATGCGTGCTTCGGCGTTTTCATGGGAACCTGGTACGGGATGGCGAAGCGGTATTCGAATGAGGGAAATGAAGAGAAGGCGGACAGGTGCAGGAAGGCTGCGGTTTTTCTTCCGGTTCTCGCACACGGTGCATATGACTTTATTGCATCCATGGAAGGCGATTACGGGTGGATCGTATTCATCGTATTTATCGCCGGCATGTTCTACTATACGAACCGGCTGATCAAACAGGATTCGGCTGCGGATGTCCGGATCGGCTGATCAAACAGGATTCGGCTGCGGATGTCCGGATCGGATGAGCACATGTGAAAAGACGGGGGACAGAGGGACGATGGACTTTGAGAATACCAGGATGATACTTGCGTCCGGCTCTCCCAGGAGGGACGAACTTCTTCAGACGGCAGGGATCGCGCATGAGGTGATCGTGTCGGACGCAGACGAGCAGATTGAAGAGACAGAACCGGCCCTGCTGGTTGAGGCGCTGTCACAAAGGAAAGCGGAGGACGTATACGCCTCTGTCTGCCGGGAGGCGCAGACGGACCTGGTTGTGATCGGCGCGGATACGGTTGTAGCGTGCGGCGGCAGGATTCTCGGAAAACCGAAAGACGAGGAGGATGCGGCGCAAATGCTCCGGATGCTGTCGGCAGGCGCGCACCATGTGTTTACAGGCGTGACATTGTGCGCGCAGGTGGGCGGAGAGAAGCGGCGGATGACCTTCTCCAGAGAGAGCACGGTTCATGTGGCGCAGCTGTCTGAGGAAGAGATCCGGGCGTATATCGCGACGGGAGAGGCGATGGACAAGGCGGGTTCTTACGGGATCCAGGGTGCTTTCATGAAATTCGTGACGGGAATTGAAGGGGATTATTTTAATATCGTCGGACTGCCGGTCAGCGATGTGTACCGGGGGCTGAAGCAGATCCTTCAATGAACGGAAAAACCCCTTTTCAGATCTTTAACAATATGTTACGATATTGTAAATATTTTCATCGCAAGGAGAAGATCATGAAAAAATCAGGATTCGTCAGATGCATACTTCTGTCTGTAATGATTCTCGCTATGGTTCCCGGCATGAAGGCGGAGGCAAAGTCGAAAACTGTGACCGGTACGCTCACGAACAAGTCGGGCGTTCATGAAGTGACCGGAAAGTGGAAGAAGAAAAAAGGCAAGTATTACTTTAAGTTCAAGAAGCCGGTTGACAGTGCGAGGGGATGGCTGAAGCTTCCGGCCGGGACCTATTTTCTGAAGTCAAGCGGAAAGCGCGTGACCGGAGAGTATAAGATCAACGGGAAATATTACTATTTCGGAAAGAACGGAAAGCAGAAGACCGGATCCATCAGTGTGGACGGGTTTGTGTATTATTATGATCCTGCCAAGGGAGGCGCGCGCGCCGAGGTGCAGGTAAAGCGGAATAAGAATCTGCGGAATGCGTTCGGTTCGGACGGCACCTACTATGATCCGAAGGGTTATCCGATTCACAAGGCCACGCTGAAGAGGCTTCTTCAGACTGCGCTCAAACCGGTCGGCCAGACCATGTATGTCTGGGGCGGCGGCTGGAACCTGAACGATACGGGGAGCGGCCTTGAATCCACCACGATCGGGGTGTCTCCGCGCTGGAAGCAGTTCTACAAGAAGCAGAATTCAGGCTATGACTACCGGACGACCCGGTATCAGGTGCATGACGGCCTTGACTGTTCCGGGTTTGTTGCGTGGGTTATCTACAACACCTTCAACACCGAGAGCGGACATGGAAGTTATGTCATGCTTGCCCAGAGAATGGCGAGAACTTTCGCTGACTGGGGCTGGGGCAAATACAAATCCGCACGTGCATTTACAGACTGGAGAGCCGGCGATATCATGAGCCTTGCGGAAGGCCATGTCTATATCGTGATCGGAAAATGCTCGGACGGAAGCGTGGTCCTGGTTCATTCCAGCCCGAAGGGCGTCATGATCAACGGAACCGCAACCCCGCAGGGCAAGGTGAAGAGCAGAGCCTGGAAGCTGGCCCGTAAGTATATGAAGAAGTATTATCCGGAGTGGTATAAAAGGTATCCGGATGTCAGCCGCGGCACCAGCTATCTGACCAGTTACAGCCGCATGCGCTGGAACCTGGGAACGCAGAACAGCGTGATGTCAGATCCGGAAGGACTGCGCAATATGGATGCTTCCCATGTGCTGAAGGTGATCTTCGGAGAAGCCTGATGAATTCCGGGCGGTCCATGCCGGGAGGCGGGCCGCAGAACAAATGCCGTGCACGGAATGTGCACGGCATTTACATGTTATTATTAATTCCATCAAGTCCGTCAGTCGCGGAAATCAAAGAAACACTTTACAGGTACATTCAATACATCGGCGATGTCAAAAAGCTTTTCCAGAGAGATGGAGGTCGGCATGTTGGGGGCCTCCAGATTGCTGATGTGCGTGCGGCTCAGATTCACTGATTCGGCAAGCGCCTGCTGGGTAATCCCCTTCAGCTTTCTGTAATATGCAATGGTAAGCCCGAGCTGTTTGTACTGATTGATTCTCTGCTCTGTCATGGTGTTACCTCCTGCAGAATGTTGCATCCTTACAACGAATGTGGTATTCGCTCATGCTATAGTAGCACAGACAAACGCAAATATACAGTTAAAATATTTAGCCTAAAGTGTATAATAACAACTAAATATTCAGTATTCTTTAAAATAAGCAACAGAACAACCAACAATTGCAAAGAAAAAGAAAGGAACAAATTATGAACAAAGCGTATGTATTTGCAGCGCAGGGACTGGAAGAGATCGAATGCCTGACGCAGGTGGACCTGCTTCGAAGAGGCGGAGTGGAGGTGGTTCTGACAGCCGTCGGAGGCGATCGGACCATCCGCGGATCCCACGGGATTGTGATGGAGGCGGACGCGCTTCTTGAAGACGTGGATCTTTCGGATGCAGACGCACTCATCCTGCCGGGCGGAATGCCGGGGACGCTGAATCTGCAGGCGGACAGTCTTCTGGAGGCGGCGCTGAAGAAGGCAGTGGGCGGAGACGTGTGGATCTGTGCGATCTGCGCGGCCCCGCGCGTACTCGGAGAGCTGGGACTTCTTTCCGGCGAGACGGCAACCTGCTATCCGGGATGTGAGTCTTATCTGAAAGGCGCGGAGACGACAGAGAATCCGGTTGAAGTGTCCGGGCAGTTTATCACCAGCCGCGGAGTCGGGACGGCGATCCCGTTTGCGCTGAAGATCCTTGAAAAACTGGAAGGATGGGAGTGCTCCCAAAAGATTGAAAAGTCAATTGTCTTCGGATAATCCCTGTGATATACTACATAAACGGCTGCAAAAAAGAACAGAACATCCTATAACTATTTCAATCGTAAGGAGCAGGTTTCCATGAATGTTTCAGTAGAGAAAAAAGACAATAACACTGCAGTTCTGACCATCGAGATCGAGTCCGATGTGTTCGGCAAGGCGCTTGAGAAAGCCTACCAGAGGCAGAAGAACAGCATTACGATTCCGGGATTCCGCAAGGGCAAGGCTCCCAGGAAGATGATCGAGAAGCTGTACGGCCCGTCCGTATTTTATGAGGAAGCTGCCAACACCGTTCTGCAGGAGACCTATGATGAGGCGGTGAAGGAGAGCGGCGAGGAGGTCGTGTCCCGCCCCGAGATCGATGTCACACAGGTTGAGGAAGGAAAGAACTTTATCTATACGGCGACGGTTGCCCTGAAGCCGGAAGTTACACTCGGAAAGTATCTGGGCGTAGAGGTTCCGAAGAGCGAAGTGACGGTTTCCGAGGAGGAGATCAATGCGGAGATTGACCGCGAGCGCACACAGAATGCACGCGATATCGATGTGGATGACCGCCCGGTAAAGGACGGCGATCATATCAAGCTTGATTTCGACGGTTCCGTGGACGGCGTTCCGTTTGAAGGCGGAAAGAGCACCGACTATGACCTGACCGTCGGATCGGGTTCATTTATCCCCGGATTTGAAGAGCAGATCGTCGGAAAGAACATCGGAGAAGACTTTGACGTGAACGTGACCTTCCCGGAGGAGTACCATGAGGAATCCCTCAAGGGCAAGGACGCTGTCTTCAAGTGCAGGGTGAACAGCATCTCCGAGCGCCAGCTTCCGGAACTGAACGACGATTTCGTACAGGATATTTCCGAGTTTGATACGGTGGACGAGTACAAGGCCGACGTTGAGAAGAAGCTCCGTGAGCGCAAGGAAGAACAGGCGAAGTCCGAGAAAGAGACCGCTGCAGTCAAGGCTGCCGTGAAGAATGCTTCCATGCTGGTTCCGGAGGGAATGATCGAGGACCAGGCGTCCCGCATGCTGGAAGAGTTCGCGCAGCAGATCCAGTCCCAGGGCCTGTCAATGGATCAGTATATGCAGTTCACCGGAATGGACGCTGCGAAGCTTCTTGAGCAGATGAAGCCGCAGGCGCTTGAGCGCATCCAGAACAGCCTGGTGCTGGAAGCAGTTGCCAAGGCGGAGAATATTGAGATCTCCGAGGAGAGGTTTGACGAAGAGATCAGTAAGATGGCAGAAGCCTACAAGATGGAGAAAGAAAAGCTGTATGATCTGATGGGCGAGGAGTCCAGAGATCAGATGAAGAAGGATCTTGCTGTGCAGGAAGCCGTGAAGAAGATCGCGGATGCGGCGGTTGAGGTCGATATGCCGCAGGATCTTGATGTAGAGGAAGATTCGGAGGAGAATTAATCCATGGCATTGATTCCATATGTTATTGAGCAGACCTCGCACGGCGAGCGGTCTTATGACCTGTATTCCCGCCTTCTGAAGGACAGGATCATTTTCCTGGGCGAAGAAGTGACCGATGTGTCTGCGAATATCATTGTTGCAGAGATGCTGTTTCTGGAGTCAGAGGATCCCAACAAGGATATCCATCTGTACATCAACAGCCCGGGCGGATCGGTTTCTGCCGGATGGGCGATCTATGACACGATGCATTACATCAAATGCGACGTGTCCACGACCTGCATCGGCATGGCCGCAAGCATGGGCGCGTTCCTGCTTGCAGGCGGGGCGAAAGGAAAGAGATTCTCTCTTCCGAATTCGCGCATTATGATTCACCAGCCGTCCGGCGGCGCGCAGGGCCAGGCGAGTGATATCCAGATCCAGGCGGAGCAGATCATTGAGACCAGGAAGCGGCTGAATGAATGTCTGGCGCAGAACACCGGGCAGCCTCTGGATGTGATCGCGCGCGATACAGACCGCGATTACTGGATGAGCGCTGAGGAAGCGCTTGCCTACGGACTAGTGGACCAGGTGGTAACTGCCAGGTAATCAGGGATAATAAGGGGAAACATGGCCAATAAGAATTATGACAAGATCAGATGCTCGTTCTGCAACAAGAGCGAGGATCAGGTCCGCAAGCTGATCGCCGGACCCGGAGGCGTATATATCTGCGATGAGTGTATCGACGTATGCTCCGAGATCATGGAGGAAGAGCTTGCGGATGAAGAGAGCGATCTGCCTGAGAGCGAGATCAATCTCAAAACGCCCAGGGAAATCAAAGCATTCCTGGATGAGTATGTGATCGGGCAGGAAGAGGCAAAGAAGACGCTCTCGGTTGCAGTCTACAACCACTATAAGAGAGTGCTCTCCAAGGGCGCCCACACCGCATCCGGAGACGTGGAGCTGCAGAAGAGCAATATCCTGATGCTGGGTCCGACCGGATCCGGCAAGACATATCTGGCACAGACGCTTGCCAGGATGCTGAATGTGCCCTTTGCCATCGCGGACGCGACGTCCCTGACCGAGGCGGGGTACGTCGGCGAGGACGTGGAGAATATCCTGCTGAAGCTGATCCAGGCTGCGGACTATGACATCGAACGTGCACAGCGCGGGATCATCTACATAGACGAGATCGACAAGATCACCCGCAAGAGTGAGAATGTGTCCATCACCCGAGATGTATCCGGTGAAGGCGTGCAGCAGGCGCTGCTGAAGATCATCGAAGGGACGCAGGCTTCCGTACCCCCGCAGGGCGGCAGGAAGCATCCGCACCAGGAACTGATCCAGATCGATACCACGGATATCCTGTTTATCTGCGGAGGCGCATTCGAAGGCCTGGATAAGATCATCGAGAGCCGCATGGATACGAAGTCCATGGGCTTCATGGCAGAGATTACGGAGAAGCGCGAGGAGAACATCGGTGAGATTCTCAAGAAGGTGCTCCCGCAGGATCTGATTAAGTTCGGACTGATCCCGGAATTTATCGGGCGTGTTCCGATCATTGTCAGCCTGAATGCACTGGACCGCGATGCGATGATCCGGATCCTGACCGAACCGAAGAATGCGATCATCCGCCAGTATAAGAAGCTGTTCGAGCTGGACGGCGTTGAACTTCGCTTCGAGCAGGACGCGATCGAGGAGATCGCGGATAAGACCATAGAGCGCAAGATCGGCGCGAGAGGCCTCAGGTCGATCATTGAGAACGCCATGCTGGACGTCATGTTTGATCTGCCGGGCGATGAGGACGCGGTCGGATGCGTCGTGACAAAGGACGCGATCGACGGAACGTCCGAACCGGTCATCGAGTATGTCCCGGGGAGCGGGAAGATGGACGATCGTGCGGCACAGAAGCGCAGCAGAAAGAAAGCCGAAGAGCCCGCATAAAGAGTTTATACAGATTGCCCGCGGGGCTGTCACACATCGTGCGGCAGCCCTGTGTTGTTTTTCGGGAGGAGAACGGATATGAAGATACGAGATGCACAACTGGTCAGCGTCTGCGGGTATACCAGCGAATTTCCGCAGAGCGATCTTCCCGAGATAGCCTTTGCGGGGCGCTCCAACGTGGGGAAATCTTCCCTGATCAACTGCCTGATGCAGAGAAAGCGCCTGGCGAGAGTCGGAGAGACGCCCGGGAAGACCAGGACGATCAATTATTATCAGGTCGACGCGCTGGCCGCGCCGGATGAAAGCGGGGAAGCCGAAGAGCAGAATGTGCTCTTCGAACTGGTTGACCTTCCCGGATACGGATACGCCAATGTCTCGCTGGATGAAAAGGCGCGCTGGGGAAAGATGGTGGAGCGCTATCTGCATACCTCCGAAAACCTGCAGGCGGTGTTCCTTCTGGTCGACATCAGGCACGCGCCGAACGCAAATGACCGGCAGATGTACGAATGGATCGCCTCCAGCGGCTATCAGCCGATCATCATCGCAACCAAGTCGGACAAGATCAAACGCAGCCAGATCCAGAAGCAGATGAAAGTGGTCCGCGAAGGACTGCAGGCACCGAAAGGAACCGTTGTGATTCCATTCTCCGCACAGACCGGGGACGGAAGAGATACGATCTGCAGGGAGATCTTACACGCGACCACCTTATCTCAAAATTGACACCTTGAGTCGAATTCGGCTGCATGCTTGACATAGAGAATTGCTGTAGATTATGATGAAACCAGTCTCTATGGAGGGAGATTCTTTGAACATACAGTAGATCAGTTGGAGGAGAAGAGTATGAATAAACGATCTGTTTTGCGCACCGTCATCCTTGCCGCCGTCCTTGCAATGCTGCTCAGCATGAGCGCATTCGCAGACAGGTACGGCGCACAGTTGAAGGTGGACCCCACACCGCAGTATGTCACCGTTACGAATGCACCGGACAACACTATGCTGCACAAGTTTGTGATGCCCAAGGACGGCATGATGACTTTTACCGGAGTCGAGATGGGCACTTACAGCAATTATGGCCTGTCGTTCTCGCTTCTGAAAGCGGGGAATGTTCCGATCAACCGCTATGGCAGTTCCTCTACGTATGTGAATGGAACCGACAAGAACTCCAGTTCTTTTGTCAGGCAGTACGCTCTGAAAAAGGGAACCTATATCATCCGTGTGACCAATACCAAGAATTACCGGATCGGCGCTTTTTTCACAGGCGTCAATGATCAGGGAAAAGGTTCCAAGAAGAAGGGAACCGTTTTAAAGCGCAACAAGACGATGACCGCTCTGTTCGGCGCAAATGAGACCTCGTCCAAGTCGGAATGGTTCAAAATCAAACTCACGAAGAAGCGCAAGATTCGTCTGTCTGCTGCCTCTTACGGAGATGCATCCTACAGGATTTACGTCTATGGCCCGAAGCCTTATAAGAAAGGGGACGGAGGAACGTACCTTTCAAGCGACTCCCAGTGGACCTATGAGTATGGAATCAGAAAAGGCTTTTCCGGCTCCATGAAGAAGCTCAACAAGGGAACCTACTACATCAAGGTCGAGAGAACCAGCAATGATGTATCCGGCTACGTCAAGATTGGCTGGAAATAACGGATCGGGCCTGCCGGAAGGCATGCGCGTACAGCGACCGTCGTATGGCTGTCGTATAAAAGACACTTCATACAGAAAACGGATGAGCTGTGAAGATGGGGATGATTCCCGCATCTTCACAGCTCTTTTTTGTGCTGCCATGCACCTGCCTGATACTTGCGAAAGGGGTGCGGCTGAGATATACTTGATAGAACTGTGAATGCAGGGAGAATCCGCCCGCATCTGCAGGCGCCTTAGCCCGCTTTTCCGGGCGTGAAGGCGGCAGAAGAGTGAGGACTGCCCCGTGCCCAGGCAGGATACGGAGCAGAAGAACAGATCACAGGAGCATACATCATGAGAAAGAAGGAACTTGCAAAGACATATGATCCGGCCGGGCTGGAGGATAAGATCTATCAGTCGTGGCTGGACGGCGGTTATTTTCATGCAAAGGTGAATCCGGACAGGAAGCCGTTTACGATTGTGATGCCGCCCCCCAACATCACCGGGCAGCTGCACATGGGCCATGCGCTGGACAATACGCTGCAGGACATCCTGATCCGCTGGAAGAGGATGCAGGGCTATGAGGCGCTCTGGCAGCCGGGAACGGACCACGCCGCGATCGCGACCGAGGTAAAGGTCACGAATATGCTCAAGGAGCAGGGGATCAACAAGCATGAGATCGGCCGCGGGAAGTTCCTGGAATACTGCTGGGACTGGAAGGATGAATACGGGACCCGCATCATCAACCAGCTGCACAGACTCGGCACTTCCGCCGACTGGGAGCGGGAGCGCTTTACCCTGGATGAGGGCTGTTCGAGAGCCGTTGAGACGGTGTTCTGCAAGCTCTATGAGAAAGGCTGGATCTACAAGGGCAGGCGCATCATCAACTGGTGCCCGAAGTGCCAGACGTCTCTTTCCGACGCAGAGGTTGAGCATCAGGACCAGGCCGGTTCCTTCTGGCATATCAGATACCCGATCGTGGGCGAAGAGGACAGGTATGTAGAGATCGCGACCACGCGTCCGGAGACGCTGCTTGGAGACACTGCGGTTGCAGTCGCGCCGGATGATGAGCGCTACACGGACCTGGTGGGCAAGATGCTCAGACTCCCGCTCACGGACCGCGAGATCCCGGTGATCGTGGACCAGCATGTCGACAAGGAGTTCGGGACCGGCTGCGTGAAGATCACGCCGGCACATGACCCCAACGACTTCGAGGTCGGCAGGCGCCACAATCTGGAAGAGATCAATATCCTGAATGATGACGCCACCATGAACGAGCTGTGCGGCAAGTATGCCGGCATGGACCGTTATGAGGCGAGAAAAGAGATGGTCAAGGATCTTGAGGAGCAGGGCCTGCTCGTCAAGGTCGTTCCGATCACCCATTCGGTTGGCACGCATGACCGCTGCCACACCACGGTCGAGCCGATGATCAAGCCGCAGTGGTTTGTGAAGATGGACGAGATGGCACAGGCCGCGCTCGACGTTGTCAAAACGGATGACCTGAACTTTGTCCCGGAGCATTTTGACAAGACCTACATCCACTGGCTGGAAAACATCAAGGACTGGTGCATCTCCCGCCAGCTCTGGTGGGGACACCGGATCCCCGCGTATTACTGTGACGACTGCGGGGAGATGGTCGTGAAGGCAGGGGGCGCTCCGAAGGTCTGCCCGAAGTGCGGCGGCGTGCATTTCTCACAGGATGAGGACTGCCTGGACACATGGTTCTCTTCGGCGCTGTGGCCGTTCTCTACGCTCGGCTGGCCGGATGAGACGCCGGAGCTGGACTATTTCTATCCGACAGACGTGCTCGTGACCGGATATGACATCATCTTCTTCTGGGTCATCCGCATGGTGTTCTCCGCGCTGGAACAGACCGGGAAGAGCCCGTTCAAGTACGTGCTGATCCACGGCCTGGTCAGGGATGACAAGGGACGCAAGATGTCCAAGTCTCTGGGCAACGGAATCGATCCGCTGGAGATCATCGACCAGTACGGCGCGGACGCGCTGCGCCTGACGCTCGTGACCGGCAACGCGCCCGGCAATGACATGCGCTTCTATTATGAGCGCGTGGAGAATTCCAGGAACTTCGCGAACAAGATCTGGAACGCCACGAGATTCATATTGATGAATTTCGATAAGAGCGACGTCCCGGAGACGATGGACCTGTCGCAGCTGACCGGCGCGGACCGCTGGATCCTGTCCAGAGTCAACACCCTGGCAAGGGAAGTGACCGAGAACATGGAGAAGTTCGAGCTGGGCATCGCGGTTCAGAAGGTCTACGATTTCATGTGGGACGAGTTCTGCGACTGGTACATTGAGATGGTGAAGCCGCGCCTGTATTCCGATGAGGATCCGACCAAGGCGGCCGCCCTGTGGACGCTCAAGCAGACACTGGTGCAGGGCCTGAAGCTTCTGCATCCATTCATGCCGTTCATCACCGAGGAGCTGTATCAGTCCGTGAATGACACGGATGATTCGATCATGGTTTCTTCCTGGCCGGTCTACAAAGAAGAGTGGAACTTCGATCAGGAAGAGCGCGAGATCGAACTGGTCAAGGACGCAGTCCGCGCGATCCGTACGGTCCGCACCTCCATGAACGTGGCGCCGTCGAAAAAGGCGAAGGTCTACGTGGTATCGGAGGATGAAGGCATCCGCGCCACATTTGAGAAGGACCGTCTGTTCTTTGCATCCCTCGGCTCCGCGTCTGAGGTGATCGTACAGGCAGACAAGAGCCGGATCGCGGACGACGCCGTGTCCACGCTGATCCACAACGCAGCGATCTATATCCCGATGGAAGAACTGGTGGATATCGCAAAAGAGATCGAGCGTCTGGAGAAAGAGAAGAAGAGGCTGGAAGGCGAACTGAAGCGCTCGACGGGCATGCTGAACAATGAGAAGTTCCTCTCCAAAGCGCCGGCGCAGAAGGTCGAAGAGGAGAAGGCGAAGCTTGCGAAGTACAAGACGCTGATGGACCAGGTGGAAGAGCGCCTGCAGCAGCTGAAAAAATAAGGGATCCTGCATGGATTGACATTGTATCGGAGAATCTTCCGCACTCATTTTTGAGTGCGGATTTTTCTGTCTTTAGGAAGGATGCCGGCGCCAGTTAAGAAAACCTTCAGAAAGATACACAAAACATCCCTGCGACTGGACCGGGTCCGGATGCTACAATGAAACCGGAATATATCATCTCGAAGGAGGAGAGAGGGATGAAGAGAGTACGAAGGATCTATTATGCGGTCGGTCTGTGTCTATTGATGCTCCTGGCGGAACTGTCGTCAGGACACAGCAAGGCAAAGGCGGATACAGCCTACGGATATCTGCTCCCGACAAGCAGCTACACGTATCTGGACGCTTCGGCGGTGGCGACGTGGCCCGCGCAGGCAGTCTGCTACGCGAAGAATGAGATCTATGCCCGGAACGGGAGGCAGTTTGTATCCACGGAGCTGCAGAACTGGTTCAATATGCAGTACTGGTATACGCCGATCTACACGCCGTCGCAGTTCTCGGATTCCATGCTGAATCAGTATGAGACGGCGAATGTCAGGATGCTTTCAGACCGGGAGGCGGAGCTTGGGATGTACACGCTCGATGCGCCCGGATACAGCTACAGCACGGTCTATCCGTACATCGGATCTTCCTCCGGAAGCACCCCCTATTATGTGAATCCGGACACGTACATTTTCTATGACAGCAACACCAGGTACCTGACCGATTCCGACACGGCGCAGCTGACGGCCCAGGAAGCGTGCTTTGCGAAGAATGAGATCTATGCGAGACACGGATACATCTTCGTATCGACGGAACTGTCCGATTATTTCAATGCGAAGAACTGGTACTGGGGAACGGTGGACGTGAACAGCTTCTCCCCGTCCGTCCTCAATTCTGTTGAAAGCGCCAATATCGAGAAGCTCAGGCAGAAAGAGGAGGCCCTTGCCCCCGGAGGATATGCGCTCGACCAGCCCGGCTATTCGTATCAGAATATCGGCTCTTATTCCGCGGGCACCGTCACCCAGGCGACGTCCGGAGACTATATCTTCTATGACAGCGCGGTGCGTTATCTGACAGATGCGGAGGTATCGAATCTCTCCCTCCAGCAGATGTGTTATGCGAAAAATGAGATCTATGCGAGAAGAGGCTATATCTTCCAGTCGCAGGAACTGCGGGACTATTTCGGAAGCAAGTCCTGGTACTATCCGACGGTTCCGGCACAGTCCTTCTCGGACCAGGTGTTCAACAATGTGGAGATGACCAATATCGGACTGTTGAAGAAGTACGAGTTCTCCATCGACCCGAACGGCTATCAGCTGTACTGAGCCGTGATCTCCGGAAATGAATGCGCAGGCAGGCAGACCGATTTATGGAATGCCTGCCTGCGTTGTGCTATGATGACAGGGAAAATATGATGACAGGGAAAGCACGCCGGAGGAGGAAATCTCACCGGCGGTGCGGGCAGGATCAGATCCGGAGAGTGGATATGGCATTGAAACTGATACTCGGCCCTTCCGGGAGCGGAAAGAGCCGGCTTTTGTTTGATACGGTACTTCAAAGCGCCGCGAAGCATCCTGAGCGGCGCTTTATCGTGCTGGTTCCGGAGCAGTTCACACTGGCTACGCAGCGCGACCTGGTGGAGAGAAGCGCTGTGGGCGGCATCCTGAACATCGATGTGCTGAGCTTTACGCGGCTTGCCTACCGGGTGTTTGAGCAGACAGGGCTGGAGAAAAGAACCGTACTGAGCGAGACCGGAAAGAGCCTGATGCTGCGGCTGATTGCATCCAGGGAGTCGGAGAGCCTGCCGTTTCTGTCAGGAATTGCCGACAGGCCCGGCGCCATCGCGGAGATGAAGTCGATCCTCTCGGAAATGGACCAGTACCAGATCACCCCCTCTGTTCTGAAGGAGCTCATGCAGGGGATCGGACAGGACAAAGGCAGGGCGCGTCTTGCGGGCAAACTCGAAGAGATCGCGCTTCTGCAGGAAGCCTTTGAAAGGTATCAGGCAGATCATTTTATTACAGGGGAAAAACTGCCCTACATCCTCTGCCAGAAGGCGCCGCTCGATGCGACGCTCAAAGGGACGGAGTTTTACCTGGACGGATATACGGGGTTCACGCCGGCGCAGCTCAGCGTCCTCGAGGTGCTGATGAGAATATCCGGCGATATGACGGTTACGGTCACGGCGGATCCCGGTATGAAAGAGCTTGCCGCAGAAGACCCGGTGTCAGCGCTCTCATCCATGCAGATCCGGGAGCATGAACTCTTTGCCCTTTCCAGGCGGACGATCCGCTCTCTGACAGAGGCGGCGTCGCGCGCGGGGGTGCAGGTTGAGCGGCCGGTTGTGCTGGACGGGCGTCTGGGACGGCTGAAGGAAGGAAGCGAGCTTGCATGGATGGAGGGACACCTGTTCCGCTCCGGATGCAGGGGTCATGAGAGATATACCGGAGCGAAGGAGCAGCAGATCCGGCTTCGCAGCTGCAGGGATTCCTATGATGAAGTGGTCTCGGCGGCCGTCACAATCAAGGAGCTGACAGGCGCCGGCATGCGGCACAGGGAGATCGCGGTCGTATGCGGAAGCCTTCCGGACTATGCGCAGTACGTCAAGAGAGTCTTTGAATCGTACGGCATTCCTTATTTTATCGACCAGTCCTCCCCGGTCACGCTCAACCCGGCCTTCGAGATGGTGGAGAGCGCCGTCGATGTGGTGGAGAAGAATTATTCCTATGAGAGCGTCATGCGGCTGATCCGGACCGGCCTGATCCTGGATCCGGAGAGCGGGGAGGCGGACCTTCTGGAGAACTATCTGCGCGCGGCGGGCATCCGCGGACGGAGCGCGTGGGAGAAGCCCTTCACCAGACCCTCCAAGCGGGAAGATCCGGCGCTTCTCGGCGCCGCCGAGATTGCAAGAGCTGAATTCATGCAGAGCTTCCGTGCGTTCAGCGACGTGATGAAGAAAGAGAACATCCCGTTTTCGGAGAGGGCGGACGCCCTGTCGGGGCTTCTTGAGGACTGCCACGTCCCTGAAAAGCTTGCGAAACTGGGAGAGGCGTGCGCGCTGCATCACAGGGAAGAGAGCGCCGCACAGTATGCGCAGGTGATGGACGTCATCCGGGACGTGCTGGAGGAGGCGTGCGGCCTGATCGGATCAGAGCGCGTGACGCGCAGGCAGTTCACAGAGGTTCTGCGCGCAGGATTCTCGGAGGCGCGGATCGGCGTGATCCCGCCCGGAATCGACGAGGTGCATGTGGGGGACCTGCGCAGAACCCGTCTGGAACACATCCGCGCGCTCCTGTTTCTGGGCGTCAATGACGGATATGTGCCTGCGCGCAAGACCAGGGGAAATGTCCTGAACGACATGGACAGGGAGTACCTGAAGAGCCGGCATGTCCGCATGGCCCCGACTGCGCGCGAAGACGCCAATATACAGCAGTTCTACCTGTATCTGACGCTGACCAAGCCCTCCGACCTGCTGATCCTGTCCTGGTCGCAGGCGGGGCGGGACGCGGAGCCGATGCGCAGCGCCCCGCTGATCGGATCGATCCGCCGTCTGTTCCCGGACCGGGAGCTGATGCGCGCAGCATCTGAGGATCCGTATTATGCGGTTGTGTCTGCGCAGACCGGGCTGGAGGTGCTCTCTTCCGGATTGCGCAGCTGGCTGGATGGTGATGACGACCAGACAGATGAAGAGGAGAGAAAACTCAGGGAGCTTCTGAAGATCTATAAGCCGGAGGATACGCAGGAGGCGCTCCGGGAAAGCGCGCTGTCCATCCTCGGCGCGGCAGCGGGGGATCCGGCACCCGTCCGGATCAGCCCGGAGGAGGCGCAGGAACTGTACGGGGAGGTTCTGAAGGGGAGCGTCACAAGACTGGAAACCTATGCGCAGTGCCCCTTCAGGCAGTATGCGGCATACGGCCTGAAGCTTCGGGAGCGGGATGAATATAAGGTGGAATACCCGGACATCGGGCAGCTTCTGCATGCTTCGATGGAAGTGTTCTCGGAGAGAATGAAGACCAATCCGCAGGGATATACCTGGAGGACTATCCCGGATGCGCTGCGGGATGCGTGGGCCCTGGAGGCAATGGAGGAGGCAGCCGGAAAGAATGCCCTGGGACTGTATGAGGATACCCGGCGCGGGGACAATACGCTGCAAAGATGCAGGCAGATTCTGCTGCGCTCGGTCAGGACGGTCCAGAAGCAGGTGCAGAGCGGGGACTTTTCCCCTGCGCTGTTTGAAGTCCCGTTCTCCACACAGGAGGATGACTCCGGCGCTTTTGACCTTCCTTCCGGCGCACGGATGCGCCTGACGGGCAGGATCGACCGGATCGATGAATGCGACGATCCGGAATGCGGAAAGCTGTATGTATCGGTGGTCGATTACAAATCCTCGCAGACGAAGCTGGATCTGGACAGCCTGATCGACGGCGAACAGCTGCAGCTGGCGCTCTACCTGGATATGGCTTCCGCAATGGAAAGGCGGGCGCACAGGGGCAGGGAGGTAGTCCCCTCCGGAGCGCTCTACTATGCGATGGAGGATCCGATCCTGGAGCGGGAAGACGCCGGGGAGGATCCGGAGGAAGGGATGCTGAAGAGCCTGAAGCTTCGCGGGTTTGTCAACGACAGTCCGGATGTCCTGCAGAAACTGGACAGGACGCTGATCCCCGGCGCATCCTCCATGGTCATCCCGGCAGCGCTCAAAAACGACGGGACGCCGACAAGCAGAAGCGTCACCTATTCGTCGGACCAGATCGGGATGATCTGTTCGTACGTGAAGCAGAAGATGGGAAAGATGGGGGCGTCGATCCTGAACGGAGAGATCCGTCCGTATCCGTTAAGAGAGTCTGCCCGGAAGAATGCGTGCACATACTGCCCCTATGCAGACCTGTGCCATTTCAGCGAGCACGAAGACGGGATGCAGTTCCATGACCGGCAGGTGCGCTCAGAACAGGAGCAGTGGGAGATCCTGTCCGGGGCAGGCGGGAGCAGGATGAAAGACGAAACGGCCGAAGGAGAGCAGGCAGAAGGAGATTCGGATGCCCGGAAATGAAAAGTGGACAGATGAACAAAAGAGTGTGATCGAATCCAGGAAGCAGTCTCTTCTGGTCAGCGCCGCCGCGGGCTCCGGAAAGACCGCGGTCCTGGTGCAGAGAATCATGGACCAGATCCTGGATCCGGTCCGTCCCGTGGACATCGACCACATGCTGATCGTCACATTTACCAACGCGGCAGCGGGGCAGCTTCGCGAGAAGATCCGGGGGAAACTCGAAGAGACCATGGACCTGGCGGCGCAGGAGGGAAATGAGGCGCTTGCGGACGCCGCCTCCAGACAGCTTGCGCTTTTGTCGGGGGATCACATTGAAACCATCGACAGGTTCTGCAGGGAGGTTGTGCTGGATCATGCGTCGCTTGCAGGGGTGGACCCTTCCTTCAGGATCGGGGACGAAGGGGAAATGAAGCTCCTGAAGTCGGACGCCGCCGCGCAGGCGATCGAGGAGGCGTACGGGTCACAGGACGCCTCCTTTGCGGAGGATTTCAGAGAATTCTCCGGCCTGTATGCACCCGGAAGGACGGACGGCGCCCTGGAGGCGATGATCGTGCAGTTCTATGAGTTTTCCCAGTCCCATCCGTTCCCGTCCATCTGGCGCAGGGAATGCGTCCAAAACTACCGGGAGGATCCGGATGAGAGCCTGTGGATGGAATCGATGCTCAGCGCTGCGCGCAAGAAGGTCAGCGAGCTTCGGGAAATGAATGAAACGCTGCTTTGTGCGTCCCGGGAAGAGGGCGGACCGTATCACTATATACCGGCGCTGGAGGGGGATGCAGACCTTCTGGACAGCCTGCATGCATGCAGGCGGGCGCAGGATTTTTATGAGGCGCTGCAGCATCTGAGCTGGGTAGGGCTCGGACGGAAGAAAAAAAACGGCCCCGACGTCGACGCGGCAAAGGAAACCTATGTCAAAGACTGCCGCAACATGGTCAAGGCTGAAGTGAAGAAGCTTGCTGAAGGATTCTTCTGGATGGATCCGCAGGAGGCGCAGAGGCTGACCCTTGAGAGCGCGCGGTATATGGACGCCCTGGTGCGGATCACGGATGAATTCGAGCGCGTTTACGCTTCGATGAAGGCGGAGAGAAACATCGAGGATTTCTCCGATGTGGCGCATCAGGCGCTGCGGCTTCTCATCTGCACCGATGAAACCGGGGCCCCGCTCACAGACGAAGAAGGGCAGTATATCCGCACGCAGATCGCGGAGGAATACGCCGCGTATTATGACCAGATCTGCATCGATGAATACCAGGATTCCAACCGGGTGCAGGAGGTTTTGCTGTGGAGCGTCTCCCGCGCGCCGCAGGGCGCCTGGAACCGGTTTATGGTCGGAGACGTAAAGCAGAGCATCTACGGCTTCCGCATGGCAGACCCGGGGATCTTCAATGAAAAAGCGCACAGATATCCGACCCGTGAAGACGCGCCCGAAAGGCGGATCGACCTGCACGTCAATTTCAGGAGCAGACGCTGCGTGATCGACGCGGTCAACCTCATTTTCCGGCAGGTGATGCGCGCGGACGTGGGCGGCATCGAATACGACGAAAGAGAGATGCTCCGGCAGGGATATCCGTATCCGGAGGATGCAGAAGAGATGCTTCCGGAACTGGTCCTGGTGGAGCGGTCCGACGTTCCCGGCGCAAAAGATAAGATTGCCGCGGAGGCGGAGATCACGGCGCTAAGGATCAGTCAGATCGTCGGAAAGTTGCAGATCTTTGACCAGGAGACGCTGGAGGAGAGACCTGCATCGTACGGAGATATCGTGATCCTGCTGAGGACCGCTTCCGGCTGGGAAGAGACATTCTCCAGGATCCTCACAGAGCACGGGATTCCGAACCGGGCCGGGGGCGGCAAGGGGTATTTTGACGCCCGGGAGGTGCGCGTGATCCTGGCGTATCTCAATGTGCTGGACAATCCCAGACAGGATATCCCGCTGGCAGCCGTCCTGCGCTCTGAGATCGGGGGCCTGGACGACAGCCAGCTGTCGAAGATCCGGATCCTGGGCGGGGACGAATCCTTCTGCGACTGTGTCCTGCACTATATGGAGTGCGGGGAAGAGGAGGAGATCCGGCAGAAGCTTATTTCCTTCATGGAGATGACGGAAGCACTGCGGCAGGAGGTGAAGGATACGCCGATCCATCTGCTGCTGTGGAAGATCTTTGACCTGACAGGCTATGCAGACCTTGCCGCCGCCTCCCCGAACGGGGAACAGAAAAGGGCGAACCTCGACCTTCTGGTGGACAAGGCGATCGCGTACGAGTCCACCAGCTACAAGGGCCTGTTTCATTTTATCCGGTATATCGAAAAGCTCAGGAAGGGCGATGTGGATTTCGGCCCCGCCAGGGTCGTGGAAGGCGGGACGGACGAGGTCCGCATCATGACCATGCACGCCAGCAAAGGGCTGGAGTTCCCGGTCACATTTGTCTGCGGCCTCGGAAAGAAATTCAACCAGCAGGACGCCAGAGGCTCTGTGGTTTTACAGAATGCGCTCGGGGCCGGGATGGACTATGTCGATTCGCAGACGCGCGTGAAGACGCCGCTTCCGGTGAAGAAGGCGATTGCGGACAGAATCTGCCGGGAGGAGACCGGGGAAGAGCTGCGCATCCTCTATGTCGCGATGACCCGTGCGCAGCAGAAACTGATTCTGACCGGATGCGTGGACGACAGGGCGGCCTATCTGCAGAACATTTCGAAAAAATGCAGCGTGCGCACGGAGAAGCTCTCCTATACGTCGGTCCTTGGCGTATCCTGCATGCTGGACTGGGTGGTCATGGCGCTGATGCGCCATGAGAAGGAGCGCGGCTTTTTTGAAGATCCTGCCTGGGACCTTCCGCCCTTGATCGTCAGCCCTGTGCAGGATGCGGAGGGCTGCGTGCGGATCAGGGCCGGGGAGGCGGTCATGCAAAGGAGCGCCGAGAGAACCCTTCTTCGGCAGAGGAAGGTGCTGGATCTTGCACATGTGGACACGGAGACGGTCTATGACGAGGCCCTGCACGCGCATCTGGAGAAAATGCTCTCTGCGCGCCGCCAGGAGCGCTCTCTGGGCGGGATGCCCGGCAAGCTGTCAGTATCCCGGATCAAGCATGAAGCGTATGAGGCGGAGATCCGGCGCCTGGAAGAGGAGGCGGCGCCGGTAAGGCTTGAGGATGCGGCGCCGGCAAGGAGTGAAGACACGGCATCGGAACGGATTGAAGGGGCGGCGCCGGCACAAGAATCCGGGGAGGAAGGAAGCCGGAGGAGAGAGAAGAGCCTGTCCGGAAGCGACAGGGGGACGGCGTATCACGAAGTGATGGCGTTCGCCGATTTTACGTCTGATCCGGAGAAGGGGCAGATCGCCGCACAGTTGGAAAGCATGGTCAATTGTGATAGAATCCAGTCAGACGAAGCGCGGAGCGTGAATCCGGAGAAGATCGAGAGATTCATGAACAGCCCGCTCGCGGGACGGATGCGGAGCGCATGCAGAGAAGGGAATCTGTGGCGGGAGCAGCCGTTTGTCATCGGGATGAAGGGCAGCAGCATCCGGAGCGACTGGAGCAGTGAAGAGACGCTCCTGGTCCAGGGGATCATCGATGCGTTCTTTGTGGAGGAGGACCATGTGGTCCTGATCGATTACAAGACGGACCACGCAAGGCCGGGCGACGAAGAGAGCCTGGTAAACCGCTACAGGAAACAGTTTGAACTGTACAGGGACGCGCTGGAGCGCCTGCTTCAGAAGAGCGTCACGGAAGCATGGCTGTATTCATTCAGCCTGGAGAAGGCCATCCGCGTCCCGCTGTAAAGATATAATTGCCGCAGCGTATGGGAATGCGCAGCGCGCTGGGAAGGCACGGGAACATCGGGTACATGCAGGTAAAGAGGAAACACACAGGAGCCGTATATTTCTGGATCGGGTTTTTGATTCCCGTCCTGCTGGCGGGAACGGGATTCTTTCTGATCGGCGTATGGCCGTCCGGGGACGGAACCGCGCTGATTATTGACTCCCTTCACCAGTATCTTCCGTTTTACACGGATTTTCACGAAAAGCTCAGATCCGCGCAGGGACTTCTGTATTCATTTTCCGCAGGCCTGGGGTATAACTTCTGGGCGACGTACGCCTACTATCTCGCAAGTCCGCTGAACTTCCTGATTGTTCTGGTCCCGAAGGCGAATGTCTGTGATTTCATGGATCTGATGATCCTGCTGAAGATCGGCCTGTGCGGCGCAACGTGCACATGGTACCTGCACCGGCGCAATACCCGTTCGTCTGCGCTTCCGGTCGCTTTCGGATCCATGTATGCGCTCAGCAGCTTTATGATCGGCTACTACTTTAACCTGATGTGGCTCGATTCCATCGCGATGCTCCCGCTCGTGGCCTGCGGCATCGAAGAGCTGTGCGGGATCGGGAGGAACCGGCGCCTGAAGGACACCTCAGACGGCCGCCTGTACGCCCTGGCGCTGTGCTTCGGCATCTGGTGCAATTACTACATCGGGTTTATGCTGTGCATCTTCGCGGTGCTTTATTTCATCGTGTGCATGATCATCGCCGGGAGATGCAGAGCTTCCCGGTTTTTCGGGCGGATCCTCCGCTTCGGCTGGTATTCGCTCCTTGCCGGCGGGGTCGGCTCCATCGTGCTGCTTCCGGCCTACCGGGCCCTGGCAGTTTCCGAGTCCATGCAGAACAACCGCTTCCCGTGGAGCCTTGAGTTCTATGACAGCTTCATCGATATGATGATGACGCATTTTGCCGGAATTGCGCCGATCAACATCGCCAATACGCAGGTGGGCCTGAACGCCTACTGCGGGGTGATCGTGCTGATCCTGGTCATCCTGTTCATGCTGGATTCGAAGATCTCCCTCAGGGAGAGGGTCGCGAGACTGTCTCTTGCAGCGTTCCTGCTCCTGAGCTTCTCGCTCAAGCCGCTGAACTATATCTGGCACGGATTCCATCAGCAGAACGGACTTCCGAACCGGTTTGCGTTCATCTACATCTTCGTGGTCCTGGTGATGTCCTTTGATTCCTTCCGGAACCTGAAGACGATGTCCGTGTGGAAGGTCCTGTGCGCCGGCGTGATTCCGTCCGCCGCGGCCCTTGTCCTGTTTATCGGCGATTACGGGCTCGATTACGAGGGAAATGCGTATCCTGCTTATGTATACCTGGTCACGATCGCGCTTCTGTGCGGCTACAGCGTCCTGCTGATGATCATCCGGCTGTCTTCTGTTTCCAGGCAGACGGCGGCCGTGCTGCTGACGGCAGCCTGCCTGACAGAGGCTGGCGCGAGCGCCGTCTATGGGATCATCTGCAACGATTCTGTCGTCCGGTCCGTCTACCTGAACGACCAGGCGTCCTACCGCACGCTGATGGAACAGGTCGGTGACCCGGACTGGTACCGTTCCGAGGTGGACGCCCAGAGGATGCGCAATGTGACGCTTTACTGCGGAGGGACCTCCGTTGTGATGTTCAACTCCACCATGCAGCAGTCCGTCACGAAGTTCTGCGACGCGATCGGGATGGAGGCCAGGACCAACAAGAACGGATACAACGGCGTCACGAAGCTGATGAACGATGTGCTGGGGATCCGGTATGTGCTGAGCGCGAACGGTTCCGGGGATTCGCTGTACAGTTTCGGGGAGATTCTCTCCGACAACAACCTGACCGTCTATAAGAATGAAGACGCCCTCCCGCTCGGGTTCATGGTCAGAAGCAGTATCCTGGAGTGGGATACCTCTGTCGGCAATCCGATCGACGTGCAGGATTCATTTGTCACACTGGCCACCGGACATGATCCGGTCTGCACGCTGGATCGGACCGTGGATCTGGAGAGCGGGAAAGAGGTCCCGATGGTGATTCCGGAGGGCAAGCAGGTGTATGTATACCTGCCCTCGCGCGTGAAGGAGCTGCGGCTCAAGACGCCGGAATACTCCAAAACCTACCAGACCTACACGGATCATCTGTACTGTATCTGCGCAGACGGCGGGAAAAACGACGCGTCTTTGACGGCGACGCTGAACGGATCCGCCCCGCAGACGGCCATCATCTACACCTGCCCGGACGCGCAGGAGAAAGAAGTGCGGGATCTCCTGGCAAGGTCATCCCTGGAAAACATTGTCTGCAGGGGGAACCGCCTGAAGGGGACCATCCGCTGCGAAGAGGACGGGGAACTGCTGCTTACGATCCCGTATGACACAAGCTGGACATGCCTTGTGGACGGACAGAAGGTGCAGGCGGACTGCATCGGGAACGCCCTGACGGGACTGGCACTGACGGCAGGGGAGCATGAGATCTCCATGACGTATGTGCCGGACGGAATGAAGACGGGCGCGCTGATGACGCTTATCTGCGCGGCACTGATGATCCTGTCTTTCATCTGGGCAGGGCGCAGGAAAAAGGAGGAGGCGTTGAAGACGACAGGAACGGTAACGGAATTCGTGATCGAGACCATCACAGACATCGCAGGCGAGGAACAGGTCTTTGAACAGGAGCCGATGAGCAGGCATACGACCTTCAGGATCGGCGGTCCGGCAGATCTGTATGTGGTTCCGGACACGGAGAAGAGCCTGACGGAAGTGATTGATTTCTGCAGAAGGATGCAGGTGCCGTTCTACGTCATTGGAAACGGGAGCAATCTGCTGGTATCGGATGACGGATACCGGGGCGTGATCATCCGGATCGGCCGCAGCCTGTCACAGGTGACGGTGATCGGGGAACAGATCCATGCACAGGCAGGAGCGCTTCTGTCGACTGTCGCCGCCAGGGCGCTGGATGCTTCCCTGACCGGGATGGAGGCGGAATCCGGCATCCCCGGAACGCTGGGCGGCGCCCTGACGATGAACGCGGGCGCCTACGGATCGGAGATGAAGGACATTACCACCGAGGTGCGGGTGATGACCGAAAGCGGAGGCATCTGCACGCTGACCGGGGAGGAGATGCAGTTCGGTTACCGGACGAGCGTGGTGCAGAAGGAAAATATGATCGTTCTGTCCGCTGTCCTGAAGCTGCAGCAGGGGGATCCGGACAAGATCCGTCAGTCCATGCAGGAATACAGGGACAGAAGGATGGAGAAACAGCCCCTGGACCTTCCCAGCGCAGGCTCCACCTTCAAAAGGCCCGAGGGACATTTCGCGGGCGCCCTGATTGACGAGGCGGGACTTCGCGGGTTCAGAGTCGGAGGCGCGCAGGTTTCGGAGAAGCACTGTGGGTTTGTCGTCAACAAAGAGGATGCGGCGGCAGAAGACGTGCGGGAGCTGATCCGGAAGGTGCAGCAGATCGTGTATGAAGACAGCGGCGTGATGCTGGAGACAGAAGTGAAGATGATCGGATTTGATCAGGAATGAGCAGTATGGCAGAGGGTGCCGCACAGGCTGGGACCAGAGCGCCGGATGCGTATCTGAGACCGGATTGGAGTGAGAGCATATGAGATTTGTCATCGTTACCGGCATGTCCGGATCCGGAAAAACCTACGCTTTGAAGATGCTGGAGGACCTGGGATATTTCTGCGTGGACAATCTGCCGCTGGAGCTGGTCGGAAAGTTTGCCGAGCTGTCCCAGAACCCGGCGCAGGAGTACAGCAAGGTCGCCCTGGGCCTGGACGTGCGCAGCCTCTACAAGGGCAGGAGCAATGTGGATGATTTCATTGAGATTATGAAGGAGTATCCGCATGAGATCCTGTTCCTGGACTGTTCGGAAGATACGCTGGTGCGCCGCTACAAGGAGACGCGGCGGCTGCATCCGCTGGCAAAAGACGGGCGCACCCGGGACGGGATCGCCCTGGAGCGGGCGTACCTGAAGCCTCTGAAGGACTGCGCGGACTATGTGGTGGATACGAGCGACCTGATTCTGAGGCAGCTGCAGGATGAGCTCGGGCGGCTGTTTGCGACGGACGCCAGCGAGGGGACGATATACCTCACCTTCATGTCATTTGGCTATAAATACGGAATTCCTTCGGACGCGGACCTTGTGTTTGACGTGCGCTTCCTGCCGAATCCGTTCTACGTGGATGAACTCAAGCACCGGACCGGCAATGAAAAAGAGGTGCAGGCGTACGTCTGCCAGTCGGGAGAGGCGGATGAATTCCTCGCGAAAACGGAGGATATGCTGGATTATCTGATTCCGAAGTACAAGGCAGAGGGGAAACGCCAGCTGATGGTCTGCGTGGGGTGTACGGGCGGCAGGCACCGCTCCGTTACGATCGCCAACCTCCTGGCGGATTATTACCAGGGCAGCGGCCGGCCGGTCAGCGTCCTGCACAGGGATCTCACAAGAGCGTAGGAGACAGGCATGTCCTTTTCGTCAGATGTAAAAGAAGAACTGGCGCGTCAGATGGACGGCCCCAGGCACTGCAGGATCGCCTTCCTGGCGTCAGAGTTCCGCATGGCTCCGGTCCTGGAGGAAGAGACCATCGGGATCAGCACCGAACTGGAGAGCGCGGCGCAGGCCTTTGCCGGCGTCCTGAAGAAAATCGTATCCACGCCGGTGAGCGAGGTGACAACGCGCAGGGGGAAAGCCGAGCGGTTTACCGTAACCGTGTCCGGGAAAGAGCAGGTACGGTATCTGCTGGAGGCAATGAAGTTCGACAGCGCCCTGTCCGGGGAGGGCAGTGCGAAGGCGGATATACGAAACAGCCTTCCGTCCTCCCTGCTTCTGCAGAAGACCTGCTGCAGGCGGGCGTATCTGCGCGGGACGTTTCTCATGGCAGGATCCGTGAGCGATCCGTCCAAGAGCTATCATCTGGAGATGGTGTTCCAGACGGCAGAAGAGGCGGATCTGAGCGTTTCTTTGATGGAGTCGCTCGGATTCGGGGCAAAGGTCTCCCGGCGCAAGGGCCGGTACGTCGTCTATCTGAAAGAGAGTGAACAGATCTCGGATTTCCTGGGCCGGATGGGGGCAACCGGGAGTCTGATGAAGCTGGAAAATGAGCGGATATTGAAGGATATTGCAGGCAATATCAACCGCCAGGTGAATTTCGACGCGGCGAATCTGAAAAAGACGGGAGTGACTTCCAAACGCCAGACGGAAGACATTGAATACATTGAAAAGACTGCAGGACTGGATACGCTTCCGGTGACCCTGCAGCAGACCGCCAGACTGCGGCTGGCCATGCCGGACGCAAGTCTGCAGGAGCTGTCGGATGCGTCTGACCCGCACGTGGGAAAGAGCGGGATCAACCACCGGCTGAAGAAACTGGAGGATATCGCCGGGCAGCTTCGCCTGGAAAACGGATGAACTGCGGGGATGGCCCGCAGCGATGGCACGGAGGCGCCGATGAGAGCGGTTTATCTGTTATTTGCACTCTTATCCCTGTTCAGCTGCATGCTGCCCGCAGGGGTGTTCAGCATGATCTGGGATCCGATCAGTACCAATATGACGGTCGGCGTACCCTCGATTGCGATTCTCCGCATGCTGCTTGCCGCAGGCGTGGTTCTTGCGGTCATTCTGTCTGACAGGATCCGGTCCAGCGCGCTGGTCCGGGATCTTATGATTGCGGCCACCGCGCTGGAGGCGCTGGCGCTTCTGGGGTTTTCTCTGTCGAGAGTTTTCTGGAATCTGTGCGCCTGGTCTGTGTGCCTCGGGTTCGGACTGGGCATGGGGGTCTGCCTTTTGTGCAGGAATGTCCGCATGGCGGACGGAAAGTATGTGGAGGTCGTATTTGCCGCAGGCGCCGCAGGCGCTGCGGCGGGCGTAGGGATTCTGGCGCTGGTCTTTCGGGAGAACGGCGGATGGCGGACCGCCTGCCAGATCCTGGCGGTTGTCCAGGTATTGCTGTGCCTGGTCCAGTTCTCTCTGCGCCGCAGCGCTCTGCTGCATTCCGAAGAGGATCTGAGAATCCTGGAGAGGAGCCATAACCGCACACAGTCACAGAGGCGGCATGAGAAGATCGACAGAGACGGCGACGTGGATGAACGATACGGATCTGCGTACATCCGCAGGCTTTGCTGCATGTATCTTGCATCTGTCCTGTGCTTTCTCCTGATTACGGCGGCGGTCCTCTGGCCGCAGACCTATCTGGTTGCCGCCGGACTGGAGACAATCCCCGGGGGGCTGTCGGTGATCCTTGTCTGCGCGGGACTTGCATGCGGAAGACTTGTCTCTTCGCTTTTCAGGGTGCCAAGGGAAGTGAAAGGAATGGCTGCTGCCATCCTGGCGGTATTGGCGACCGGGATCGGTGCGCTGATGATGCGCTCCGGAACGAGCACGCAGATGCTGATGGTTTTCCAGTTCCTGACGGGCGTATGCGCGGGACCGGTGTTCCCCTGCCTTGTCAGCGCGCAGGATGAGCGGCTGGATGAGGAGATGCAGGGATCGCTGCTGAGCCTTCTTAGCGCATTTTATTTCGGAAGCTGGGCGCTGATCACCCCGCTTGCGCAGGCGCTGGTGGGAAGCTCCCGGGAATCAGAGTTTATGCTCTTTATGTTTGCCGACGCTGTGCTGATGGCACTGTGCCTGGTTTTTTCTCAGAAGCGGGTGAAGAGGTAGAAGAGTATGGAAAAATACGTCATCACGATTTCCAGAAGATTTGCCAGCAACGGACATGCGATTGCGGCAAGAGCGGGACAGCTGCTGGGCATCCCGGTCTATGACCGCAGCGAGGTCGAGGCGAGGGTTTCAAGCCTGGAGGGTGCGCTCACGGAGGCAAGAGAGAGCGCTGCCGACGAGAACACGGCTGATCCGGCCCGGGGGACCGACGCGGGCAGAGGACGCTGGATGGGACTGTTTCACAGAGAAGGCCGGGAGGAGGCGGAAGATCCTGCCCGGACAGAGTTTGACAGGCAGTGCGAGGTGATCCGGTCTCTGGCGGAGGAAGGATCCTGCATTATCATCGGGCGCTGCGCGGACGAGATCTTTCTGGATGATCCGTCGGCGCTGCATGTATTCATATTTGCGTCGGATGAAGTGCGGCTGAAGAACGGGATGGAGCTGCTTCATACCGGGCAGGAGGAGACAAAGGCCCTGATCCAGAACGAAGACCGCGCCAGGGAGGAATACCGCAGGCGGTTTGCCAGGCATGCGGATGATGAGCTGGCCATCCGGCACCTGCTGATCAATTCCGGAAGGCTCGGCGTGGAGGAGAGCGCCGCCCTCATCGCACATGCGGCGGAGCACTTGTTTCAGGAGCCGTGAGTCAGTATACTGAAACACGGCAGTCTGAAATGAGGACCAGAAGACGGAAGGGCAGGCCCCTTCGGGAGATACAGGAGAGACAGAGGAATGAAGTGTCCGTATTGTGCAAGTGAAGATACCAGAGTGACAGATTCAAGACCGGTGGAGGAGACGAACTCCATACGGAGAAGACGGCAGTGCGATAAGTGCGGGAAACGCTTTACCACATATGAGAAGATTGAACTGATCCCGCTGGTGGTGGTCAAGAAGGATAACACGCGCCAGCAGTTTGAGCGCAGCAAGATCGAGTCCGGCGTGATGCGCGCATGCTATAAGAGAGCAGTGCCGATCGCGGAGATCGAGGCGATGATCGACCGGGTTGAAGCGGAGATCTACAACCGCGGGACCGGAGAGATCAAGAGCTCCGAGGTGGGAGAGATGGTAATGGACGGACTGAAGGATCTCGATCCCGTCGCCTACGTCCGGTTTGCGTCCGTTTACAGGGAGTTCAAGGACGTAGGAACCTTTATGGAAGAGCTGAAGAAGATTATCAAGTGAGGTGCAGACTGTGCGCAGACGACTGGAAGAGCTGCTGAACGAGACATTTGAATATGATACTCCTTCGCTGGTTCTGACAGGGGAGATTCCCGCGCAGGCAGAGGCGGGCCGGATGCTGTCCGGGACGCTCAGCGCGGCGCATCCGGAAGGGAAAAAGATCCGGGGCTTTGTGTATTCTTCAAACCCCCGGATGTCTTTGGGCGCGCAGGATTTCTACAGTTCGGACGCACAGATCCGCTGGCAGCTGGATCTGACGGGCCTTGAGAGCGGCGAAAGTGCGCAGGGTGAGATTACCGTCTGCAGTGAGATCGGGGAGAAGAAGATCCCCTATCAGGTCACGATCCTCCCGAAGGAGGAGAAAGCAAATGCGGCGCATCCGGAAGAGATCTGCGCGCTCGCACAGGAAGACTTTGAAGCTGCGTGTGACGTTTTCTCTACGCAGGCGTTCGGGGAGAGCCTGTTTGCCGCGCAGGGATATGAGGCCTATTCACTCTGGCAGGTCCTTCAGGAAGAGAGCGTCCGGGAACATGCCCTGGAAGAATACCTGATCGGAACCGGGCAGAAGGAACCGGTGGAGCTGTCCATTGAGAGCGAAACACACAGAATCGACAATCCGGAAGGGACCGTCCTGGAGCAGGTCACTCTGACGAAGAGTACCTGGGGATACCTTGACATAGAGATCAGTTCGGATGCGAGATTTCTCAGGCTCGAGAAGAAAAAGGTCAGCACGTCTGAATTCATAGGCTCTTCCTGGCAGCTTCGTTATATCATTGATTCCAATTTCCTGCACGCCGGAAGGAACTGGGGCAGGATTACGGTCCGGTCCTGTTATCAGACTCTGACGTATGAGGTGTGCGCGCATGTCCACGGGCTGCGGGACCTTCGCTCGGTCAGGGTCCGGAAGGTCATGATCCGGAAGGGCATGTCCCTCTACCAGGAATACAGACTGGGGAAAATGGACCTTCGGACGTGGGCGGAGCGTACCCAGTCCGTGATCGGCGGCTACAAAAGGGCAGGGGGAGACGATATACGCGCTGACCTGATGAGCGTTTTTGTGCTGCAGGCGGAGGGCAAACGCGCCTCCAGCGAGCGGGAGCTTCACAGGATAGAGCGTACGAGGGACATTCTCGCCGACCCGGAGACGGAGGCGGCCTGGCTGTACCTGTCCATGGGCTACTCGCGGGACCAGGAGTATATCAATCAGGTCAGGGCACGGATCCGGGTGCTGCACCTGGAACACAGATCGTCCTGGCTGATTCAGTGGATCGCGCTTTCTGTGCTGGAGGATGAAGCAGGCGGCGATTCCGGAAAGCTGGAAACCATTCTGTACCATATCGGGCACTGCAGCGCAAGTCCCATCCTGCTTCTGGAGGCTTCCGGAATTGTGCTCAGGAATCCCTTCCTTCTTCACGACTGGACCTGCGCATCCAGGATGGTGGTGAACTACGCAGTCAGGAACGGCATCGCTGACGAGCGCCTGGTGCTGCACAGTATGAACCTGATCCGCAGACGCGGCAGGTTTGATCCGGCTACGTTCCGCATGCTCGCGCACTGCTATGAAGAGACCCACCTGGACGATGTGCTGGCGGTGTGGACGCAGATGGCGATCCTCGGGGAGAAGAAAGAAGAGAAGTATTTCACCCTGTACCAGACTGCCGTTGCCAGGGACCTGAAAATCACAGGGCTGTATGAGTACTATATGGAGACCATGGATGAGGTGCGCATCGAGCAGATGCCGCAGGTGATCCGTCGTTTCTTTGTCATGAATGACGCGCTGGACTGGCGCAAGAAGGCCAGGATCTACCGGAATATGTCCGATTCGTCCGACAGCATCCCGCAGATCTTTGCATCCATGCGCCCGTCTGTGGAGAAGTTCATTACGGACCAGGTGCGGATGTCCAGGATCAATGAAGACCTGGCCATCCTGATCTCACGCCATATGACGCGGCAGATGCTCACGCCTTCGGTCGCCTCGAAACTGGTGCGCCTCCTGTTTACGTTTGAGATCGACTGCAGGAATCCGGAGATGGAGAGGGTCGTCGTCGCCGACGCACGGCTGGGACGGGTGCGCAGGCTCCCGATCACGGACGGAAGCGCGCAGGTGCAGCTGTATTCTGAACAGTCCAGAGTCCTGCTGGAGGACGGGGAAGGACATCTGTATGCATCCTCGTCTCTGTTTCTGCCCTGCCATCTTCTGGATGACGTGAGACTGCTGAACCTGTGTCTGCAGGAGACGCAGGAGGATCCGAACCTGACGCAGTTCTTTGTGCTGTGTCCTTCTTCGGCGTGCCCGGTGACCAGAAAGACGCTTCCGTTCTTCACAGGCGCAGCCACCCAGGCGGGCTTCTCGGAACGCTACAGGGAGCAGATACGCATCTGGCTGCTGGAGTACTATGATACGCATGCCTCCGATGAGAGCCTGGGCGCATTTCTCAGAGGGATCGATCTGGAGCTATATGTCAGGATCGACCGGAGAAAGCTGCTGAAGCTGCTGGTGCAGGGAGGGATGTATGAAGCGGCGTGGCCGGTCATTGAGAAATACGGCGCGGAGGGGATCGACAGAAACCTGCTGGTCAGGATCCTTTCCCAGACGATCCTTCTGAAGGAGTACGAGGAGGATGCGGTGCTGCTTGGATTCTGCGCGGCCCTGTTTGAGTCCGGGCGCGTCGAGGAGCACCTGCTGACCTATCTTCTGCTTTACTATGACGGACCGGTCGGGACGATGAAAGAGCTGTGGCGGCAGGGACAGGAGTATGGCCTCGATACCATGCTCATCGAGAAGAAGATCCTGAGCATGATCATTTTCTCCAGAGAGGGCAGTGAAGGGAGCGAACAGATCTTCCTTTCCTACCGCAGGGCGCTCGGAAGCATGCGGCTGTGCCGCGCCTATGTAATCCTGAGATGCTATGAATATCTGGTCAAGGGACTTCCGGTGTCGGAGGTGGTCTTCGACGAATGCCAGCGGGAATATGAGAAGGGAAGCAAGATTCCGGACGTCTGCGCACTTGCGCTGCTGCAGTATCTGAGTACGGTGCCGGATCTGGACGATCAGCAGAAGAAAACCGCATCACAGCTCCTTGCCGCTTATACTGCAAGAGGCATCCGGTTTGCGTTCTTCCTGCGCTTTGATCCGGAGATGATCTGCGGACTCGGGATCGAGGACAAGGTGTTCTGCGAGGCGGTTGCGTCTCCGAAGAGCACGGTGAAGCTGTTCTTCAGGGAAAAGCACAAAAACCGGCCTTTCACAGAGGAGACGATGCGCAGCGTATTTGAAGGAATCCGTGTGCGGGAGTTCGTCCTCTTTGAGGGCGAGGAGCTGGAATGCTATACCGTGGAGATGAAGGAAGACGGAAAGACCGTGGTCAGTCCGCACCGCTACCTGAAGGCGGGCGCTCTGGACAAGGATCTGGAACAGAGCCGCTACGGGAGGATCACCAGGATGTCCAGACTGCTCCGGGAGGGAGACCGGGACGGGTTCGAGGAAGAACTCAGTGAGTACCGGCAGCTGGACAGCCTGACCAGAGAGATCTTCACTCTGATGTAAAGATGGATAATCATGGAAGATGAGAAGAGTACATTAATCGGCATACAGATCTTTTCGAACGGCGCGCAGGTGACCTGGTATGACAGGAGCCTGGAGGAGCCGCAGACACTGTCGCTGCCCGGAGAGGGGGAGGACGGTCTGATCCGTGTGCCTGCAGACGCCTGGAAAGGGGCGCTTCGCGGCGGACGGTTCGGCATGGAGGCGCTGGAGAAATACCTGCGGGGGCTGATCGGGATGGTTCCCGGGGATCACCCGCCTTCTTCCCTGCGCGTATCCGTGACGGTTCCGGACCTGACCCAGGAGATCGGGGAGAATCTGATCGCATGCCTGGAGAAGATGGGAATCGAACGGCGCAATCTGTTCCTGCAGGACTGGAGAACCAGCTTCTATTACTATGTGGTCAGTACCCGGAAAGAGCTCTGGAGCGGGGATGTTGCCTTTATCTATATACAGGACCAGATCATCCGGGGGCATATTCTGCATGTCGACAGGACGCAGCGCCCGTGGGTCGTGACGATCCAGGAGGCGGCAGGCGCCGATGTGAGCGACAGGATCCGCGGCGGCAGGGATGACGAGAGCTGGAATAAGGAGAGAGACCGGATCTTCTACGAATTCCTGGGACGGCTTTTTGAGCGGCGCAATGTGACGGCCAGTTACCTGTACGGAACGTATTTTGACAGAAGCTGGGCGGAACGTTCCTTCCAGTATCTGACCTTCAGGAGACATGCGTTCCAGGGGCAGAATCTGTTTTCCCAGGGAGCGTGCTGCAGCCTCATGATCCGTATGGGCCTGCGCAGGATTCCCGATATGCTGTTCATGGGCGTCGATATGGTCACCCAGAACATCGGGATGCGCCTGCGGGTGCGGGGCAAGGAAGACTATCATCTGCTGATCCCGGCAGGCGTCAACTGGTATGAGGCAAACTGCAGGATGGAGATCATCCCGGACGCGGAGATGAGCGTGACGATCCTGACAACGCCCATGGAGAGCGGGGAAACCGTGGCCAGAGTCCTTCGGCTGGATCATTTTCCGGACAGGAAGAACCGCGCCACGCGCCTCTTGCTGACGATCTATTTCACATCCCCGCACCGGTGTGAGATCGAGGTCGAAGATCTCGGGTTCGGGGACATTACACCTTCCGGCGGAAGGGTCTGGAAGCGGCAGGTGGTTTTATGAGTTTTGATCTGTGCACGGGAAAAAAGGCGGAGCATCCGTTCTTTATAGAGAGTATCGGCATACGGGTCAGTACCATCGAAGAGCTGTGCTGGTTTCTGCAGAATAACCTCTATCTGATCGACAGCAGCATCACATCGCATGCGCTTGCCGGCTGGGTCCGGGACGAGCTGGGACTCAAAAGCCTGGGAAAGAGGCTCTCGGATGCGGTGGACCGGCCGGATTCCGACGCAAGTTATTTTATCATGCCCATTTTCCAGGAGATCGGGTACCTGTCTCCGGAGGAAATGCGCCGGATGCGGGAAGAGCTGACCCGGGTGCAGGTGCAGCCGGAGGAAGAGCGCTCGAAGATCCGCGCGGATTATCTGGCAGGCGGGGGCAGGACCACCGCGGCGATCACTGCGTACCGGAGAATCCTGGAGAGGAAATCGGAGGGCAGCCTGGGGAGCGCGTTCTACGCGTCTGTGTGGAACAACCTGGGATGCGCCTATGCACAGCAGTTCAGGTTCAGGGAGGCCGCCGACGCATTTCTGAGCGGATGGAAGCTGGTGCAGACGAGGGAGCTGATGCGCAGATACGTCAGCACGCTCCCGCTGTTTCTCTCGGACGAAGAATACCGGGAGAAGCTCTCTTCAATCGGCGCGGATGGGATGCTGATCGGAAAGATCCAGGAATACAATGCATCCGTTGCCAGGGAAGCCGAGCAGAAGACTGCTTCCAGGAAGAATCCGGCAGAGGATCCTGCAGAAGAGCTGGAGAAGCTGAAGCAGGAGTACAGAAGAGGGGCGAAGAATTGACATTTGGATCAATCAGAAAACGGATGGGGACTACCGCGGCGGTTGTGGCGCTGACGCTCACAACTGCGGCGGCTGCGTTCGCTCAGGGGGAAGGGACGGCGGAGACCGGGCCCTATGCCGAGGAGCAGGTGCACGTCACTATCCCCGGGATGGAGGGCAGCTGCACGCTGCTGTGGATCTCGGATATGCACATCTGCTCTTATCCGGATGATCCGGACGTGGACGAGGGCCATGCGGCCGAGGCGAAGGAGCGTTCGCAGCTGCTTCGAAACAGCCAGGGCGTATCCTCCCTGGACAACTGGAAACGGCTGAGCGCCGGGATCGACGCATACGGCGCCAGGTGCGTGGTGCTGGGGGCGGACATGATCGATTATGCGTCCGCGGCCAATCTGGACGCCCTGGGGCAGGGCCTTGCGGATCTTGACAGCGACTGGATCTATATCCGGGCGGATCATGATTACGGCCGCTGGTACGGAAAGATGGGGATCAAAAAGATGCGCTCCCTCCACAGGGCGCTCGCGCCGCAGGATCCGGTCTGGGTCCGCAGGTATGACGAATTCACACTGGTGGGGCTGGACAATACCACCTCCGCCCTGAGTGAGGAAGCCCTGGCGGAGTTTACCGCCCTCTGCGAGGAGGGAACTCCCATCGTGCTGTGCACGCACGTGCCCATCGACCAGCCCCCTCAGGCGCGGGAGAATGCGCAGGATGCCTCTCTTGCATCCCTCAGCGCCGAGGGATGGGGCGGAAGAGTTCTTTGCTGGGGAGACGGGGATGAATACGATACCGGCAGATGCGATACGATGGCGGAGCTGACGGATCTGATCTTTGCGCCCGGATCGCCGGTGGCGGCGGTCCTTTCCGGGCATCTTCACCAAAGCTGGGAGGGCAGCCTGACCGATACATGCATCGAGCATGTGTTTTCTGCTGCGTATGAGGATCATATCGGCGTGATCACGCTCAGCGGCTGAGCGATATACAGTTGCGCCCGTGCGTTTGATACGCTATAATCCAGATTGTTTTGCATTGAGAACTCTGCAGACGCCCTGCCGGAGCAAGCTGAAGGCGGGCTGAGCAGGAAAGATGATAAGGATGAATACAGTGCATAAGACAGAGAGCGGAATATTTGAAGCCCAGGATCTGCTGGATGAACCGCGCGAGGAGTGCGGCGTCTTCGGGATGTATGACTTTTCCGGCAAAGAGGACGTAGCGTCTTCCATTTACTACGGACTGCTGGCCCTGCAGCACAGAGGCCAGGAGAGCTGCGGCATCGCCGTGTCCGATACGAACGGACCCAAGGGACAGATCCACAGCTTCAAAGGGATGGGACTTGTCAACGAAACCTTTGACGAGAAAGAACTCAGGAAGCTTGGAGGCAATATCGGGGTCGGACACGTCAGGTATTCGACCGCCGGCGCCAGTACGATTGAAAATGCGCAGCCGCTGGTGCTTCATTATATCAAGGGCACCCTTGCGATGGCGCACAACGGCAACCTGGTGAACTCACCGGAGCTGACGCGGGAACTGTCGAGGACAGGCGCGATCTTCCAGACGACGATTGATTCAGAGCTGATCGCCTATGAGATCGCCAGGGCCCGGATCAACACGTCGTCGGTTGAGGAAGCCGTATCCATGACCATGGGGAAGCTGAAAGGCGCGTATTCCCTGGTCATCATGAGCCCGAGAAAGCTGATCGGGGTCCGGGATCCGTACGGATTCCGCCCGCTGTGCATCGGCAGGCGCGGGGACGCCTGGGTCCTTGCCTCGGAGACCTGCGCGCTCGATACGATCGGCGCGGAGTTTGTCCGGGATGTGGAGCCCGGAGAGATCGTTACCATCTCGCCCAGATGCGGCGTGCATTCAGACAGAAGCCACTGCCTGAGACGGTCCAAAACCGCCAGATGCATCTTTGAATATATTTATTTCGGGAGGGCGGATTCCCAGATCGACCAGGTCTCCGTCTACAATTCCCGGATCATGGCAGGAAGGTATCTCGCACAGGACAGCCCTGTGGACGCGGATCTTGTCATCGGCGTTCCGGAATCGGGCAATGTTGCCGCGCTGGGCTTCAGCATGCAGAGCGGGATCCCGTACGGACATGGATTTGTCAAAAACGGATATGTGGGAAGAACCTTTATACAGCCGTCCCAGCAGAGCCGTGAAACCGCGGTCCGGGTCAAGCTCAATCCGCTCCGTCCCGCGGTGGAGGGAAAGCGGGTGGTCATGATCGACGACTCGATCGTGCGCGGCACGACGAGTGACCGGATCGTCCGGATGCTGCGCGAGGCAGGCGCAACAGAGGTCCATATGCGGGTGAGCTCGCCGCCGTTCCTGCATCCGTGCTATTTCGGGACGGACATCCCGGAGAGAGAGCAGCTGATTGCATACGGGCGTACGAACGAGGAGATCTGTGAGATGATCGGCGCGGACAGCCTGGCGTACCTGCAGATGGAGAGACTTCCGCAGATCGTAAACGGTCTGCCGGTCTGCACGGGATGCTTCAGCGGAGAGTATCCGGTGGATCCCCCCACGGAGGATATCCGGGGAGAGTATGAGCACTGAAACGGCCTGTGACAGGCCTCTTTGCGGAGGAGATTATGGAGTTTGATGGATATGTAAGCCCGCTGTCCCAGAGATATGCGTCGAAGCAGATGCAGTATCTTTTCTCGCAGAACAAGAAGTTCCGCACCTGGAGAAGTCTCTGGATCGCGCTTGCCGAGACGGAGATGGAGCTGGGACTGCCGGTCACGGCTGAACAGATCGGGGAAATGAAGGCCCACAGGGACGACATCAACTATGCCGATGCCCAGGAGCGGGAGAAGGCTGTGCGGCATGACGTCATGAGCCATGTGTACGCCTACGGACTGCAGTGCCCGAAGGCGAAGGGCATCATCCATCTGGGCGCGACCAGCTGCTATGTCGGCGACAATACAGACATCATCATCATGCGGGACGCCCTGGACCTGGTGCACGGCAAGCTTGTCAACCTGATCGGGAAGCTGGCGGACTTTGCGGATGAATACAAATCCCTTCCGACCCTTGCGTTTACGCATTTCCAGCCTGCGCAGCCCACGACCGTCGGCAAGCGGGCGACGCTGTGGATCCAGGAATTCATGATGGACCTGCAGGATCTTGAATATGTGAGAGGCTCCCTGAAGCTGCTCGGCTGCAAAGGGACGACCGGGACGCAGGCTTCATTCCTGGAGCTGTTTGACGGCGACGAGGAGAAGGTCGGCAGGATCGACCCGATGATCGCGCAGAAGATGGGATTTGACGCGTGCTATCCTGTTTCAGGGCAGACCTATTCACGCAAGGTGGATGCGAGAGTGATGAACGTGGTGGCCGGGATCGCGGCCAGCGCGCATAAGATGTCCAATGATATCCGCCTGCTGCAGCACCTGAAGGAAGTGGAGGAACCGTTTGAAAAGACGCAGATCGGTTCCAGCGCCATGGCCTACAAGCGCAACCCGATGCGCTCCGAGCGGATCGCTTCCCTGTCGCGCTATGTCATGGTGAACAGCCTCAATCCTTCTATGACCAGCGCTGAGCAGTGGTTTGAGCGCACGCTGGACGATTCGGCAAACCGCCGCCTGTCCATCGCGGAGGGCTTCCTTGCCATCGACGGGATCCTGGATCTGTGCGTCAATGTGACGGACGGACTGCAGGTGTATCCGAAGGTGATCGAGAAGCACCTGCGCGGGGAACTGCCCTTCATGGCGACCGAAAACATCATGATGGACGCGGTCAAGGAAGGCGGAGACAGGCAGGAGCTGCACGAGCGCATCCGCACGCTGTCCATGGAGGCCGGAAGGCAGGTGAAGGTGGAAGGCAGGGACAACGATCTTCTGGAGAGGATCGCTGCGGATCCCGCATTCCCGATGGACATGGAGGATCTGGAGAAGACGATGGATCCTTCCGCCTATGTGGGGATGGCACCGAAGCAGGTGGAGAAGTATCTGGAAGAAGAAGTACGCCCGATGCTCAGGGAAAATGAGCAGGAGCTGGGATATACGGCGTCGATCAATGTATGACATGCTTATCAGGAAGGTTCCTGAAGCAGACTGGAGGAGATCATGGTACAGGCAGTCGTAGGTGCGAACTGGGGAGATGAAGGCAAGGGAAAGATCGTCGATACACTTGCCGACGGCGCGGATATTGTCGTGCGGTATCAGGGAGGAGCCAATGCGGGCCACACTATTGTCAATCAGTACGGAAAGTTTGCGCTGCATACGCTTCCGAGCGGCGTCTGCCATCCGGAATGTGTCAATGTGCTCGGCAACGGGGTTGCGCTGAACATTCCGAAGGTGGTCGGTGAGATCGAAGAGCTGGTGAAAAGAGGCGTACCGCAGCCGAAGGTCATGGTTTCTGACCGCGCGCAGGTTGTGATGAGCTACCACATCCTGCTCGATACGTATGAGGAAGAGCGCCTTGCAGGGAAGAGCTTCGGCTCGACCAGATCCGGCATCGCTCCGTTCTTCTCCGACAAGTACGCCAAGATCGGATTCCAGGTCTGCGAGCTGTTTGACGATGAGATCCTGGAGGAGAAGGCGCAGCGGGTCTGCGAGCTGAAAAACGCCCTGCTGGAGAATCTGTATCACAAGGCGCCCCTGAAGAAGGAAGACCTGATGGAAGAGCTGCACGGATACAGGGATATGATCCGGCCGTATGCGGCGGATACATCCGCCTTCCTGCGCAGCGCTGTCAAAGAGGGAAAGACGATCCTGCTGGAGGGACAGCTGGGTACGATGAAGGATCCGGACCACGGGATCTATCCGATGGTCACGTCCTCCCCGACGCTCGCCGGATACGGCAGCATCGGCGCGGGCATCGCCCCGTACGAGATAAAAAAGATTATTACCGTCACCAAGGCGTATTCGTCGGCAGTAGGCGCAGGCGAGTTCGTATCGGAGATCTTCGGCGATGAGGCCGAGGAGCTGAGAAGACGCGGCGGAGACGGCGGAGAATACGGCGCGACCACGGGACGCCCGAGAAGAGTCGGCTGGTATGACGTGGTTGCCTCCCGGTACGGATGCGCCATGCAGGGCGCGACCGACGTCGCGTTTACGGTCGTGGACGCACTGGGGTATCTGGACGAGATTCCGGTCTGTGTCGCATATGAGATTGACGGGAAGAGAACGGATGAATTCCCGACGACCCCCGCGCTTCGCAGAGCCAAGCCGGTATGGGAGGTCCTTCCGGGATGGAAATGCGATATCCGCGGTATCCGGAAGTATGAGGATCTTCCGGAAAACTGCAGAGCGTATATCGAGTTTATTGAGAAGAAGATCGGTTATCCGATCACGATGGTCTCGAACGGCCCGGGCCGCGAAGACATCATCTATCGCTGAGGTGTAGTATGAAGATTCTGCTTCTTGCATGCGCGGCCCTGGTGGTGCAGCTGTTCCTGTTTCTGTGTACGGGATCAGCCGTCATGCGGGTCCGGGGAAAGCAGTCCTGGTCAATGAGCAGCGCACTGCTTCTGGGATATTTTGTATATTTCGGACTTTTTGAGGTGCTGTGCCTGATCTGCGAGTTCACACTGCTTCCCCTCAGAACACTTGCCCTTCTGAGCGGCATTCTCGCAGCGGCGCTGATCATCGCGGGCATTGCGTGCGGATACGGCAGCTGGAAGCAGAGCCTCTTATCCATTCCGCAGCGCTTGAAGCTGCACGGCCCGTATGCGGCGCTGCTTCTGGCGGCGGTCGCCTTCACGGCCATATATGTGCTTCTGTATTCAGACGCTTCCGCGGATTCGGGGTGGTATGTGGGCACCTCCGCCACAGCGCTTGCGACCAATACCATCGGGAGATATGACCCTTCAACCGGGACATTCACAGCTGCCTTCCAGGCAAGGTACGCGATGAGCTGCTATCCGTATTACAACGCGGCCGTCAGTTCCCTCTTCAGGGGACTGCCTGTGATCGTGCAGGCACGCAGCGTGATGAGCGTGATCAATGTCCTGATCAGCTACCTTTCCGTTTACACGCTGGGCCGCGTCCTGTTTCCGGACAGGGGAAGCGCCGGGAACAAGGTGGTTTCCATCTCGCAAAGACCCGGAAAAGAGACGCGCAGACGGGCGGACCTGTTTGTCTTCACAGTCTTTTTCATCAATGTATTTTCCTCTACCATCTACATGCCCGGGATCTTCCTGTTTGACCGTTCCTACGAGGGAAAATCCATGGTCGTAAACAGCGTGATCATATGTGCGCTTGCCATCTGCATCCTGCTCTGGCAGGAAAAAGAGGAGGGGGCCTTCCCGTTCCGCAATCTGTTCTGGCTGATGGCGGCGGGGATCTGTTTCTCCGCGAGCTGCCTGATGGCGCTGGTGCTTGTGATGGCGGCTGTCCTTCCGCTGATCTGCATCCGCGGAAAATGGAACCTTCTGGTCCCGCTTGTGCTCGGATGCCTTCCGGCCATCCTGTGGGCGGCTGTCTATTATATGATACAGCACGGAACCATCGTGCTCAGGACTTGGAGGTGACCCTATGGAAGGCGTAACAGTCAGAGAATACGGGCTCTCCTTTGTGGGGGTGTGCCTGCGCAATTATCTCGGAAAAAGCTGGCCGTTTTTTCTGATCTTCCTTGCCGGAATCGCCGTGATGACGTTCCTGGGCCTTCGCGGGAAAAAGAAAGAGAACCCGCTGGAGGTCGTGACCGTGGACGGATCAGACCGGGATATGAAATACGGGGATCCGGATTATGTGGAAGAGGCGCGCGGCGACAGCGCCACATGGACCTTCCTGTCAGTCCTTCTGATGTGCCTGGTGACGGTGTGCAATCCGTTCCTGGCCAGGATCCTGGTTCCGAAGTTCGGCATGACGCCGATCTATTACCGCTTTTTCTGGGTGCTTCCGGTCACGACGGGCGCTGCCTATTACATCACAAAGGCGGCGGTATCGATCCGGCGCAGAATGATCCGCATCCTGGGATATGCGGCGCTTCTCGGAGTCCTGGCAGTGCTCATTCCGCTCAATCCGGGCGTTATGAACCTGAAACTCCCGACCAACGTCTATAAGGTGGACGGGGCGGTTCCGGTTCTGTGCGACGCGATCCATGAAGACTTTAAGACGACAAGGACCTATGAAAAGGCTGCGGCGAAGCTGGAAAAGCCGATGGACCACAATTCAAAGGAATGGCTCAAGCGCAGCTCCAGGATGTACCCGGTATGCGTCTTCCCGTATTCGATTGAATTCTCGGTGCGGCAGTATGATCCGACGATCCGTCTGTTGTTTAACCGGAACCTTCGTCTGTACTATGAGGGAAACCGTTCCACGGGAATCACGTATGGAGAAGGGAAGAAGAGCTATCAGAGACGGGCGCTGATTCTGGATGCGATGTACGGAAGAGACGACACGATCACGGTGGAAGCGTTTCAGAAAGAGATGAAACGGAGCAAAGCGAAATACCTGATCGTGGAGGAGGCGCAGGCAAACGGGGGATTCCTCGTGCAGGCAGGCTGCACGCAGGTCGGCGTGACGGCAGGCTATACCATCTTCCGGTACGGAAAATAATAAACGCCTTAGAAAGAAAAGGGGCAGGTTCCGCTCAGTGCGGATCCTGCCTGTTCTCTTTCAGGTCTTCTGCGTCCGGCGCTTTTGCACCGTCCGGCTTTGCTTCTGTCTTGTCCGTCTTGCCGGCGGGCGCGCTGTTTCCGGGCAGCGCCCTGTCCAGTTCTTCCTTTGCGGGGGAACCGGAGACAACCCTTCCGATGAGCAGCATGGCGTAGATCAGGACGGGGACTAAGACGGACAGGACAATGAATGCCATCAGGAGATCCTGATTCTTTCCGGTGAAGCCGATGATGACCGTCGAAAGCCAGATTCCCGCTACCAGGATGACGCCTGCCATGGCAAGAATGCGTTTCAGATGATTCATGCGGATCATTTCCTTTCATGTGGAGATTCAGCGACAGTGTAGCACATACGCGTGTGCGAAACAACCAGCCTTGAATCCGCCGGAATGATACGGTATACTGATGCAGTGCTGCCTTGCAGAAAGCACTCTGCGGGCAGATGGATATGAATAAAACAGAGTAAAGAAGAATTGAGGGTGAACAAGATGGCATTACTTGAAGAGTGGAGATCATACGCTTACAACCAGCAGGCAGATCAGAAGCAGATGCAGGCGTTCTGGGCGGATTATTTTGAGCAGGAGAAGGGCGTCTACGAACAGCTGCTCGCCAGTCCGGAAGAAGAGGTGCGCGGCACTGTAAAGGAACTGGCTGAAAAGTACGGCCTGGATATCCAGATCATGACAGGATTCCTGGACGGAATCAATGATTCGCTCAAAGAGCCCAACCCCATCGAAACGATGGAGGAGGATACCGAGGTGTCTCTGGCGTTTGACACCGAGAAGCTCTACAAGAACATGGTCGACGCCAAGGCGGACTGGCTCTACAATCTTCCGCAGTGGGACGCGATCTATGATGAGGAGACGCGCAAAAAGTTCTATCTGGAAGCCAAGAAGATGAATACGGTCATCAAGCCGAGAAAGATCGGGCGCAATGAACCGTGTCCGTGCGGCAGCGGCAGGAAGTACAAGCAGTGCCATGGCCGTACGAAGGAGCTGGAGGCGGAACTGCAGGAGATGCTTGCCGCTTCTGAAGAAGAAGCTGAGCAGTAAACAGAGGTTTTTCACACAGAAGATGAAGTGCGCCTTATATCCCGCTAAGGCAGGGTATAGGGCGCAATCTGACAGGATACAGCGAGGCGGGTTCTCAGAGAGGGGAGGATGTCCATGCGTGGAATCACAGCATGCGCGGGAACAATCTGCGTTCTTTATTATCTGTTGATCTCATTCTACGCCGGGTTCAGCGTGGATTTCGGATGGTTCTGGCTTGCGCTGGGATGTGCCTTCTTTCTGGTGTTCGCATCCGGATTCTCTTCGGGAAGGCTCCTTCCGGCTGCCGGGAAGATCCTGCTTTTCATCGTGCTTGCGGGGCTGGTCCTGCTGGCGGCAGAATGCGTTCCGATCCTCAGGGCGATGCGCAGGGGAGAGGAGAGGAAGACGGAATATGCGATTATCCTGGGCGCGCAGGTGCGGGGGACGCGGCCCTCAAAGGCTCTGCAAAAGAGGCTGGAAGAGGCGTCTTCTTATGCAAAGGCGCATCCTGAAACCACCCTGATCCTCTCCGGGGGACAGGGGGAGAATGAGGACATTTCCGAGGCGCAGTGTATGTTTGAATACCTGACCGCCGAAGGCCTTTCGAAAGAGCGGATGATCCTGGAAGATGGTTCGACGACGACCAGGGAGAACCTGATCTTTTCGGATGCGCTGACAGGATGCGCGAAGACATCCTGCGGCATTGTGTCCAACAACTTCCACATCTGCCGCGCGCTCATGATCGCGGAGGATGTGGGCTATACGGATCCGGTCGGCATACCGGCAGCTTCTGATCCGCTGATGCAGGTGCATTATGTGGTCCGGGAGGCGGCGGCACTCACAGTACTGCGGGGGAGGCGCATTTTCTGAATGGAATACAGATATGATTTCACGACCCTGATGGACCGCAGGGGAAAAGACGCGTACGCACTGGACGGAGTCGGAACGAAAACGTGGCAGTTTGAACCGGACGCGCCCGATGACGGATTCGATTTCATCCCGATGTGGGTGGCGGATATGAATTTCCCCACCTTTCCCGGCGTAACCGACGCGATCATTGAAAGGGCCTCACATCCGGCGTTCGGCTATTTCGGCATCTCGGATGCATACTATAACGCGATCATCTCGTGGCGGCAGGGCACCCCTTCCGGGCCGGAAGGCAGGTGCGCGCACGCGGATCTTACGCGGGAGCAGATCGGGTATGAAAACGGGGTCCACGGCTTTATCACCAGCGCCGTCCGGGTGCTGACGCAGCCGGGCGACACGATCCTTCTGCACAGTCCGAGCTATGTCGGTTTCAGGAGCGATACGTGGAGGCAGAAGCGCAGATGCTCCTACAGCCCGCTGAAGCTCGATGAAGACGGGATCTGGCGCATGGATCTTGACGACATGGAGCGCAGGATCCGGGAGGAGAAGATCCGCGTCATGATCTTCTGCTCTCCGCACAATCCGACGGGACGCGTGTGGGAGAGGCGTGAGCTGGAAGAGATGGCCGCGCTCCTGGAAGCATACCATGTGGATGTAATCAGTGATGAGATCTGGGCGGACCTGACATTTGCCGCTCACCCGCATACGCCGCTGCAGGACGTGAGCCCGTGGGCAAAAGAGCATGTGCTTGCCGCGTACGCGCCCAGCAAGACCTTCAACATCGCCGGCCTGATCGGGTCCTACCATATCATTTACAACGAGGACCTGCGCCGGAAGGTGACCGAGGAGGGGGACCTGACCAACTATAATGAAATGAATGTGCTCTCCATGCACGCCCTGTGCGGCGGGTACTGCCCCGAGGGCAGGCGGTGGGTCGGCGAGCTGAACCATGCGCTGGAGGAGAACGGATCCTTCGCGATGGACTTCATACAGAACAGGCTTCCCGGCGTGCACGCCGCAAGGCCGCAGGGAACCTACATGATGTGGCTGGATATTGCAGACTATCTGAAGGCTTCCGGGCGGACGGCGGAGGAGGTTGTTTCCGCAGGATGGCGTGTCGGCGTCGGCTGGCAGAGCGGTTCCTTCTTCGAAGGACCGGCCCATATCCGGCTGAACCTGGCCTCCCCAATGTCCAGGATCCGGGAGGCGTTTGAGCGCATGGAGAAATATGTATTTGTCTGAAAGGATCCGGCTGAAAATGCAGCGTAAAATTCTGCAGAATCGTACAGTTCACAGGGCAGCGAACTCTGCTTGGAGTTTGTGGGCACACTGAAAACACGTTGCCTGCCCTCGCTTTGCATCGGTTGCATTGCAGCCATTCCCAGCTCCTATAGAAGCGTGGTCGCTTCCAT
>CAJOKX010000003.1 GCA_905235415.1 uncultured Lachnospiraceae bacterium
GAGGAGGGGAAGGTATGCGACATCTACTCGGCCTACGACGCGGGCAAGGTGGTGAATCCGCTCTCCATACAGGGCCAGATCGAAGGCGGGGTCCTGATGGGAATGGGCTACGCCTGCACGGAAGACTTCCCGCTCAGTGAGTGCAGGAGCACGGCAAGGTACGGCAGGCTCGGACTTCTGCGCGCGGACCAGATTCCGGAGATTCATGCAATCTGTGTCGAGCGGGACGAGCTGATGGGGGTCTCGTACGGCAGCAAAGGGATCGGAGAGATCACAACGATTCCGGCCGCGCCTGCCATCGCCGGCGCATATTATGCATATGATCACGAGCTGAGATGCACCCTTCCGATGGAGCATACCTGGTACAGGAAATGAGCAGGAAATCAGCAGGAAATTAGCGCCGGCGGCGCGCCGGTTCTCTTGACATGTGCATACAAAATGGTACAATGAAATCAGACAAAATGTTTGGTTTCATTACAATATATCTTGCAACTGCCAATCTCATCATTAGGAGGGCTCTCATTCATGGAACTTGATTATGAAAGAATCAAACAGGAAGCTGAAGGATACAAAAAAGACATGACCGCATTTCTTCGCGCTATGATCTCGCATCCGAGTGAGAGCTGTGAAGAGAAGGAAGTTGTCTGCTGCATCAAGGAAGAGATGGAGAAGGTCGGCTTTGACAAGGTCGAGATCGACGGCCTGGGCAACGTCATCGGATGGGCCGGCAAGAACGGCGACATCGGCGACGACAAGAAGATCATCGCCATTGACGGGCACATCGATACGGTCGGCATCGGCAACCGTGAAAACTGGACCGCGGATCCGTATGAAGGCTGGGAAGACGACGATGTCATCTACGGAAGAGGCGGCTCCGACCAGGAAGGCGGCACCGCATCCGCTGTATATGCTGTCAAGATCATGAAGGACCTGGACCTGATCCCCGAGGGATACAAGGTCATGGTCGTCGGTTCCGTCATGGAAGAGGACTGCGACGGACTGTGCTGGCAGTACATCGTCAACAAAGACAAGATCCGTCCCGAATTTGTCATTTCCACTGAGCCGACGGACGGCGGCATCTACAGAGGCCACAGAGGACGCATGGAGATCCGCGTGGACGTACACGGCGTCTCCTGCCACGGAAGCGCCCCGGAGCGCGGCGACAACGCGATCTACAAGATGGCGGATATTATCCAGGACGTCCGTGCGCTCAACAACAATGACTGTACCGAGTCTACAGCGATCAAGGGCCTTGCCAAGATGCTGACCCCGAAGTACAACCCGGATCACTATGAAGACGCAAGATTCCTCGGCAGGGGCACCTGCACGGTCTCACAGATCTTCTATACCTCACCGAGCCGCTGCGCCGTCGCAGACTCCTGCTCGATCTCCATTGACCGCCGCATGACGGCCGGCGAGACCTGGGACAGCTGCCTGAAGGAGATCGAGGATCTTCCGGCAGTGCGCAAGTACGGGGACGACGTGAAGGTCTCCATGTACATGTATGACCGTCCGGCATGGACCGGTGAAGTCTATGAGACAGAGGCGTATTTCCCGACCTGGATCAACAAGGAGAGCGCTGCACATGTGAAGTGCCTGGTGGACGCGCACAAAGCGCTGTACGGCGATAAGAGAATGGGCCCGGAGAGCCAGAAAGAGCTCCGCGACCGTCCGCTGACTGACAAATGGACCTTCTCGACCAACGGCGTCGCCATCCAGGGACGCTACGGCATCCCGTGCGTCGGATTCGGACCGGGCGCCGAGAGCCAGGCGCACGCGCCCAACGAGATCACCTGGAAGCAGGATCTTGTGAGGGTCTGCGCGGTTCTGACCGCGGCCATCCCGCTGTATACGACCGAAGAAAAGACCGACGATGTCACGGTATTCCGCGCAGGAAAGACCGACAACAATATCGTATAATGCTGCTCATTGTGAGGGATCAGGCCCCCTGAAGGGGTCTGACCCCTCTTAAACAACAAACAACAAAGAAAGGAAAACCAACATGGACAAGGGACTGCAGGCATTTATCGACAAACTGAACACGCTGTCATTCGGCAACATGTATGAGAATGATTTCTACTTTACATGGGATAAAACCGATGATGAACTTGCTGCCGTTTTCACAGTCGCCGATGCGCTGAGATATATGAGAGAGCAGAACATCTCCACGAAGATCTTTGATTCCGGACTGGGTATCTCGATCTTCCGCGACAATTCCACCCGTACCAGATTCTCGTTTGCATCCGCCTGCAACCTGCTCGGTCTGGAAGTGCAGGACCTGGATGAGAAGAAGAGTCAGATCGCGCACGGCGAGACGGTCAGGGAGACCGCGAACATGGTGTCCTTCATGGCGGACGTCATCGGTATCCGCGACGATATGTACATCGGAAAAGGCCACACCTATCAGAAGACGGTCGTCGACGCTGTCACGCAGGGCTATCACGACGGAATTCTGGAACAGAAGCCGACGCTGGTCAACCTGCAGTGCGACGTGGACCATCCGACCCAGTGCATGGCCGATATGGAAGAGATTATCCATTACTTCGGCGGCGTCGAGAACCTGAAAGGGAAGAAGCTGGCCATGACATGGGCCTATTCGCCCAGCTACGGCAAGCCGCTGTCCGTCCCGCAGGGCGTGATCGGACTGATGACCCGTTTCGGAATGGACGTCGTCCTGGCGCATCCGGAAGGATATGATGTATTCCCGGAATGCGAGGAGATCGCCAGAAAGAACGCTGCAAAGAGCGGCGGAAGCTTTACCAAGACCAACAGCATGGCGGAAGCCTTCAAGGATGCGGATATTGTATATCCCAAGAGCTGGGCGCCCTTCGCGGCCATGGAGAAGAGAACCGAGCTGTACGGAAACGGGGACTTCGACGGCATCGACGCCCTGGAGAAGGAGCTGCTGGCGCAGAACGCCGAGCACAAGGACTGGACCTGCAGCGAAGAACTGATGAAGACGACCAAAGACGGCAAGGCCCTGTACCTGCACTGCCTGCCGGCTGACATTTCCGGCGTCTCCTGCGAGCAGGGAGAGGTCGATGCGTCCGTCTTCGAGCGCTACATTGATCCGCTGTACAAAGAGGCTTCCTACAAGCCGTATATCATCGCGGCAATGATCTTCCTTGCAAAATGCAAGAATCCGCAGGAAACCCTGAAGAAGCTCGCTGAGAGAAATCAGCCCAGACTGTTTCAGTAAGACAGAATAAGCCGGTCCACAGGAGGATGCAGGTATGGCACACAGAGTGGTAATTGCGCTGGGCGGAAATGCGCTCGGCAACAATCTTCCTGAACAGATGATTGCGACCCGCAGCACTGCGAAGGCCATTGTGGATCTGATCGAGGAAGGCTGCGAGGTGGTCATCGCACACGGAAACGGACCGCAGGTCGGAATGATCCAGAACGCGATGATCGAACTGGTCCGCTCGGATCCCGAGAAGTACATCACGGTTCCGCTGTCGGTCTGTGTTGCAATGAGTCAGGGGTACATCGGGTACGATCTTCAGAACGCGATGCGCGAGGAGATGCTCAACCGGGGCATCGACGTCGGCGTCGCCACCGTGCTGACACAGGTGGAGGTGGACCCGGACGATCCGGCGTTCGAGCATCCCACGAAGCCCATCGGCGCCTTCATGACCAAAGAAGAGGCTATGAAGCTGGTCGAGGAGAGGAACTATACGGTCATTGAGGATTCCGGCAGAGGGTACCGCCGTGTGGTTGCCTCCCCCAAGCCCGTCTCCATCGTTGAGATCGGAACCATCCGTTCCCTGGTCGAGACCAACCATGTTGTCATTGCCTGCGGCGGCGGAGGCATCCCGGTTTTCAAAACGGAGGGGAACCATCTCAAGGGCGCCGCGGCCGTCATCGACAAGGACTACGCAGCGGAAAGACTGGCGGAAGAGGTGGATGCGGATACGCTGATCATCCTCACCGCCGTGGAACACGTGGCGGTCGGGTTCAACACGCCCGGACAGAGAGAACTTACAGATATCACCGTAGAAGAAGCAAAACAATATATCAGGGACGGTGAATTCGCCCCCGGCTCCATGCTTCCCAAAGTGGAGGCGGCCGTCCGGTTTGCGCAGTCCGCCCCCGGGAGAAAGTCTCTGATCACACTGCTTGAGAAGGCCAGAGACGGGATCAATGGGCTGACAGGCACTGTCATCCATTCCTGAGCAAGAAAGGAGAACCTGTTGTGGTAAAGATTGACCTGACTATAAAGAAAGACGTCCTTGCGCATAATATCCGCAAGGCAAAGGAGAACAAGATCCTCATTCCCACGATTGACCAGATGATGCACCCGGAGCATACGCCGGAGAAGGTGAAGGAAGGTCTCAAAAATGTGGGCCTGTGGGATGTGAATCCGCTGAACCTGTTCCGCATCACCTGGAAAAATGAGCCGAAGGAAAGCGGCGGGCTGTACAACGAGGTCCCGAACTATATCGAGATCCCGAGTTCTGTATCCGGCGTTCCCTGCCGTATTGTCGCGATGGTTGGAAAATGGTTCCCGACAGGCTGCCATAAGGTCGGCGCATCTTTCGGATGCCTGGCGCCGAGACTGGTCACCGGACAGTTTGACGTGGATGCGCAGAAAGCAGTCTGGCCCTCCACCGGCAACTACTGCAGAGGCGGCGCATTCAACTCCGCGCTCCTGGGCGCGAAGGGCGTGGCAATCCTTCCCGCAGAGATGAGCCAGGAGCGGTTTGACTGGCTGCATGAGATCGGGGCAGAGGTCATTGCGACCCCCGGCTGCGAGAGCAATGTCAAGGAGATCTTCGACAAGACCAATGAACTGAAGATGGATCCGCAGTATATGATCTTCAACCAGTTCGCCGAGATGGGCAACCCGATGTGGCATTACAACGTCACCGGCAACGCTCTTGTGGACGTCTTTGAAGCCATCAAAAAAGACGGAGACCGCTTCGCGGGCGCATGCTTCACCTCCGGATCGGCCGGCACCATGTCAACCGGCGACCGTCTGAAAGAACTGTATCCGAACCTGAAGCTGGCAGTCGGCGAGGCTCTGCAGTGCCCGACCCTGCTCAACAACGGATTCGGCGGCCACAGGATCGAGGGCATCGGCGACAAGCATGTTCCGTGGATCCACAACGTGAAGAATACGGATATGGTGATCGACATCGACGATGAGGATTCCCAGAGACTCCTTCGCCTGTTCAATACGCCCGAAGGCCAGGCGTACCTGAAGGACGAGCTCAGGCTGGATCCGGAGATGATCGGGAAGCTCACCTGGCTCGGCATCAGCGGAATCGCCAACGTCCTGTGCTGCATCAAGATGGCGAAATACTACGAGTTCACAGAGCATGACGTGGTCGGAACCGTCCTGACCGACTCCGCAGTGATGTACGGAAGCCGCGTCGCTGAGCTGAATGAAATGTACGGCGCATACAGTGTCGGCGAAGCGCAGCTTGACCACAATCTGCACATGCTGAACCTGAAGACCGACAACATGGAAGAGCTTACCTATGTGAGCCGCAAGCGGATTCACAACCTGAAATATTACACTTGGGTCGAACAGCAGGGAATGACAGTCGAAGATTTGAACGCTTTGTGGTATGATACCGAAGGCACCTGGGATACGGTTCATCATCAGGCGAAGGAACTGGATGAACTCATCAACGCGTTTAATGAGGAATCCGGCGTTCTGAATCTGCTTTGATCCCGTATGCCCTGACTGACGAGTTATATCAGGAGGTATGAATCATGCTCGAAAACAGAATCTACAATTTTTCCGCCGGTCCGTCTATGCTTCCGGAAGAAGTTCTTCTGAAAGCGCAGAAGGATATGCTCAACTATAACGGTTCGGGAATGTCTGTCATGGAAATGAGCCACCGCTCAAAGGTCTATGACAAGATTATCTGCGACGCACAGGAGAATCTGCGCAAAGTCCTGTCCATTCCGGACAATTACAAAGTCCTGTTCCTGCAGGGCGGCGCGACCGGCATGTTTACGGCGATTCCGCTCAATCTCGCCAGGACCGGGTCTGCCGACTATATCGTAACGGGCAATTTCTCCGGCGGCGCATTCAAGGAGGCGAAGAAGTATCTCAAGGAAGCAAGATGCGCAGGCACCACCGAATCCGAGAACTTCACAAGGATCCCGAACCAGGACGAGCTGGATCTGAATCCGGACGCAGACTATGTGCACATCTGCGAGAACAACACCATTTTCGGAACCAAATGGCACACGCTTCCTGAGACCGGCAATGTCCCGCTTGTCGCGGACATGTCCTCCTGCATCCTGTCTGAGCCTGTTGACGTGAGCAAGTACGGCGTCATCTACGGCGGCGCGCAGAAGAATATGGCGCCTGCAGGATTCGCGGTTGTGATCATCCGTGACGACCTGCTCGGAAATGCAAGCGATCTGTGCCCGAAGATCTGGAATTTCACAGTCCAGGCAGACAAGAATTCGATGCTGAACACACCGCCGACCTATCCGATCTATATCTGCAACCTTGTGCTGGAATGGATCCTCAATGACATCGGCGGACTGGAAAACATGAAGAAACGCAACGTGGAGAAAGCCTCCCTGCTGTATGATTATCTGGAATCCACCGACTTCTATAAGTCCGCGGTGCAGAAAGACAGCCGTTCCATCATGAACGTCACCTTCCGCACGGGCGACGACGAGCTGGACAAGAAGTTTGTGGCAGAGTCTGTTGAACATGGATTCACAAACCTGAAGGGACACCGTCTGGTCGGCGGCATGAGAGCGTCGATCTACAACGCGATGCCCAGAGAAGGCGTTGAAGCTCTGATCGAATTCATGAAGGAGTTTGAGAAAAACAACAAATAACAAATAATCATACATATCAGTTCGTCAGGCATATGTCTCTGCTCTGAAGAGAAAGGAGAATTGCAATGGTACGTGTATTAGCTTCCGATGGTATGGATAAGACAGCAGTGAAAGCTCTGGAAGAGGCCGGGTATGAAGTTGTACAGCAGTTTTATGATGCCGGCCAGCTGAAAGAACAAGTGAAAGAATTTGACGTTCTTGTCGTGAGATCCGCGACAAAAGTCAGAAAAGACATCATCGACTGTGCCGCCGCGGCCGGAAGGCTTAAGCTGATCATCCGCGGCGGGGTCGGGATGGACAATATTGACGTTGCATATGCAAGAGACAAAGGGCTCACGGTCACCAATACGCCTTCCGCGTCCAGCGCCTCCGTCGCTGAGCTGACGATTGCGCACATGTTCGCGCTGTCCCGTTTCCTCTACATCTCCAATGTAACGATGCGGGAAGGAAAATGGGAAAAGAAGGCGTACAAGGGCGTGGAGCTGTCCGGAAAGACGCTCGGCATCATCGGGATGGGCCGGATCGGCCTGGAAGTGGCAAAACGCGCCGATGCGCTGGGCATGACGGTTCTCTACACCAGCAGGCACAAGAAAGATCTTCCGGACTATGAATATACAACGCTGGAGGATCTTCTCGGAAGGTGTGACTATGTGTCTCTGCACATGCCCGCCCGGGAGGACGGACAGCCGCTTCTTGACGCAGAGAAGATCGCCCTCATGAAAGACGGGGCATTTCTGATCAATGTGGCAAGAGGCTCCCTGGTGGATACATCGGCCCTGTGCGATGCGCTGGATGACGGCAGACTGTCCGGCGCGGCCCTTGACGTCTATACCGAAGAGCCCTGCACGGATGAAAGACTCCTGCATCACCCGAAGGTTTCCCTGACGCCGCATATCGGCGCTTCCACAAAAGAAGCCCAGAAGAGAATCGGCCAGGAGACCGTACAGATTATCCGCGGGATGTTTGGGTGAAGTCCCGCATCAGCGGCAAGGAGGACAGAGATGGCATACAGCTGGAATCAACTGGGACTGAAGATCCCGCACATCATGGTTCCGAAAGACGGGACAGACTATGAGAAATGGTCGGTTGTCGCATGTGACCAGTACACGTCGGATCCGGATTACTGGAAGAGGGCGGACGAACTGGTTGGGGACGCACCGTCCACGCTGCGCCTGATGCTTCCCGAGTATTATCTGGGAAGTGAAGACGAAGAGAAACGGATAAAAGGGATCCGCCGGTCCATGGAGGACTATGTGTCGGGCGGCATCCTTCAGACACTTCCCGCAGGCTGTATGCTTGTCAGAAGGAGCGCGGAAGGAAGAAGCCGGCTGGGCCTGGTGATCTGCGTCGACCTGGATGCATTTGACTACAGACCGGGGGCGGCTTCTCTGATCCGTTCCACGGAGAAGACCATCGTCGAGCGGATTCCGCCCAGGCTGAAGATCCGCAGGGGCGCTCCGCTGGAGCTTCCGCATATTCTGATCCTGATTGATGATCCGGACCGCACGGTGATCGAACCGCTCGAGAAAGCGGAAGGATCCAGCGTCATCTATGACACGGACCTGATGCTTGGCGGAGGACACATCACCGGATCGTTCATTCCGGAGGATCAGATGGAAGGCGCGCGCCTTGCCATGTCCGGTCTCTATGACAAAGCCGTCAGCGTCTATGGAGACGGCAAAGCGATGCTGATGGCAATGGGCGACGGCAACCATTCCCTGGCGACCGCCAAGGCCAGCTGGGAAGAGATCAAGAAAACCCTCAGCGAAGAGCAGCGCGCCTCTCATCCGGCCCGCTACGCTCTGTGCGAGCTTGAAAATGTGCATGATGAAGGCATCGTATTTGAACCGATCCACCGCGTCATGTTCGGCGCACAGGAGGGGGACGGTGCAAAGATCCTGGATGAGACCGTCCGTGTCCTGAAAGCACAGAATGGGGATGCCTTCCTTGCCCCGGCCAAAACCGCTGCCGGAGAGAAGCAGTACGCCATCCCTGTCATCGCAGGCGGCGAAGAAAAAACACTGATCATAGACCACCCCGCCTCCGGAATCGAGGTCGGTGCGCTGCAGAATGCGCTCGATGAACTGGTGACCGGAAAGGGTTATAAGATCGACTATATCCATGGCGAAGACGCCGTGCGGTCGCTGTCGGAGAATCCGGCCAATGCGGGATTCCTGCTTCCTCCGATGGATAAGTTCCGTCTGTTCCCGGCAGTCGCCTCTGACGGCGCGCTTCCGAGGAAGACCTTCTCCATGGGAGAAGCGGTTGAAAAACGCTACTATATCGAAGCCAGAAGCCTGGTGTGAGGATCAATACGCCATGAAAAGTATTCATTTGCAATATGAGCCCAATCATCTTCCAAAGACGGACGATCCCTATCTGCATCTGATGTCAAAGGAAGAAGTCACCATCGCAAGAGATTTTCACCGGAGCTTTCCGCAGTATCAGGAAACGCCGCTGCAGGATCTGAAGAAAATGGCAGAGTACCTGGGCGTTGCGCGGATCTGCGTCAAAGACGAATCCTGGAGATACGGCCTGAATTCCTTCAAGGTGCTGGGAGGCGCTTATTCCATCGCCAAATACCTTGCCAAGGAAATGGGCAGGGATATCAAGGATCTTCCCTACAGCGTTCTGAAGTCGGATGCATTCCGCAAAGAACTGGGAAGCGCAACCTTTATCTCCGCAACCGACGGCAACCACGGCCGCGGGGTCGCCTGGACGGCCAGGGAGCTGGGGCAGCGCTGCATCATCCTGATGCCGAAGGGGACCAGCCAGTCTCGCTATGACAACATCAAAGCGCTCGGCGCAGAGGTGACGATCGAAGACCTCAATTATGATGAATGCGTCCGGAAGGCTTCCACGCTGGCGGACCAGTATGAGCATGGCGTGATTGTCCAGGACACCTCCTGGGAGGGATATGAGGATATTCCGCTGTGGATCATGCAGGGATATGCGGTCATGGCGGACGAGGCGGCAGAGCAGTACAAGGAGCGTCCGACCCATATCTTCGTGCAGGCAGGCGTCGGCGCGATGGCAGGATCTGCGGTGGGGTATTTCGCGTCCCTGTATCCGGACAATCCGCCGAAGATGATCGTTGTAGAGCCGAACAAAGCAGACTGCATGTTCCGGGGAGCCAGACGGGGCGACGGAGAGAAGGTTGTCGTGACCGGGGATATGGATTCCATCATGGCCGGCCTTGCGTGCGGAGAGCCCTGCGAGCTCGGATGGGACCTGTTCAAGAATCATGCAGCCGGATTTGTGTCCGCGGATGATCTGATGACCTGCCGCGGGATGCGGATGCTGGCAGGCAATTTCAAGGAAGATCCGCACATTGTCTCCGGTGAGTCGGGAGCCGCCACCTTCGGCGCGTTCGCATCGATCATGCTGGAAGACGATCTGAAGGATGTGAGAGAGCAGCTCGAGCTCGGGCCGGACTCAAAGGTTCTGTGCTTCTCGACGGAGGGCGATACCGATCCGGTCCGCTGGAAGAATATTGTGTGGGAAGGCGTAGACTACAGATGACCTGGCAGACAGGTTAAGACGCAGACTGATATGAACCGTTTGCAGAGAATTGACATTACCAGCCTGCAGGATCCGGCTCTGGAGCCCTACATGCAGTGCAATGAGACGCAGCTGAAGCATTACTATGAGCCTCACGGAGGCGTGTTTCTTGCTGAGTCGCCGCAGGTGATCTGCCGTGCACTGGATGCCGGGTACGAGCCGGTTTCTTTTCTGTGCGAGGAGATCTTCCTTGAGAAGGTCCGCGACCTTCTTGAAAATCATTGCACTGCAAATCATTGCACTGCAAATCCCAGCAATGCCAGTCCCTGTACTGCCAGTCCCAGCCCTGCCAGTCCCGGCGAAGAGAACCCCCTTCCCGGGGAGGGCGGATCCATGCAGGCAAAAGACGGCATACCGGTGTATACCGCGCCGCTTCCCGTTCTCACCAAGATCACGGGGTATCATCTGACAAAAGGGATGCTGTGCCTGATGAAGCGAAAAGAGCTGCCTGCGGCAGAAGATCTTGTGCGCGGCGCCCGGAGAATTGCTGTTCTCGAGCGGGTGACCAATCCGACCAACATCGGTGCGATCTTCCGGAGCGCGGCAGCGCTTGGAATGGACTGTGTGCTTCTGAGTGCAGACTGCTGCGACCCGCTCTACCGAAGAGCGGTCCGTGTAAGCGTGGGAATGATCTTCCAGGTTCCCTGGACGATCCTGCCATCCTCCGTCTGGCCGGACAGCGGCCTTTCGTTTCTGAAAAAGAACGGCTTTTGCAGCGTCAGCCTGGCCCTGGTCGATGACGCCGTTCCGATCGACGATGCACGTCTTTCGGCAAAAGAAAAGATCGCCCTGATCCTCGGTAATGAAGGCTTCGGGCTGTGCCCGGAGACGATTCAAAAGAGCGATTACAGAGCGATCATTCCCATTTCGGAGGGCGTCGATTCCCTCAATGTCGCAGCGGCCAGCGCCGTAGCCTTCTGGCAGCTGCGAAAGTAAGTCCTAATCCTGAATGCCTTACCGGCCGATTCTCCTTACACGGACAACGCCGTCGAGCGCGATCAGCTTCTGGGCCGTATCGTGCAGCATGGGGCTGTCAGTATCCAGCAGTGTATATGCATAAGAGCCTCTCGCCTTGTTGGCCAGGTTCTCGATGTTCAGTCCGCTTTCTCCGAAGAAGGATGTAATCTGGGAGAGCATATTGGGGATATTGCGGTGCAGCACCGCGACACGTTCCGCCGTTTCACAGATGCCTGCCTGAACGACAGGGAAGTTGACGGAATTGACGATGTTGCCGTTATCCAGATAATCCTGCATCTGCTGGGCAGCCATGATCGCACAGTTGTCCTCCGCCTCCTCGGTGGAAGCGCCCAGATGCGGAAGCACGATGGCGTTCTCCATGGTGGCGCTTAACGGATTGGCGAAGTCGGTGACATACTTGCCGACCTTGCCGGATTCCAGAGCCTGGGCCATGGACTTCTCGTCAACCAGGATATCTCTTGCAAAATTCAGTACGGTCACGCCCGGCTTCATGGATGCGATCGCTTTTGCGTCGATCATCCCGCGGGTGGAGTCCGTTGCAGGTACATGGATGGTGATAAAATCACTCACTTCGTAGATGCCGTCCACAGAGGCTGCATGCTCAACCATGGGACTCAGGTTCCATGCGGACTTGACGGACAGATACGGGTCATATCCGTAGACCTTCATGCCCAGCGAGACGGCAGCGTTGGCGACCAGCACGCCAATGGCGCCAAGGCCGATGACGCCCAGCGTCTTGCCCTTGATCTCATGTCCGGCAAACGCCTTCTTGGCCTTTTCACCGTCTTTTGCGATGTTCTCGTCCTCCACATTTTTCCGGACCCATTCATTTCCGCCGATAATATCCCTTGATGCAAGCAGCATGCCGGCAATCACCAGTTCCTTGACGGAGTTGGCGTTGGCACCGGGTGTGTTAAAGACAACGATTCCCTGCGAGGAACATTTTTCCAGCGGGATATTGTTGACTCCGGCGCCGGCCCTGGCGATCGCACGCAGCTTGCCGGGGAATTCCATGCTCTTCATATCTGCGGAACGCACCAGTATGCCGGAAGCTTCCTCGATATTCTCCGTAATGGAGTATCCTTTGCGAAACTCTGCAAGTCCGGCGTCAGAGATATGATTCATGCAGTAAATCTTGCGGTCTTTCATAATAGATGCCTCTTTTCTTTAATGAATGATATGTACCTGCCAGCAGCAGAACTAATCTTAACACCAGCCTGCATTCATCCGCAATTGTCAGTACCTATGGATTTTTGACAGGAATTTGCATAATTTTCGTTTTTTTCGCAAATAACCGAAATAACGAGGCTGGAACAGGGGCGCTTCAGGTTGACATCAAAGACAGGTGCGTTGTAAAATCTCCCATAGCTGTGAACATGTGTAAGTAGTCGGAGGAAGCCCTGACAAGAGAGCTGTCCCGGAGGATGATCAGATGCGTGCATGCACATCCGTCTGATGCTCCTGAGGCTGTGAGGACGGCAGAAGTTCCTTCGATGAATTTCAGCATGGGAGCGTTCCGTGAAAACAGGCAGCGGGGACCGGCCATCGGAAGATGCCGCGTCAAAAAGAATCCCTGCAGAACTGGGTAAGCGGATGCAGCCTGCCGGCATACAGGCAGTCTGAGTGCGGAGTCGTCAAAGTGAATCTGTCTGGCAGAGGATCTGTGCAGCTGTCTGCGGCGTCTTCGAATTTGGGTGGTACCGCGGATCTAAGTCAGAAGACCCGTCCCAAACAGCAGTGGGACAGGTCTTTTTTCTATGATACATTCAACAGATAAAGGAGAAAAAACATGGCAAATCTGGATGAACTTCGGGAAAAAATATCCTCCGTACGGGATGCGATCCAGAAGGAGTCGGCCAATCTGACCGATTCGAGGATGGTCTATGAGGCAAGAAAGTCCTATCTGGACAAGTCCGGACGGATCGGTCAGCTCATGAAGTACATGAAGGACGTGGAACCTGCCCAGAAGGCGGAATTCGGTAAGAACGTCAATGAGCTCAAGACCTGGGCGATGGAGTATTTCGGATCCCTGGATGAAAAGATGCGTACCCGGGAGCTTCTTGCGCGGTATGACATGGAGAAGATCGATATTACGATGCCCGCACTCAGACGCCCGGTCGGCAACCTGCATCCTGTCACGCAGGTGCGCAACGAGCTGATCGACGTCTTCTCCGGAATGGGATTTGATATCTATGAAGGGTCTGAGGTGGAAAATGACTACTATAACTTCACGGCCCTGAATACGCCGAAGGATCATCCGGCAAGAGACATGCAGGATACCTTCTACCTGTCTCCGGAATTTGTCCTGCGCACGCAGACTTCTTCCGCGCAGATCCATGTGATGGAGAACCAGGAGCCTCCGATTAAGATCCTCAGCCCGGGCAAAGTGTTCCGCTCGGACGACGACGCGACGCACAGTCCGATGTTCACCCAGATGGAAGGCCTTGTCGTGGACAAGGGCATCACGCTTGGGGATCTGCAGGGCATGCTGGACGTATTCGTAAAGAGAGTCTTCGGCGAAGAGACGCATACAAGACTGCGTCCGTCCTTCTTCCCGTTCACGGAGCCCTCCGTGGAGGTCGACGTGAGCTGCTTCGAATGCGGAGGCGCCGGATGCAGCTTCTGCAAGCACACCGGATGGATCGAGGTCCTGGGCGCAGGTATCGTGAACCGGAAGGTGCTGGAGAACTGCGGCATCGATCCGGACGTCTATTCCGGTCTTGCATTTGGAATCGGCATCGAACGTGTCGCAATGCTGAAATACGGCATCAACAACATCAAGCAGCTGTTTGAATCCGATCTCAGAGTCCTGAATCAGATCAACGACAACTAATTCCCGGGGAGGTTATGAATTATGATAGCACCACTCAGCTGGCTGAAAGAATATGTGGATATAGACTGTACGCCCCAGGAACTGCAGGAGAAACTGTTTTCCTGCGGATTCGAGGTGGAAGAGCTGCATGAGGTCGGAGAGGATATCTCTGGCGTCGTCGTCGGCCTGGTCGAGACCTGCGAGCCGATTCCGGATACGCACCTGAGCCTGACAACGGTCAATGCGGGAGAGCACGGCACCTTCCAGGTATGCTGCGGCGCCGACAATGTGGCTGCCGGAAAGAAGTTCCCGCTTGCGCTGGTCGGCGCGACGGTCTATGCAACTGCCAGAGACCACGTCACCGTGGAAGGCGTCATGACGATCAAGAAGGGGAAGATGCGCGGATATGAATCCGTCGGCATGCTCTGCTCGGGCACTGAACTGGGCGTTACCGAAGATCTGTTTGAGGGCGCCGGATACAACGGACTTCTGGAACTTCCGGAAGATTCGCCCGTGGGTGCGGATGTAAAGCCCATCCTGGGCCTTAATGACTGGCTCTTTGATATCGCCATCACCGCCAACCGTCCGGACTGCCAGAGTATCTTCGGCATCGCGCGCGAGGTCGCAGCAGTCCTTGACAAGGAGCTGAAGGAGCCTGCGCTGGATTATCATCCGACCGACGTCGAGAAGCCGGAGTTTCGGGTGGACGTGGAAGCGCCGGATCTGTGCCCGCGCTATATCGGACATTACATCTATGACGTGAAGATCGGCCCCTCCCCGCGGTGGATGCGCAAGCGTCTGGCCCTGGTGGGAATGAATTCCATTTCCAATATTGTTGATATCACGAACTACATCCTGATGGAACTCGGACAGCCGATGCACGCCTTTGACGAGGACTTCATCCGGGAGGGCAGGATCCTTGTGCGCCGCGCGCAGGATGGCGAAGTGATCCAGACGCTGGATGAGCAGGAGTATTCGTTAAATGAGAACAATCTGTGCATCTGCGACGGCGTCGGACCGGTCGCTCTTGCGGGCGTCATGGGCGGACTGAACTCCGAGATCCGTGACACAACGAGCGCTGTGCTCTTTGAGGCCGCCAAGTTCGCGCGTGACAATATCCGGCATACCAGCCGCCAGCTCGGCAAGAGAACCGACGCAAGCGCACGCTATGAAAAAGGAATCGATGAATATACGACGGTGATGGCCATGAAGAGAGCCCTCCACCTGGTCGAGGAGCTTGGATGCGGCAAAGTCTCAAAGACCCACTGTGACACCAATACCGGCAACTCTGTAGAGCCGCATGAAATGAAGGTGTCCGTGGAGAAGGTGAACAGCGTGCTCGGCATCCGTGTACCGGATGAAGAGATCCTGCGCATCATGAAGAATCTGCAGTTTGCACCGCAGATCAGCAAAGATGAGCTGACGCTCCAGGTACCGGCCTACCGTACAGACATCGAGAATTATCCGGATATCTCGGAAGAGGTCATCCGTATGTACGGCTATGACCACATCCAGCCGACGCTCCTGACCAGCGCGCGTGTGACGGCCGGCGGCCTGACTGCGAAGCAGAAGGCAGAGCTTGGCCTGAAGAGGCGCCTGTGTGCAGAAGGACTGTTTGAAGCGATTCATTATTCATTCTTCAGTCCGGCCGATCTGGACCTGCTTCGTTTTGCCGAGGACGATCCCCGCAGGCAGGCTGTACGCATCATGAATCCGATCAATGAAGACCTGTCCATCCTCAGGACCACGCTGGCAGCTTCTATGCTCCATGCGATCGAGAGAAACCAGAAGAACAACCTGGTCTCCGGCAGACTCTTTGAGATCGCCAGCCGCTTTGTTCCGAAGAGCCTCCCGCTTACAGAGTATCCGGAAGAGCGCAGCACACTGTGCGTCGGCATGTGGGGAATTGAAGAAGATTTCTTTACCATCAAGGGAATCGCAGAGGATATAGCCGGGCAGCTGCATGTGTCATTTACCTATCAGGCTGCGGATGAGCCGTTCCTGCATCCCGGACAGAGCGCGGAGATTCTCCTGGACGGCGTGAAGGTCGGATATCTCGGACGGACCCGCTATGAGGTGGCGAAGGATCTCAGCCTCCGCACCAGGTCCTACATTATGGAGATTGACCTCAGCCTTCTGGAGCCGTACTACGGCGTATCGCCGAAGTTCACGCCGATCCCGAAATTCGCGCAGGAGAAGAGAGACCTGGCGCTGATTATGGACCGGGATGTCACCTGTGAGCAGGTAGAGAACGCGATCAGGAGCGCCTGCAAGTGGGTCACCGACATCCAGCTGTTTGACGTATACGAAGGAAAGCAGGTGCCGGAAGGGAAGAAATCCATGGCCTTCACACTGACCTTCACGCCGCGGGACGAAGCGTTCACGACAGAAATGCTGGACGGCTATGTGCATAAGATCCTGAAGGTGCTCAAGAAGACGCTGGGCATTGATCTGCGTGAATAAGAGGTTCGTCGGCTGCCTGTGGTTTTCAGTTGTGCCCACAGAACTCCATGCAGAAGGGCGGAGGCCGGCCTGTGAACACTGTAACAATAAGAGCGCAGGATGTGGTAAATTTATGTTGACGAATTCATCTCACGGTGGCATAATGAACTTGTCTCAACAAGACTGACAAGACAACATTACCTGGGGTGCTCGACAGTTCTGTTTATTTTTGAACCTACATTGACGTGAAAGGGTTTCCTATATCTCTGTGATTGATGTCAGGCCGTCTTCGAACGGAAGACAGAGACACAGTTGCGGTTACCCACCTGGCTTACAGCTAGGAGTCAAAAGGCGGGGCACCGGCACTCTGGGCTGTGTATAGCAAGAACCGAAAGAGGGCATTCGAACATGTCCTCTTTCCTTTATGCCGTCTGAGCGGCATAGAGGCTTTCATGATCATAAAAAGAAGAAAAGTGATTATAAAACCATTATGAAAACATCTGATTTTTACTATGATCTTCCCAAAGAACTGATCGCGCAGGATCCGCTGGAGGACAGATCCTCCTCGCGGCTGATGTGCCTGAACCGGGAAACCGGTGAAGTTTACCATCATATCTTCAAAGAGATCCCGCAGTTTTTAAATCCGGGAGACACGCTGGTTGTCAACAATACCAAAGTCATCCCTGCCAGGCTGATCGGGGAGAAGGAAGATACAGGCGGCGCGGTTGAAGTGCTGCTTCTCAGGCGTATTGAGGGAAGAGAATCCACCTGGGAGACGCTGGTGCGTCCGGGCAAACGCTGCCGCCCCGGGACGAGGCTCTCCTTCGGAGACGGCCTTCTGAAGGCGGACGTTGTGGAGGTTCTTGAAGACGGAAACAGGCTGGTGCATTTCACCTATGACGGCGTGTTCGAGGAGATCCTGGACCGGCTCGGTCAGATGCCGCTTCCACCGTATATCACGCACAGGCTCGAGGATCCGACGCGGTACAATACCGTGTACGCGAAGCTGGACGGCTCCGCGGCGGCGCCGACGGCAGGGCTTCATTTTACAAATGAACTGCTGGATGAGATCAAAGGAAAGGGCGTCAACATCGCGCAGCTGACGCTTCATGTGGGACTTGGCACCTTCCGCCCGGTCAAGGCGGAGGATGTGGAAGAGCATCATATGCACACCGAGCACTGCATGATCTCAGAAGAGACGGCGAAGCTGATCAACGATACGCATGCTTCCGGGCACCGGGTCATCGCGGTCGGAACGACCAGCTGCCGCACGCTGGAATCGATGTCCGATGAAGACGGGACCGTTCGAAGCGGCGAGATGGATACGGGGATCTTTATTTATCCCGGGTACAGGTTCAAGGTCATCGACGGCCTGATCACAAACTTCCATCTGCCGGAATCCACGCTGGTCATGCTGGTGAGCGCATTTGCCGGAAGAGAGCATGTGCTGGCCGCCTATGAGGAGGCCGTCCGGGAGAGATACCGCTTCTTTTCGTTTGGCGATGCCATGCTGCTTATTTAAGGAATGCGGCAGGTGTGATACAATATTGCGCATCAATGTCCTGCCTGTCAGGATGCCGACGCGGATGCCACGACCACGCAGTGGATGGCCGCTAAAGCGTCCGCGCGGTTGGGCGCAAGTACGCCGATGGCGTACTTGAACACAGAGACTGACGATCAATGGAGAGAGAATAAACATGGCAGTTGAGATTGCGATCAAAAAACTGAAGGATCAGGCACAGCTTCCGAAGGCGGGGTCTGCCTTTGCCGCGGGATATGATCTGTATGCCTGCACCGGAAACGGGAAGACGGTGATTGCCCCGCATACGACGGCGATGATCGGGACGGGCCTTGCGGCGGCTATTCCGGAAGGATATTTCGGAGGGGTGTTCGCGCGCAGCGGCCTCGCGGCCAAACAGGGACTTCGCCCGGCCAACTGCGTGGGCGTGATCGATTCGGACTACAGAGGGGAGATTACGGTTGCCCTTCACAACGACACGCCGGAAGAGAGAGTCGTGGAAGACGGAGAGCGGATCGCGCAGCTGGTGGTGATGCCGTATCTGGCATGCTCCTTTGTCCCAGCCGAAGAGCTGGATGAAACCGACCGCGGAGAGGGCGGATTCGGCCATACCGGAAAGCGCTGAGAAGAGCATGAACAAGATCAATTATCAGAAGGCGCTGGACGCCCTTCTGGAACAGGTCCGGGAGGTGGAAGAGAAGGGCACAGCGGCGCCGAGACTGTTTCTGCACAGCTGCTGCGCACCGTGTTCGAGCTATGTCCTGGAATATCTGTCGGAGTATTTTGAGATCACGGACTTCTTCTACAATCCGAACATTGAGCCTGCGGAAGAATACCGGCACAGGGAAGAGGAACTGCAGCGCCTGATCGCGCAGATGAAGACCCGCTATCCGGTTCATTTTCTTCCGGGACGCTATGATCCGTCCGAATACTATGCGGCGGTCAGAGGCCTGGAGCAGATCCGGGAGGGCGGAGAGCGCTGTTTTGCCTGCTACCGCCTGCGGATGGAAGAGAGCGCCGCCCTTGCCGCTCAGGGCGGGTATGATTTTTTCACAACCACACTCTCCATCAGTCCTCTGAAGCGAGCGGACAAGATCAATGAGATCGGCGGGGAGCTGGAGGAGATCTATGGCGTAAGGCATCTTCCGTCCGACTTCAAGAAAAGGGGCGGCTATCACAGGTCCGTGGAACTGTCGAAGAAGTACGGACTCTACCGGCAGGATTACTGCGGATGTGTGTTTTCAAAGAAAGAACGGGAATTGGCTAAAGGAGGAAATGAAAATGGCACAGCTTTGGGGCGGCAGGTTTACGAAGCAGACGGATGCGCTTGTCAAGAAGTTCAATGATTCGCTTCCGTTTGATCAAAGACTGTACAGCCAGGATATCCACGGAAGCGTTGCGCATGCCGCGATGCTGGCCAAGCAGGGGATTCTGAGTGATGCGGAGGCGGAGCAGATCATCGAAGGCCTCGGCTCGATCCTCTCCGATATCGAGAGCGGTAAGCTGGAATTCACCTCCGAATACGAAGATATCCACAGCTTCGTGGAAGCGCACCTGATTGACAGGATCGGAGATACCGGGAAGAAGCTTCACACCGGCAGAAGCCGCAATGACCAGGTCGCGCTGGACATGAAGCTCTATATCCGCGATGAGATCCGGGAGACGGACCGGCTTCTGAAGCATCTGCTGGAGACGATCCTTCACGTGATGGAAGAGAATCCGGACACCTATATGCCGGGGTTCACCCATCTGCAGAAGGCGCAGCCGGTCACCCTTGCGCATCATTTCGGCGCTTATTTCGAGATGTTCCGAAGGGACAGGGAACACCTGAGCAGCCTGAAAGAGCGCATGAACACCTGCCCGCTCGGATCCGGCGCGCTCGCGGGAACGACCTATCCGCTGGATAGGTCCTTCACGGCCAGGGAGCTCGGGTTCGACCTTCCGACCCGCAATTCCATGGACGGTGTCTCCGACAGGGATTACCTGATTGAATATCTGAGCATCCTTGCGACGATCCAGATGCACCTGAGCCGTTTCAGTGAGGAAGTGATCCTGTGGAACAGCAATGAGTACAGGTTCGTAGAGATCGACGACGCCTATTCGACCGGCTCGAGCATCATGCCGCAGAAGAAGAATCCGGATATTGCAGAGCTGGTGCGCGGCAAGACCGGAAGAGTCTACGGATCGCTTCTCAGCCTGCTGACCACCATGAAGGGCATTCCGCTTGCGTACAATAAGGATATGCAGGAGGATAAGGAACAGACCTTTGACGCAATCGATACCGTCAGGGACAATCTTGTGCTGTTCGACGGCATGCTTGCATCCATGAAGTTCAGGAAGGATGTGATGGCAGCCTCCGCCCGGAACGGATTCACCAACGCAACGGACGCCGCGGACTACCTGGTCCTGAAGGGCGTTCCGTTCAGAGACGCGCATGGCATCATCGGCCGGCTTGTTCTTTTCTGCATTGAGAAGGACTGCGCGCTGGATGACCTGACGCTGGAGGAATACAGGCAGTTCTCGGAGAAATTTGACGAAGATATCTATGACGCCATCTCCCTGAAAACCTGTGTGGAGAAGCGTCTGACAGAAGGGGCGCCCGGAAGAGCGTCGATGGAGCAGATGATTGCCGCATCCAGACAATACCTGGAGGAGAAAACAGAGGCAGAGCGCTGACGCGCCCTGCCCCTTTAGTGTGCGCCTTGCGGCGCACTTTTTTATTCTGCCTGCGCCTCACTGCGCGGGCGTTTATTCATCTGCAAACACCTTTTTCGCGATTTCAACGGAATCCCGCGCATCCCGTGCGTAATACTCAGCGCCGATCGAAGATGCGTATTCAGGCGTCACAACGGCTCCGCCGACCATGATGCTGCACGGATGTCCTGCATCCTTGAGGGCGCGGACCGTATTTTCCATTGCGGGGAGGGTAGTGGTCATCAGGGCGGAGAGTCCGACCAGGCGGATGTCTTCCTGCACGGCCGTCTCAACAATCTTTGAAGGCGGCACATCCCGGCCCAGGTCCAGCACGGTATATCCGTAGTTCTCCAGGACAACCTTTACAATATTCTTGCCGATATCATGGATATCGCCCTCTACGGTTGCAAGGATCAGTTTTCCTTTGGAGATGCTGCCCCCGTCCTTCTCCGAGATCCTCTCCTTGATCAGGTCGAATCCTGCAGAGGCCGCGTTCGCCGCATTGATCAGCTGCGGAAGAAAGAGCTCCTGTTTCTCATATCGCTCGCCCACCACATCCAGTGCGGGGATCAGGTCCTGTTCGATGATCTCCATCGCGTCCTTTTCCTCCAGAAGAGAGCGCGTCAGATCCCGTACCTCACCGCTCAGGCCGGCAATGACCGCACTACGCACAGCATTATCCTCCCCGGAAGCATCCGAAGATCCCGAAGCTGCGCCGGCGCCGGATGCGGCAGCCGCAGAGACGGTCAGGGGACTGTCAGTGCGGTCTTTGAACCGCTCGATGTATGAAACGCAGGATGCATCCTGTCCGGAGAGCGCCCGGAAGGATGCGACGGCATCCATGATCTCCACCTGGTTCGGATTCACGATGGGAAGATCCAGGCCGCAGTACATCGCCTGCGTCAGGAAGCTGACGGTCGCCATCTTGCGCATCGGAAGGCCGAAGGAGATGTTGCTGACCCCCAGCGTGCAGTGCATTCCCAGGTCCCTGCTGACATATTCAACCGCACGGAGGGTCTCCATCGCCTGTTCCTGCTGCGCAGAGATCGTAAGCGCCAGGCAGTCAATAATCACGTCCTGCCTCGGGATTCCGTACGCATCCGTCATCTCAAGGATCTTCTGCACATTTTCAATGCGCTCCTTTGCCGTCTGGGGCATGCCGGATTTCTTCAGTGCGAGCCCGATGACACAGGCGCCGTATTTTTTGACGATCGGAAGGATCTGCTGACAGCGCTCTTCATCCGCATTGACGGAGTTTACGATCGCCCTGCCGCAGCATGCGCGAAGGCCTGCTTCGATTGCCTCAGGCGTGGCTGAGTCAATCTGCAGCGGAAGGTCGGTTACACTCTGGACCGCAAAGACGACTTCCTTCATCAGGGCCGCCTCATCGGCGCCCGGAAGGCCTACGTTGATATCCAGGATATCCGCCCCCGCCTGCGTCTGGTCGATTGCGCATTTCATAATATAATTCATGTCGTGTTCGGCGAGCGCCTGCTGGAAACGCTTTTTGCCGGTCGGATTGATACGCTCACCGATCACGCGCACGTCCCCGTCAAGATCCGCAACCCTGGCACAGGAGCAGACGCCGTTGACCGTTTCACGCATCCTTTCGCTGTCAGCGTGTTTCTCTGTCTTCAGGACGGCATCCGATTCAAATGTTTCGTGCAGGGCGCTGATAAAGGACGGCTGCGTTCCGCAGCACCCGCCGACGATTGAAACGCCCATCTCCGGATAAACCAGCATCTGGCGCGCAAAGGTCTGCGGCGTCATCGCGTACAGGCTGGTCCTCGGATCCGGAAGGCCGGCGTTTGGCTTGACGATCACGGGTTTGTCCGTGTACCGGAGAATCTCAGAGACGATGGGAATCAGTTCCTCCGGGCCGAGAGAACAGTTGACGCCGATGGCCTCAACACCGAGCTTATCCAGTGTCAGCGCCATGGCGGCGGCGTCTGTCCCTGCGAAGGTGCGCCCGTTCTCTTCAAACGTCATCGTGACCCAGACGGGCAGGGAAGTGCTCTCTTTTGCGGCCAGCACGCCGGCCCTCACTTCCTGCAGGTCCGTCATGGTCTCAAAGATCACCAGGTCCGCGCCCGCAGCCTCGCCGGCAGTCAGAATCTCCGCAAACACTGCATATGCTTCGTCGAAGGAGAGAGTGCCCAGCGGCTGCATCAGTTCCCCGATGGGGCCGATATCCAGCGCGACACGAACCTTTCTTCCGTCCGGCGCAAGAGCGGCAGCGCTCTTTGCGATCGAGATATTGGCTTTGACGACCTCGGACACATCATAGCCGGAGCCCTCATATTTATGGGCGTTGACTCCGAATGTGTTCGAATAGATCACATCGCTCCCGGCTTCGATATAACGAAGATGGATGTCCCGCACGACATCCGGGTGCTGCATCCCGAACACCTCCGGCTTATCCCCGGGTCTGAGCCCCGCGCTCTGCAGCATGGTGCCCATGCCGCCGTCCAGATAGGTAAATGACTGATTCATATTCTTCTCCATTTTTCTTTATGACTGCTTCCTGCAGTCCTTCGCCTGCTCCATATCATAGCACCGCATATGGTGGGCGCGGTAGGTGCATTTCGTCTTCAGCGGGCAGCTGCCGCATCCGCCCAGCGTCTGCTCCTTGATGTGATCACAGATTCCCATGATGGCTGTGACCGACTTTCGCGGGACCATCAGGTTCGTGGGCGTGAGCGTCACACCGATCGCGCGGGACGCATTCAGATGCGAAAGGAGCGGGCGCTGCGTATGGAGCGGAAGGTCCCCGTACCCGGGACTGAACCGGTTGGTAAGATACTTTCCCTCCGCAAGCAGTTCCTGAGACAGCTTCGCCTCAAAGTCATCCGCTGCGCTTTCCACCGCGGCGGAGGCGCAAACATCGAGCACCATGGCATCCGACATATCCGTCACTTCCTCGCGCATCAGGAGTCTCTCAAGATCCGCCCCGAGCGTAAGCGCCATCAGGACCACTTCATCCGCGCCGTCCAGAAGGCGCCGGATGTCATTTCCTTCAAGGCGCAGCACCTTTGAAGGCGCGTCCGGATCTTCCTCCAAATCCCTGTCCAGAAGGATCGAGGAGACAGGGTGAATCCGGTAGACGCACCGCACGTCGCTGATGGAAAGAACCATCTCCCCGCAGCGTGTGATCTGTTCCTGAAGGCGGGACAGATGGTCCGCCCTTCCCATGTCAAACAGACCTCTGCTCTGGAAGCCCAGGTAGCGGAAGATGAGATCCCTGTTCAGCTGTGTAATCTTCGGTGTGATCATAATGCGGTATTATACCATGGAGTTCCGGACAATTCTCTACATGATTCATTATTTTTTCTTATAGCAGCATTACAGCTCACAGGCCAGCCTCCGACCTTCTGCATGGAGTTGTGTGGGCACAACTGAAAACCATAGGCAGCCGACTAAGCTTTGCGAGTTGCTGCAGCCATGGGTGCTGAACGTCCAGTGGACGTTCGTACAGCACCGACCGAAACGGAGTGGAGAAGCGACCACGCTTTTATAGGAGCTGGGAATGGCTGCAATGCAACCGATGCAAAGCGCGGGTAGGCAACGTGTTTTCAGTGTGCCCACAAACTTTGAGCAGAGTTCACTGGTCTGTGAACTGTAACATAGCAGCGATTCCTCTCATCCATGCCGGAATGCGTGCAAATCCCTGCATCCGGAATATCTCTGCACGCCTTTTTCTTGACAGATTGCGCGTTTCGTTTTAATCTTTTCAAGATATTGTATTCGTTCTATATAAAGGAGTGCTATTTATGGGAAAGTTAAAAGTCGGAATCCTGGGTGCAACCGGAATGGTCGGACAGAGATTCGTCACTCTGCTTTCAGATCATCCTTATTTTCAGATAGAGGTGCTTGCCGCAAGTGAGCGATCCAAGGGCAAGACATACGAGGAAGCCGTCGGCGGACGGTGGAAGATGGACACAGATATGCCGGCCCTTGTGAAGGATATGGTCCTTTACAATGTCAATGAAGTCAGTGAGATCGCGTCCAGGGTGGACATGGTCTTCTCTGCGGTTGACATGTCCAAGGATGAGATCCGCAGGATTGAGGAGGAGTACGCGAAGGCGGAGACGCCCGTGGTCTCCAACAACAGCGCGCACCGCTGGACGCCGGACGTTCCCATGGTGATCCCGGAGATCAACCTGTCTCATTTTGATGTGATCGAAGCGCAGAAGAAGAGACTGGGGACGAAGAGAGGCTTCATCGCGGTCAAGCCGAACTGCTCGATCCAGTCCTACACGCCGGTGCTCGCCGCGTGGAAAGAATATGAGCCCTATGAAGTGGTTGCAACCACCTACCAGGCAATCTCCGGCGCCGGCAAGACGTTTAAAGACTGGCCGGAGATCGTCGGGAGCATTGTGCCGTATATCGGCGGTGAGGAAGAGAAGAGTGAGAAGGAACCGCTGCGCGTATTCGGCCATGTCGAGAACGGACAGATCGTATCGGCCGCGGAGCCTGTCATCACCACGCAGTGTGTGCGCGTGCCGGTTCTGAACGGCCATACCGCAGCCGTATTTGTCAAGCTGCGCAAGAAGGCGACAAAGGAAGAACTGATCGAGAAGATGGTCAGCTTTAAGGGATACCCGCAGGAGCACAACCTGCCGAGCGCGCCGAAGCAGTTTATCCAGTATCTGGAAGAGGACAACCGTCCGCAGGTGCTGCTGGATGTGAATTACGAAAACGGCATGGGTGTCTCGGTCGGCCGTCTGCGTGAAGATTCCGTCTATGACTGGAAATTTATAGGACTGTCCCACAACACGCTCAGGGGAGCGGCAGGCGGAGCGGTTCTGTGCGCAGAGACCCTGGTATCGCTGGGGTATATCACAGCACGCTGAGAGTACGCAAGGAATTCAGATGGGGAAATCCTTATATATCGCAGAAAAACCGAGTGTCGCCCAGGAATTTGCCCGGGTGCTCTCGGAAACCATGGCAAAGCATGACGGATACCAGGAATCCGACCACATCATCGTGACCTGGTGCGTCGGGCATCTGATCTCAATGAGTTACCCGGATGCCTATGATGAAAAATATAAAAAATGGAGCCTGGAAACGATCCCGTTTCTGCCGGATGAGTACCGCTATGAGGTGATCAGGTCCTCTTCCAAACAGTATGCGGTTGTGAAAAAGCTCCTCAACCGGCCGGACGTGGATACCATCTATGTCTGCACCGACTCCGGACGCGAGGGGGAATACATCTACCGTCTCGTGCGCCAGGAAGCGGGCGTTTGCGGCAAAACGGAAAAGCGCGTATGGATCGATTCCCAGACTGAAGAAGAGATCCTGCGCGGGATCCGCGAGGCAAAAGACCTGTCCGAATATGACACTCTGTCCGACGCGGCGTATCTGCGCGCCAAGGAAGACTACCTGATGGGAATTAATTTTTCCAGGGCCCTCACGCTGCAGTACGGAAAGGGCATGGCCAGCTTCCTGGGAGAGCGCTACTGTGTGGTGTCGGTCGGACGCGTCATGACCTGCGTGCTGGGGATGATCGTCTCGAGAGAGCGGGAGATCCGCCAGTTTCAGGAGACGCCGTTTTACCGCGTCTTTGCAAAGGCATCCGCGGACGGGATTCCCTTCGACGCAGAGTGGAGAGCTGTTGAGGGATCTGCCTTCTTCCAGAGCCCGAAGCTGTATAAGGAAAACGGCTTCAGGAAGCGGGAAGATGCGCAGGCGCTCATTGAGGCGCAGAAGGCCGGCATACCAAATCCCGGACCCTGGGATGCATCCGTACGCTCTGTCGTAAAAAAGAAAGAAAAGAAAAATCCTCCCGCGCTGTATAACCTGGCTGAACTGCAGAATGACTGCAGCCGGATGTTCAGGATCAGTCCCGACCAGACGCTGAATATCGCGCAGGAGCTCTATGAGAAGAAGCTCACAACGTATCCGAGAACGGACGCACGCGTCCTGTCAAGCGCGATCGCCAAACAGATCGACAAAAACATACGCGGCCTTACGTCCTTCGGCCCGGCGTCGGACTATGCGAAGGAAGCCCTGTCCATGGGATCCTGGAAAAAGATCGCGAAAACCCGTTATGTCAATGATGCGCAGATCACGGATCACTATGCGATCATCCCGACCGGGCAGACAGCGGCGGTGAAGGGGCTCTCTTCGGTCAGCTTCGGCGTTTACTGCCAGATCGTGAAGCGATTCCTCGGAATCTTCTATCCCCCGGCTGAATACCGCAGGATCCAGATCACCCTGGAAAGAGAGAAAGAACAGTTTTTCTCCTCCCTCCGTGTGCAGGAAAAAGAAGGCTATCTGGCCGTCATGAAGAAGAAAGAGCCGGCAGGATCCCAGGGACCTGACGAGGATGCTTCCCAGGCGGACAGCGGCAATCGCGGATCCTCCGAGAGCTCCGATCAGGATACCGTCAGGGATCCCCGCCTTCTGAGCGCGCTCGAGAAGCTGAAAAAAGGGGACCGGATTCCTTTTGAAGGATATGAGATCCGCGAGGGCAAGACCTCTCCGCCCAAGCGCTACAGTTCGGGCTCGATGATCCTTGCGATGGAGAACGCCGGGCAGCTGATCGAAGATGAAGAGCTTCGGGAGCAGATCCGCTCGAGCGGCATCGGGACCAGCGCCACCAGGGCGGAGATTCTCAAGAAGCTGCAGAAGAACGGCTATATCTCCCTGAATAAGAAGACCCAGATCCTGACCCCGACGCTGATGGGGGAGATGATCTGCGATGTGGTCCGCTGCAGCATCAAGCCTCTGCTCAGCCCCGCATTTACGGCAAGCTGGGAGAAGGGCCTGAATTATGTGGTGGACGGATCGGTCAGCGCCGATGACTATTATGAGAAGCTGAAAGAATACGTTGCACGCTATACCAACCAGGTCAAGCAGGAGAGCAGCGCATCGAAGATGCTGCCGATGTACCGGTATGCATCACAATTTTACAGGAAACAGAATACCAACAAAAAGAGGAGGCAGCAGACATGGAACAATGCTTAATCGAGAATCTGTATGATCTGAGCGGAACCATCGCGGCAGATCTTCTTGCCGGACTGAAGTATCCGTGGGAGGCGCTGCCTCTCATTGGCGATACCATCCGCAGGATCGGACCCACACTGGATCCGGACGTCTATGAGCAGAAAGGGGAGGATATCTGGATCGCGAAGAGTGCGAAGATCGCCCCGTCCGCTTCCATCAACGGGCCCTGCATCATCTGCGAAAACGCAGAGCTTCGTCAGTGCGCGTTTGTGCGCGGAAACGCGATCGTCGGCGAAGGCGCCACGGTCGGAAACTCCACAGAGCTCAAGAACGTGATCCTGTTTAAGGACTGCGAGGTGCCGCACTACAATTACGTGGGCGACTCCATTCTCGGCATCAAGGCCCACCTGGGCGCAGGCGCGATTACATCCAACGTCAAGGCCGACCGTAAAAATGTGGTCGTGAAAGACGGCGACAGACAGTATGAAACCGGACTTCGCAAGTTCGGCGCCATGCTCGGAGACCATGTGGAGGTCGGCTGCAACAGCGTGCTGAATCCTGGAACCGTCGTCGGCCGCTGGACCAATATCTATCCGCTCAGCATGGTGCGCGGCGTCGTTCCGGAGCATTCCATCTATAAGAGCAAGAGCGAGATCGTCATCAAGAGAGAGGACTGATCATTTAGCAGATTATTAAGAGAGAAGACTGATCATCCGACAGAGTATCAGCAGAGAAGACTGATCATCCGGCAGAGTATCAGGAGTGAAGACTGATCATCCGGCAGAGTATCAGGAGTGAAGACTGATCATCGGCAGATCAGCAAGCGACATGAGACACAGCCTTTCAGGAATTCCTGGAAGGCTGTATACAGGCAGGGGAACTTTATGGCACCTAAGAAAGCATACAACGCAGATTCGATCACTGTCCTGGAGGGACTGGAAGCAGTCCGCAAAAGGCCCGGGATGTACATCGGCAGCACGTCGCGCAAAGGTCTCAACCATCTGGTCTACGAGATCGTCGACAACTCGGTGGATGAGCACCTGGCAGGCTACTGCAGCGAGATACATGTGACGCTCAACGAAGACGGAAGCGCGACCATCTCTGACAACGGACGCGGTATCCCTGTCGGCATGCACAAGCAGGGCGTCTCCGCGGAGCGGGTCGTCTTTACGACGCTCCATGCGGGCGGTAAGTTTGACAACAACGCCTACCGTACGTCCGGCGGTCTGCACGGTGTCGGCTCTTCGGTCGTCAACGCCCTGTCTTCCTGGATGGACGTCCAGGTGAAGCTGGACGGGAAGATCTATCATGACCGCTACAAAAAAGGCAAGCCCGATCTTGCGCTGGAGGAGGGCCTTCTTCCCGTGATCGGCAGGACGAAGGAGACCGGGACTACGATCTCTTTTCTGCCGGATGACACCATCTTCACGCAGACAACCCGCTTCTCATCCACGGACATCAAGAACAGGCTTCATGAGACCGCCTATCTGAATCCGGACCTGACCCTGATCTTCAGGGATCTGCGCGAAGAGAGAGACGAGGAAGTCTCCTTCCACGAACCGGAAGGGATCCTTGGCTTCATCAAAGACCTCAATCACAACAAAGAGACGGTCTGCGACCCGGTCTATATCAAGGGCGAGAGCGAGAATATCCTCGTGGAAGTCGCCATCCAGTATGTCAATGAATTCCATGAAAATGTGCTTGGCTTCTGCAACAATATCTTCAACGCGGAAGGCGGCACCCACCTGACAGGATTCAAGACCGCCTTCACGACGGTCATGAACACCTACGCCAGGGAGCTCGGAATCCTGAAGGACAAAGACCAGAACTTCACGGGCGCCGATATCCGGAACGGCATGACGGCGGTGGTCTCGATCCGTCATCCCCAGCCCTCCTTCGAAGGGCAGACCAAAACCAAGCTGGATAACGCGGATGCGTCCAGGGCGGTCGCCAAAGTCACCTCCGATGAGATCACACGCTATTTTGACAAGAACCTCACCATCCTCAAGGATGTGCTGGGCTGCGCCGAAAAAGCCGCGAAGATCCGAAAGACCGAAGAGAAAGCAAAGACCAACCTGCTGACAAAGCAGAAGTATTCATTTGACTCCAACGGAAAGCTGGCCAACTGCGAGAGCCGGGATCCGAAGAAATGCGAGATCTTTATCGTCGAGGGAGATTCGGCAGGCGGATCTGCCAAAACCGCGCGGGACCGCAATTACCAGGCGATCCTCCCGATCCGCGGAAAGATCCTGAATGTCGAGAAGGCGTCGATTGACAAGATCCTGGCCAACGCCGAGATCAAGACAATGATCAATTCCTTCGGCTGCGGTTTCTCGGAAGGCTACGGCAATGATTTTGATATCACGAAGCTGCGCTATGACAAGATCATCATCATGGCGGATGCGGACGTGGACGGCGCCCATATCTGTACGCTGCTCCTGACGCTGTTCTACCGGTTCATGCCGGACCTGATCTACGAAGGACATGTGTATATCGCGATGCCGCCGCTCTACAAGGCGATCCCCTCCAAGGGCGAGGAAGAATACCTGTACGATGACGACGCGCTGGCTGCCTACAGGAAGAAGCACAAGGGACCGTTCACACTGCAGCGCTACAAAGGACTCGGGGAAATGGATCCGGAGCAGCTGTGGGAGACGACGCTGAATCCGAAGACCCGGACGATGCGCAGGGTTGAGATCGAGGACGGGCGCACTGCCAGCGATGTCACGGCGCTTCTGATGGGAACCGAGGTCCCGCCCCGCAAGGATTTTATCTATGAACACGCGCGCGACGCGGCGCTGGATGTGTGAGGTATATGAGAGATGCCAAGTGAACTGATACAGACTGAATATGCCGAGATCATGCAGAAGTCGTATATCGACTACGCTATGAGTGTCATCGTTTCCAGGGCGCTGCCCGACGTTCGGGACGGCCTGAAGCCCGTCCAGCGCAGGACACTGTATGACATGCATGAGCTCGGGATCCGGTATGACAAGCCCTACAGGAAGTCTGCCAGGATTGTCGGCGACACCATGGGTAAATACCATCCGCACGGGGACAGTTCGATCTACGGGGCGCTGGTGGTCCTCGCACAGGATTTCAAGATGGGGCTTCCGCTGGTGGAAGGCCACGGAAACTTCGGTTCGATCGAAGGCGACGGAGCCGCTGCCATGCGTTATACGGAAGCGCGTCTCCAGAAGATCACGCAGGAGGCGTTTCTGAGCGACCTGGAGAAGGGCGTCGTCGATTTCGTTCCCAATTTCGATGAGACCGAAAAAGAGCCGTCCGTGCTTCCCGCAAGGATCCCGAACCTTCTCGTAAACGGTTCGGAGGGCATTGCCGTTGGTATGGCGACCTCCATCCCGCCGCACAATCTCGGGGAAGTGATCGACGCCGTAATCGCACTCATCCGGGACAGTTCACTCACAAGCACGGATCTGATGCAGTATATGAAAGGCCCGGATTTTCCGACCGGCGGTATCGTCGTCAATGAATCCGAGCTTGCGGATATCTACAGCACCGGATCGGGGAAGATCAAGGTCCGCGGCAAGGTGGAAGTGGAGAAGATCCCCAGGTCAGACAGGAAGCGGCTGGTCATCACACAGATTCCGTATACGATGATCGGCGCCGGGATCGGCAAGTTCCTCAACGACGTCGCCTCCCTTGCGGACAGCAAGCTGGGCAGCGACATCACGGACATCTCCAACCAGTCCTCCAAGGAAGGCATCCGGATCGTTCTGGAACTGCGGAAGGGCGCGGATCCGGAGTATATCGAGAAGCTTCTCTACAAAAAGACGCGTCTGGAAGATACGTTCGGCGTCAACATGCTCGCGGTTTCGGACGGAAGGCCCGAGACCCTGTCCCTGCACGACATCCTGGAGGCGCATATCGACTTCCAGTTTGAAATTGCGACAAAGAAATACCAGAGCATGCTGGACGCGGAGATCCAGAAGCAGGAGATCCAGGAGGGACTGATCGCCGCCGTTGACGTCATCGACCTGATCATCGAGATCCTGCGCGGATCCAAAGACCGGACGATGGCCAAGAACTGCCTGGTATACGGACAGACGGAAGGGATCCGGTTCAAATCCAAAAAGTCAAAAACAGACGCTTCCAGGCTTCATTTCACAGACGCACAGGCCTCGGCGATCCTGGAGATGCGCCTGTATAAGCTGATCGGCCTGGAGATCGACGCCCTGACGGCTGAGTATAATGAGACAAAGAAGCGCATTGAGCGCTATACCGATATTCTGAACAATTACAGCTCGATGGCCAATGTCATCATTGAGCAGCTGGAGGCGTTCCGGAAAGAATACGCCACGGACCGCAAGACGCAGATCACCGAAGCGGAGGCGGTCGTGATCGAGGAGAAGAAGCCGGAAGCATTCCCGGTGGTACTGCTCATGGACCGGTTCGGATACGCGCGTACCGTCGAAGAGAGCGTCTATGAAAAGAACCGCGAAGCCGCCCATGATGAGAACCGGATCGTCGTGCACTGCATGAGCGATTCCAGGCTGTGCGTGTTTACGGATACCGGCAGGCTCCATATCCTGAAGGCGGAGAAGATTCCGCACGGCAAGTTCCGCGACAAGGGAACCCCGATCGATAACCTGTGCCACTATGACTCCTCCGAAGAGACCTATCTTCAGGTCTTCTCGCTGGATGACCTGAAGGCGCAGCAGCTGCTCTTCGTGACAAAGCAGGGGTATGTCAAGGCCGTGGAGGGCAGCGAGTTTGACGTCGCCAAGCTCACGGTCCAGGCCACAAAGCTGGACGCAGAGGACCGCCTCGTCGACGTTCACCCGGTTCATTACCAGGCCAGCATGGTCATCGCGACAAAGAATCATTATCTGCTCCGGATGACGGAAGAGTCGGTTCCGCTGCAGAAGAAAGCGGCGCGCGGCGTGCGCGGCATCCGCCTGGCAGAGCCGGATGAGGTCGAGTGTGTCTACTATCTGGAGGACGGCGCGCCGGGCGAGGCGGAGATCGGCGGCAGGACGGTTGCCCTGAACCGGCTTCATATTGCAGAGCGCGGCGGCAAGGGGACCCGGCTGCGGAAATGATCCGGAGGCGGGCGTATTTCGATAAAAATCGAACAATTCGCCGAAAATGTTTGAAAACCCCTTGTATTCCCTGCATTTGCGTGATAGTATACTTCATGTAATTTTGATACTGATGTTCAGGAAGAACGGGCAGACGCCCGTTCTTCTTCCATGTGCAGAGGAAGATGTATGAACCGAAGCGAGTATGAGAGCCGCACCGAGTCGCTGCTGATGCCGATTCTGGATGAGCAGGGATTTGAGCTGGTCGATGTGGAGTTCGTCAGGGAGGGCAGCACCTGGTACCTGAGAGCGTATATCGACAAGCCGGGCGGGATCACGATTGACGACTGCGAGCTTGTCAGCCGCAGCCTCGAAGCGAAGCTGGACCGGGAAGACTTTATCAGCGAGCAGTACATTCTGGAGGTTTCTTCTCCCGGACTGGGCCGGCCGCTCAAAAAGGAGAAAGACTACGTCCGAAACGAGGGCAAAGAGATCGAGATCAGGCTCTACAAGCCTTTTGAGCACAGCAAAGAATTCAGAGGGATCCTGACAGCATGGGATGCGGCGCAGATCACGGTCACTCTGGAGGATGGAAGAGAACTGGTATTTGCCAGAAAGGACCTGGCGCTTGTGCGTGAAGCGTTCGACTGGTAAATCTGAGCATACAAAGCCGTATATACAGGAGGAAAAGAGAAAAAAGATGAATGACGAACTGTTTGATGCTCTGGTGATTCTTGAGAAAGAGAAGAATATTAAGAGCGACGTGCTTCTGGACGCAATCGGAAAATCACTGGAGCAGGCGTGCAGGAACAATTACAACCGGCAGGACCTGACGAACATCGTCGTCAACCTGGACCAGGAGAAGAAAAGCTTCGGGATCTGCCTTGCCAAGGAAGTGACCGATACGGTGGAAGATCCGATGACGCAGATCAGCCTGGCCGACGCGATGATGATCGATTCCGGAAGCCAGATCGGCGATATCGTCAACGTGGACATCAACTCCCGCGCATTCGGCCGCATCGCGGTGCAGAACGCGAAGAACGTGATTCTCCAGCAGATCCGCGAGGCGGAGAGAAAGAGCCTGTTTGCGGATTACTACGACAAGGAGAACAAGGTCGTCACCGGCGTCGTGCAGAGATTTATCGGCCGCAACGTGGCCGTAAACCTGGGCAAGGTGGACGGCATCCTGAACGAGAGCGAGATGATCAAGGGCGAGAATTACTACCCGAACCAGCGCATCAAGGTCTATGTGCTCCGTGTGGACAACACGCCCAAGGGGCCGAGGATCCTGGTATCCCGCAAGCACCCGAACCTTGTCAGGTGCCTGTTTGAGCAGGAGGTCGCAGAGGTTTCGGACGGCACGGTCCAGATCATGGCGATCGCGCGCGAAGCAGGCTCCAGATCCAAGATGGCAGTCCTGTCCAAATCCGAAAATGTGGATCCGGTCGGCGCATGCGTCGGACAGAACGGAAGCCGTGTCGCGATGGTCGTCGACGAACTCAACGGCGAAAAGATCGATATCGTGAACTGGGATGAGAATCCGGCGTACTTTATCGAGAATGCGCTCAGCCCCGCAAAGGTGGTTACGGTCCTGGTCGACGAGGAAGACAGGCAGGCGAAGGTGGTCGTTCCGGACTACCAGCTGTCCCTGGCAATCGGCCGCGAAGGACAGAACGCAAGGCTGACCGCAAGACTGACCGGCTACAAGATCGATATCAAATCCGAGACCCAGGCGATCGAATCCGGCGAACTGGATGAATTCCAGGAAGAGTACTACAACGACGGATACGAAGAGCTTGGCGAGGAATATCCGGAAGAATATTACGACGACGGAGAATACTCCCAGGACGGCGTCTACTATGAGGACGGCGCCTATGCGGACGACGGCGTCTACTACGCGGATGAAGATGCAGGCACATATTATGAGAACGCGGACGGAGACTATGCGGAGAATCCGGAAGCGTATGAAGAGCCTGTACCCGGTGACGATTCCGGGAACTGACGAAGACCAGAGAGGAGTGATCTTCCATGGCAGGTCAAAAGAAACCCGTCCTGCGGCAGTGCATCGGATGCGGAGAGATGAAGGATAAAAAGGAACTGATCCGGATCGTCCGCACGAAGGAAGGAGACATCCTTCCAGATCCGGGCGGCAGGATGAATGGAAGAGGGGCGTACATCTGCAGGAGCCGGGAATGTCTGGATCTGGCCGTGAAACGAAAAGGCCTGGAGCGTTCCCTGAAATGCAGGATTGACAAAACAATCTATGAAGGTATTGCCTCATCCATAGAGAGCTCCTCCTGAGAAAGATGCCATGCAGGCGGATGAGAGAAAAGTCCTGAATCTTCTCGGACTTGCGCAGAAAGCCGGCAAAGCCGCATGCGGCGGTTTTTCTGCAGAGCAGGCCGTGAAGAGCGGACAGGCGAAGATCGCGGTGATCGCGACGGACGCCTCAGCGAATACGAAAATAAAATTCCACAATATGTGTCAGTGGTACCACGTTCCGGCAATCGAGTTTTCTGAGAAAGCATCGCTCGGGCACTGCCTGGGCAAAGAAGACAAGGCTGTGATGGCCGTGACGGATGCGGGACTTGCGGATGCAGTCCTGAAAGCAGCCGGCGGCGTGGATACACGGAGGTAGATAGATTTGGGAAAGATCAGAGTACATGAACTTGCAAAAGAACTGGGGAAGCCTACCACGGATGTGATCGAGGCCCTGTCGGATCTCGGGATGGAAGATCCCAAGGCGCAGTCAGGCGTTGACGACGCAGTGGCAGACAAGGTCCGCACCCGTTTTGGCGGCGGCAGCGCTCCCGCAAAGACGCAGGATGCGGACGCGGCGGATGCCCCTTCAGCTGAAGCGCCCAAAAAGAAGAAATTTGTGGCCGTTTTCCGCCGTGAGAACGCGCGCAGCGGAGTCATTTCCCGTATGCCGACCCGGCAGGCACAGCAAAGGTCCCAGCAGGCACAGGCAGAAGCACAGGGAAGACCCGTCCGCAGACGTCCGGTGGATGCAAACGGCAATCCGATTCCGGTAAGGCGTCCGGTGGATGCGAACGGCAATCCGATTCCGGTCCGCAGAGCCCCCGAAGGAATGCAGAGGCCCAGACCGCAGGAGGCTCCTGCGCCCAGAGTGCAGGAAACGCCGCAGGCAAATGCATCAGAGCAGCCTGCCGCAAGCACACCCGCGCCCGCGTCCGCTGTCGCCCAGCAGGCCGAAGCTGTCTCTTCATCTGCAAAGGCAGCCGCGCCCCAGGCAGCGCCAGCAAGCCAGGCCGGCCGGGACACTGCGCCGAAGGCTCCGCAGCAGGGCAGCGCAGCTGTGCCTGAAGGAAGCCAGGCGCAAAGAAGCGCGCAGGATGGCGCCCCCAGACAGGATGCAGGCAGAGGCGATGCTTTCAGAGGGGATGCAAAGAGGCCGCAGGCTTCCTCCCAGCAAAGATCCGCGCAGGGCTCCGGCCAGGCGCCCAGACGCGGCCAGACGTCCGACCGTCCGGCAAGAGGAGACCAAAGAGGCGGCCAGGATGGCAGAGGAAACCAGGACGCACGCAGGCCCTATCAGGCAGACCGCTTCAGGAATGCGCAGGGCTCCGGTTCCAGATCCGGATCGGGTGCGGCGCCCGGAAGAAACGCCCAGGGACAGGGCAGGATGAGCGCTTCGGCGGTATCCGGCAAACCGTCCCAGTCTGCAGGCGGAAAGGGCGGCTCCAGGAATAACGCCGGCCGTGGAAAAGGCAATTATGATCCCAACCGGGACGGGGCCAAGAACAACCGCCAGGGCGGACGCAGAGAAGGAAAAGACCGCAGCGAGAAGTACAACCGCTTCGATGAGAATGACCGGGTTCAGACCGGACGGCGCAAGAAAGATCCGAACCGCGCCGGTGCATTCCATAAGCCGGAAGCTGCGCCTGTTCAGGAAGAACAGATCAAGACCATCTCGATCCCGGACCAGATCACGCTCAAGGAACTGGCCGACAAGATGAAGGTTCAGCCTTCCGCGCTGATCAAGAAGCTGTTCCTGGCTGGCAGGATGGTGACCCTGAACCAGGATCTGACCTATGAAGAGGCCGAGGAGATCGCAGTCGATTACGATATTCTCTGCGAGCACGAAGAAAAGAAAGACCTGATCGCAGATCTTCTGAAGGAAGATGAAGAATCTGCTGAGGATCTTGTATCCAGACCGCCGGTTGTCTGCGTGATGGGCCATGTCGATCACGGTAAGACCTCGCTTCTGGACGCGATCCGCGATACGCACGTGACAGACAGGGAATCCGGCGGAATCACACAGCACATCGGTGCGTCTGTGATTCATTACAATGACCGTACCATCACCTTCCTCGATACGCCCGGCCACGAAGCATTTACCGCCATGCGTATGAGAGGCGCGAACTCAACCGATATCGCGGTCCTTGTCGTCGCGGCCGATGACGGCGTCATGCCGCAGACCGTGGAGGCGATCAACCATGCGCGCGCCGCGGGCATCGAGATCATCGTGGCGATCAACAAGATCGACAAGCCCAGCGCCAATATCGACCGCGTCAAGCAGGAACTGACAGAGTATGAGCTGATCGCGGAAGACTGGGGCGGAAGCACCGTCATGGTTCCCGTCTCGGCCAAGTCGCACGAGGGAATTGATACGCTGCTGGAGATGATTCTCCTGACTGCAGACGTCATGGAACTGAAGTCCAATCCGAACCGCCGCGCGAGAGGCCTTGTCATCGAGGCCAAGCTCGACAAGGGACGCGGTCCCGTCGCATCGCTGCTGGTGCAGAAGGGAACGATCCATGTCGGCGATCCGATTGCCGCAGGTTCATGTTACGGCAAGGTCCGTGCCATGACGGATGACAAGGGACGCCGTGTGAAGGAAGCAGGTCCGTCCATGCCGGTCGAGGTGATCGGATTCTCAGACGTCCCGCTTGCAGGTGAGATCTTCACCTCGCCTGAGTCGGAGAAGGAAGCCAAGAGCTTTGCCGCTACGTTTATCAATGTCGGCAAGGAAAAGATGATCGAAGAATCCAGAAAGAGAACCACGCTGGACGATCTGTTCAGCCAGATCCAGGAAGGCACGCTGAAGGATCTGAACCTGATCGTCAAAGCGGACGTGCAGGGTTCTGTTGAGGCCCTCAGACAGAGTCTCCTGAAGCTGAGCAACGACGAAGTGGTCGTCAAGATCATCCATTCCGGCGTCGGCGCGATCAACGAATCGGACGTCACGCTTGCAGGCGCCTCCAATGCGATTATTATCGGCTTCAATGTCCGTCCGGACGCACAGGCGAAATCAACTGCCGAGCATGAAGGCGTTGATATCCGTCTCTACAAGGTGATCTATGATGCGATCAACGACGTGGAGAACGCGATGAAGGGCATGCTCGAGCCGATCTACGAGGAGAAGGTGACCGGACATGTGGAGATCCGCCAGATCTTCAAGGCGAGCGGCGTGGGCAATATCGCAGGCTCCTATGTACTGGACGGCACCGTCCAGAGAGGCTCAAAAGCCCGCATCACACGCGACGGCGAGCAGGTCTTCGACGGACAGATCGCTTCCCTGAAGAGATTCAAGGACGATGTGAAGGAAGTCCGCGCAGGATATGAATGCGGTCTTGTATTTGACGGCTTCAGTGAGATCCGCGAAGGCGACATGGCGGAAGTCTATGTCATGGTCGAAGTGCCCAGGTCCTGAGAAGGGACAGCCTGCGCTGAATCTGACAAACGATAACAAAGTATGAGCTGATCACATCAGCTGGCTGAAGGATCTGATGAATCAGAGAAATGAGTCAGCTGATGTGTCATATAAAGGGTTGAAATCTTGAGAAAGAACAGTATTAAAAATATCAGAATCAATGAAGAAGTGCGCAAGGAGCTGCAGGACATCATCATGCGCAGACTCAAGGATCCCAGGGTTCATCCCATGACCAGCGTCACGAAAGTGGAGGTCGCGCCGGATCTGAAGACCTGCAGGGCCTATATCTCCGTGCTCGGCCCGGACGAATCCCTGGACAGTACCATCAGCGGGCTGCGTGCCGCAGAAGGATACGTGAGGCATGAACTTGCCAGAACCGTGAACCTGCGCAATACGCCTGAGATCCGGTTTATTCCGGATGCATCCATCGCATACGGCGTCGATATGTCCTATAAGATCGACGAGGTGATCGCGGAGGATACGCGCAGGCGTGAAGAGAGTGACGCGCTGTATGGAGAAGAAGCATCGTCTGATACAGACGATACTCCGGAAGGGAGCAGTGAACCGTGATCAGTCTGGATGACATCCTGACCGGAGCTGAGACTGTCGGAATTGCCGGTCATATCAAACCGGACGCAGACGCGTTCGGAAGCTGTATGGGACTGTATCTGTTCCTGAAACAGTATTACCCTTCCATCAAGGCAAGCGTCTACCTGGAGGACACCTATTCGGAGTCTTACGAATTTGTGCAATGCTCGGATGAGATCATTCATTCTTATCCGTCCGTTCCCGGACACGATGTTTTTTTCAGCCTTGACTGCTCGGATCCGCCCCGTCTCGGGAAGGCGCTTTCGTATTTCAATGCGGCGAAGACGCGGGTCGTGATTGACCACCATGTCTCTAATCCGGGATTCGGCATGATCAATGAGATCCAGCCGGACGCAAGTTCGACGTCCGAACTCATCGCCCTTCTGATCGGAAAAGACCGGGTCGGCAGGACGATTGCGGAGCCCCTCTATATGGGCATCGCACATGACACCGGGATCTTTAAGTACAGCTGTACCTCCAGCCGGACGATGGCGACAGCCGGCTGGCTGATGGATACCGGGATCGAATTCTCAAAGATCTGCGACGACACATTTTACAAAAAGAGCTTTCACCAGACACAGATCACCGGAAAAGCGCTTGCACAGAGCGACCTGATGCTGGGCGGCAGGATGATTTATACCGTCGTCACGCGAAAGGATATCGAGTTCTACCAGGTCTCTCTCCATGAACTGGACGGGATCGTACCGGAGCTGCGCGTCACCGACGGGGTGGAGATTGCAGTCTTTCTGTATGAGGTCACTCCGGGTGAGTTCAAGGCGAGCCTGCGCTCCAACGGGAAGGTGGACGTCGCTGCCATCGCGGTTCATTTCGGGGGCGGCGGACACAGGATGGCTGCAGGATGCAGCTTCCGCGCCGACGCGTACAAGGCGGCGCTCCTGATTGCCGATGAAGCTGAAAAACAGTTGAAGGAAACGTATGCTGAACGGGATTCTGAACGTTTATAAGGAAGAAGGATTCACAAGCTTTGATGTGGTTGCGAAGCTGCGCGGGATCCTGCATCAGAAAAAGATCGGCCACGCGGGGACCCTTGATCCTTCTGCCGTCGGCGTCCTTCCGGTCCTTCTGGGATCCGGATGCCGGCTGAGCGAATTCATGACCGATCATGACAAAACCTATCAGGCAGTTCTGCGCCTTGGCGTGGTGACGGATACGCAGGATATGACGGGAGAGATCCTTTCCACAGGCGATACGGAGCACCTGACAGAGGAGGCGGTCGTCGATGCCATCCTTTCGTTTCAGGGAACGTATGACCAGATTCCGCCCATGTATTCCGCCAAGCAGATCGGCGGGAAGCGTCTGTACGACCTGGCCCGCAGCGGCGTGACGGTTGAAAGGAAACCGGTCCGGGTAACCATTGACTCCATCCGGATTGTTTCGGTGTCCCTCCCGGAGGTTACATTTGACGTAACCTGCTCCAGAGGGACGTACATCCGTACACTCTGCGCGGATATCGGTGAGAAGCTCGGCTGCGGCGGGACGCTCCGTTCCCTGACCCGCACCAGGGTGGGCGGATTCTGCATAGAGGACGCCCTCACGCTTCGCGAGATCGAAGAGCTACATGAGAGCGGGGAACTGGATGCAAAGATCATCCCGCCCGAAGAGATCTTTCTTGCGTATCTGCGTGTCAGGACGGTTCCATCCGGCGACAAAAAGCTGCTCAACGGAAACCGCCTTGCGCCGGAAGAGCTCGGCATCCCGAAGAGGGGCGCCGGGGATCTGATCCGGGTCTGTACAAGCGACGGGACATTCAGAGCCGTCTACAGGCGCGAACCCGGCAGCGGATCCTACGTCCCATACCGCATGCTGCCGGATCTATAATCATTTGCAGGCAGGACTGATACGTGAATATCTATCACAGTTTAGAAGAATACAGACAGAAGAATCAGGATAGGAGACATACCAGCGTCACGCCTGGCAAGTTCGACGGCCTGCACCTGGGCCATATGAAGCTGATACGGCGCGTGCTGGAGCAGGCTTCCTCTTTGGACCTGCAGTCGGTCGTACTGACCATAGAGACTTCGGGAAGCGGGATCCTCTCCCACGAAGAGCGCGCACAGATCCTGGAAGAGAGCGGGATTGATACGCTGATTGAATGTCCGTTTACCACATCCTTCAGGGAAATGAGCCCTGCGCAGTTTGCTTCGCTTGTGCTTGACCAGACCCTGCACACCGCCTATGCCGCGGTCGGATCCGATTTCAGGTTCGGGCAGAACAGGGCGGGGGATGCGCAGATGCTTGCCCTGTACGCAGACGCCTTCGGGGCGCGGACACAGATTTTCCCAAAAGAGACTTACCTGTCGGAAGAGATCAGTTCCACCCGGGTCCGGGAAGCGCTCAGATCGGCCGATCTGGAGCTTGTATCCGCGCTTCTGGGAAGAGACTACTGTGTGAAGGGAACGGTGTGCCACGGACGCCGCCTGGGCGCCTCGATCGGCATTCCGACAGCCAATCTTCTCCCTCCCCCGGACAAGATCCTTCCGCCCGACGGGGTCTACGCAAGCAGGGTGCTTCTTCCGGATCATTCCGTGAAAAGCGCCGTTACCAATATCGGGCTGCGGCCGACGGTTCACGGGACGCACAGGACCATCGAGACGCATATTCCCGGATATGAAGGGGATCTGTACACAAAGCAGCTGACCGTATCCATCCTGCGCCGTCTGAGGCCGGAAATCCGTTTCGACAGCCTGGAGGATCTGAAGGCGCAGATGCGCAAAGATATAGAAGAGTGCAGATCTGACACTTGACGCAGGGGAATGCAGATGGTATAGTCACAGGGTATGTGCAGGAAGCCTTCACTCAGAAGACGGAATCTCCAACCGCTTCTTCGTGACAGGCGGTAAACAGAATACGGAGGAATTCAACATGATTACGAAAGAGAAGAAAGCAGAGATTATTGCAGAGTACGGAAGACAGCCCGGCGACACCGGTTCTCCCGAAGTGCAGGTTGCGATCCTGACTGAGAGAATCCGCGAGCTGACCGAGCATCTGAAGGCGAACCCGAAGGATCATCATTCCAGAAGAGGTCTTCTGAAGATGGTCGGTAAGAGAAGAGGCCTTCTTGAGTATCTCAAGCAGAATGATATCGAAGCATATCGTGCACTGATCGCGAAGCTCGGTCTTCGTAAATAATTTCGGATTCGAGCACCCGGACCAAACCTGGGCCGGGTGCTTGCATATTGATTGGACGGGCTCATCATTCGAGGCAACTGTAAAGCTGACCTGCCGATGCAGGTAGGTTTTCCAGTTGATTCGGAGATGAATCCCGTCCCGGGTATATCAGACAGATTCATTTCACGAAAGGAGTTACTATGCAGAGAGGAAAAAGATTTTCCATGGAACTTGCCGGACGTACGCTCAGCGTAGACGTCGGCAGAGTCGCAGCGCAGGCAAACGGCGCGGCATTCATGCATTACGGGGACACCACCGTCCTCAGTACCGCGACAGCATCCGAGAAGCCCAGGGAGGGCATTGATTTCTTCCCGCTGTCGGTTGAGTTTGAAGAGAAGTATTATTCCGTAGGCAAGATGCCGGGCGGATTCAACAAGAGAGAGGGAAAGGCCAGCGAGAACTCGGTCCTGACCGCCAGAGTCATTGACCGTCCGATGCGCCCGCTGTTCCCGAAGGATTACCGCAACGACGTCACCCTGAACAACCTGGTCCTGAGTGTCGATCCCGCATGCAGGCCCGAGCTGGTCGCCATGCTCGGATCTTCCATCTCCACCTGCATCTCCGACATCCCGTTTGACGGACCCTGCGCGATGACGCAGATGGGCCTTGTGGACGGTGCGTTCATCGTAAACCCGTCTCAGAAGGAATGGGATGAAGGCGATCTGCAGCTGACGGTTGCTTCCACTGCTACCAAGGTCATCATGATCGAGGCCGGCGCCAATGAAGTGCCGGAGGATCAGATGATCGAGGCGATCTATAAGTGCCACGAGGTCAACCTCACCATCATCGACTTCATCAACCAGATCGTAGCCGAGGTCGGCAAGGAAAAGCATACCTACGAATCCGCCGCTGTTCCGGAAGAAGTATTCGCAGCCCTCAAAGAGCTGGTTCCGCCGGAAGAGATGGAGAAGGCTGTCTTCACAGACGTCAAGCAGGAGAGAGAAGAGAACATCCGCGTCCTGACCGACAGAGTCAGCGAGAAGTGGGCGGACAACGAAGAGTGGCTTGCCATCCTTCCGGACGCAATGTATCAGTATGAGAAGAAGACCGTCCGCAAGATGATCCTGAAGGATCACAAGAGGCCGGACGGCAGAGCGATCGACCAGATCCGTCCGCTGGCGGCTGAGGTCGACCTGATCCCGAGAGTACACGGCTCCGCCATGTTCACCAGAGGACAGACGCAGATCTGCACCGTGACCACGCTGGCCCCGCTCTCTGAAGCACAGAGAATCGAAGGACTGGATGAGAATATCACGGAGAAGAGATACATCCATCAGTATAATTTCCCGTCCTACTCAGTCGGAGAGACCAAACCGTCCAGAGGTCCGGGACGCCGTGAGATCGGTCACGGAGCACTTGCCGAGAAGGCACTTGTCCCGATGATCCCGCCGGTGGAAGAATTCCCGTACGCGATCCGTCTGGTATCCGAGACCTTCGAGTCCAACGGCTCCACCTCGCAGGCTTCGATCTGCGCATCCACGATGTCCCTGATGGCAGCGGGCGTGCCGATCAAAAAGCAGGTGGCCGGCATCTCCTGCGGTCTTGTGACTGGCGATACGGATGATGACTATATCGTCCTGACCGATATCCAGGGCCTGGAAGATTTCTTCGGCGATATGGACTTCAAGGTAGCCGGAACGCATGACGGCATCACCGCGATCCAGATGGATATCAAGATCCACGGACTGACCCGTCCGATCGTGGAAGAAGCGATCGCACGGACCAGGCAGGCGCGTGAGTATATTCTTAATGAGGTGATGACGCCCTGCATTGCAGAGCCGCGCAAGGAGCTTTCTCCGTATGCTCCGAAGATCGTACAGATCACGATTGATCCGGCGAAGATCGGCGACGTGGTCGGCCAGAGAGGCAAGACCATCAACGAGATCGTTGCCCGTACCGGCGCGAAGATCGATATCGATGAGGACGGCAGCGTCAATGTCTGCGGAACCGATATGGATGCGATCAACAACGCCATCGAGATGATCAAGATCATCACCACAGACTTTGAAGAGGGCCAGATCCTGAGCGGAACCGTCGTCTCCATCAAGGAATTCGGCGCGTTCATCGAGTTTGCTCCCGGCAAGGAAGGCATGGTGCATATCTCCAAGATCGCAAAGCACAGGATCAACCGTGTAGAGGATGTCCTGACGCTGGGCGACAAGGTCACCGTCGTCTGCCTGGGCAAAGACAAACTCGGCAGGATGTCCTTCTCCATGAAGGATGTCAAGCAGGGACCTTACCAGTCTGCGTAAGACGGCCCTGATCCTGCAGCATTCTGCAGGAAGGCAATCGCATAACGGATACAGCCGGAGGATTTCATCAGATCCTCCGGCTTTCTTATTCCTTTCGAAGTTCCTTCTTGACAAGAGCTTGCAGGTCGGCTTATCTGTAAGTATCTGGAACATTTAGTTTGCGCATCTGCGCGGAATGGAGGCAGAATATGGCAGTTGGTGAATATGTAACCGGATATGAGCATATCGGCGTTCCGACCAATGATATGGATGCAACCATTGAATTCTATGAGACGCTCGGATTCAAAAAGCTCTATGAGACGAATCATAACAACGGCAGAGTCGTCTTCCTGGGGCTGAAGGAGATCGTTATCGAGACGTATGAAAAGCACGGGGAGGCCGCCGGCAAGAGAGGCGCTGTAGACCATATCGCCATTATGGTCAGTGACGTGGACAAGGCATACGAAGAGATCAAAAAGACCAGCTACCCGGTGATAGAGGGACCGTGCACGCTTCCTTTCTGGAAGAACGGGTATACGTATTTCTGCGTCATGGGACCGAATACGGAAGTAGTGGAATTCGGAAAAAAGATCTGACCTGAATCAGGCACGGATCCTCCCGCCCTTGCGGGAATTCTGATCTTTGTTTACAGTTCACAGGCCAGCCAACTCTGCTCAGAGTTTGTGGGCACACTGAAAACACGTTGCCTACCCTCGCTTTGCATCGGTTGCATTGCAGCCTCTCCCAGCTCCTATAGAAGCG
>CAJOKX010000004.1 GCA_905235415.1 uncultured Lachnospiraceae bacterium
CATGGAAGCGACCACGCTTCTATAGGAGCTGGGAATGGCTGCAATGCAACCGATGCAAAGCGCGGGTAGGCAACGTGTTTTCAGTGTGCCCACAAACTCGAAGCAGAGTTGGCTGGCCTGTGAACTGTAACTGTTATTCACGGTTGGCCAGCTCCTGCGCGATATCATCCCAGGTGATCTGCCTTGCGGACATCAGCACCATCAGATGATACAGGAAATCAGCCACCTCATATTTGATCTCCTCAGGGTTCGGATTCTTGGCGGCAATCACGATCTCCGTCGCCTCCTCACCGCACTTTTTCAGAATCTTGTCGATCCCCTTGTCGAACAGGTAGTTCGTGTAAGAGCCTTCCTTCGGATGCTCCCTGCGGTCTTCAATGACCGCGTAGACGTCCTCGAATACCTTCAGCGGATTTCTCTGCGGCGTATCCTTCTTCAGAACGCTCCGGTAAAAACAGCTGCGGTTTCCGGTATGGCAGGCTGCGCCGATCTGGGAGACACGCGCCAGAAGCGTATCATTGTCGCAGTCGACGCGCAGTTCCTTCAGATACTGGAAATGTCCCGAGGTCAGCCCTTTGACCCACAGCTCCTGCCGCGATCTGGACCAGTAGGTCATCCTGCCGGTCCGGATGGTCTGTTCAAACGCCTCCCGGTTCATCCAGGCCACCATGAGGACCTCCTCATTGCGGTAGTCCTGCACCACGACAGGCACCAGGCCGTTTGCATCCTTCTTCACTTCCTCCCAGGACAGCGTGCTCACATAGGTGTTGACCTGCGCGCCGAGCCCCTTTAATTCTTCCTTGATCTCCATCAGGTCCGTCTCCGGATCCTGCGTCTTCGGGCTGCCGATCCCGCAGATCGTCTCGCTGCGCACGGCAAGAAGCAATTCCTCCCTGCCCGGATCGAAGCTCTCGCACCATACGACCGTCGGCATCGGGAGAATCTCCTCCTCCGGCAGGCGGTCTGCAAGGAGCACGAGGCTGTCTGCATTCTGAAGGATCAGATCCTTCTGGCTGTCTGTGAGCTCCGGATCCCTCCCGGGCGCATAGCATACGGCGATCTTCTCCCTGCCAAAGCGCGAACTGACTTCCTCCAGCAGGGCCAGGTTGGATTCCAGGGAAGCATTGAGCACCGCCTTTCTGCATCCGGCGTACAGAATCTTCTTGACGTCTTCAACCCGCCGTATATTCCCGGCGCCCCACATCGGAGCATCGGCGACTCTTGCCATCCTGCGCATGAGCGTCAGGGACGCATCATGCTCCTCATCTGTATCCGACTGATCGAAGACCAGCAGCAGGTCCGCCCCGCGGTCCGAATACAGCTGCGCCAGTTCTACGCTGTCTCCTGTTGCGTATGCACTGCTGTTACTGAGTGATGAAACTGCCTTCCCCTGATGCAGGAAAAGGGCAGATACTAGCATTTTCTCCATAAGCACCTTCCCGTCCGCTGTCAGATACTTCCCTTTGTGGACAGTACGTCCGTAATCCTGGGATCCTTTGTGACCGCCATGTCTAGCGCCTTTCCGAATGCCTTGAACATCGCTTCGCACATATGATGATCGTTGCCGGGGGTAAGCACCTTCATATGCAGGTTCATCATTGCGCTGTAGCTGACTGCGTAGAAGAATTCCCGCACCATCTGCGTAGACATTTCTCCCATCTTCTCCGCGCCAAACTGTGCGTCCCATCCCAGATAAGGCCGCCCGCACAGGTCTACCGCACACAGCACCAGGGACTCATCCATGGGAATGATCCGGCTTCCGTAGCGCGCGATCCCCCGCTTGTCTCCTGCCGCGTCCGCGATCGCCTGCCCCAGTACGATTCCCGTATCTTCGATCGTATGGTGGTCATCCACCTGCAGGTCCCCGTCCGCGCGGACGGTCAGGTCAAACAGTCCATGTCTTGCAAATCCGTCAAGCATATGGTCAAAGAACCCGATCCCCGTCTCGATCTGTGTGATCCCGGAGCCGTCGAGATTGATCTGAACCTCTATGCTGGTCTCAGAAGTATACCTCTGTGCTTCTCCTATCCTTGCCATACCGAATCCTCCTCAAACCGCACCGCAACGGAATTGGCGTGCGCCGTAAGCTCCTCTGCTTTTGCAAATGTTTCAATCTGCGTGTGCACTTCCCTGAGCGCTTCTTCAGAGTAATACACAATGCTGGACTTCTTGACGAAATCATCCACCGACAGCGGGCTGAAGAAGCGCGCTGTTCCGTTGGTCGGAAGAATGTGGTTGGGTCCTGCGAAATAATCGCCGAGCGGTTCGCTGGACCAGGATCCGAGGAACATCGCCCCCGCATTGTGCACCCGCGTCATCGTGTCAAACGGATTCTTCGTGACGATCTCCAGATGCTCCGGAGCGATCTGGTCCACCACCTGCACGCCCTCCTCCAGGGAATTGACAAGCAGGACGAATCCGTACTGCTCCAGGGACTTCCGGATGATGTCCGCCCTGGAGAGTTCCTTCAGGAAGCCTTTCACCTCTTCCGTCACAGCCTCCGCCAGCTCCGGTGAAGTCGTCACAAGGATGGCGGAAGCAAGCTCGTCATGCTCCGCCTGGCTGAGCAGATCCGCCGCGACATATCTCGGATTGGCCGTCTCATCCGCAAGCACCGTAATCTCGCTGGGGCCAGCGATCGAGTCGATCCCGACGAAACCGTATACGGCCTTCTTGGCCAGCGCTACGAAGATGTTGCCCGGTCCGACGATCTTGTCCACTCTGGGAATGGTCTTCGTTCCGTGCGCGAGTGCCGCGACCGCCTGCGCGCCGCCGACCTTATAGATGACGTCCACGCCTGCCTCATGTGCCGCAACCAGCGTATTCGGGCTGACTTTCCCGTCCCTGCAGGGCGTCGTCATGACGATCTGCGATACGCCCGCCACCTTCGCCGGCACCACATTCATCAGGACGGAGGAAGGATAGACCGCTTTTCCGCCCGGCACATAGACCCCGACCCGCTGAAGAGGCGTGATCTTCTGTCCCAGCATGATCCCGTTTTCCTTCGAATCAAACCAGGAATACCGTCTCTGCTTCTCGTGATAGCTGCGGATATTGTCCAGCGCGCTGCGGATCACTTTGAGAAGCTCCGGATCCACTTCCCGGTACGCCTGGCTGATCTCTTCATCCGTCACGCGCACGTTGTCCGGCGTCAGGGTGATATGATCAAACTTCTGCGTATAGTCAAACAGGGCCTCGTCGCCCTTCTGCCGCACGTCCTCCACAATCTGAGCGACGGTTTCCTCGTATTCGGTATACTGGTTCGGGCTTCTCTTCAGCAGTGTGCTGAGGATGTCCGCCCTTGTCTCATCAGTCAGTTTTACGATTCTCATTTTTCAGCGCCTCGTTCATGTCATTGAGCAGTTTCGTGATTCTGGTATTCTCCATCCGCATGCTGACCGGGTTCACAACAACCCGCGCGGAGATCGGGCAGACCTCCTCGAGCACTTTCAGTCCGTTCTCCCGCAGCGTCGATCCGGTCTCCACAATGTCTACGATCACTTCGGCCAGGCCTACGATCGGGGCCAGCTCGATGGAGCCGTTCAGCTTGATGATTTCAACCGTCTGGTTCTTCTGGTCATAGAAATAATCCCTGGCAATCTTCGGATATTTCGTGGCGACGCGGATCTGCTCCTGCCCGTTCAGCAGGCTGAGTGCCTTCTCGGGCCCGGCAACGCACATACGGCATCTGCCGAATCCAAGGTCGAGCACCTCATAGATCTTGCGTCCTTCCTCCAGGATCGTATCTTCCCCGACCACGCCGATATCCGCGGCGCCGTACTCCACATAGGTGGGAACGTCCGGTCCCTTGGCCAGGAAGAACTTCAGTTTCAGTTCTTCATTGACAAAGATCAGTTTTCTTGTGGCAGGATCGCGCATCTCTTCGCAGAAGACGCCGACCTGCTCCAGGAGGGCCATGGTCTGTTTCGCCAGCCTTCCCTTCGTCAGTGCAAATGTCAGATATCGCATACTCTTCTATTCCTGTACCTGTATCGTTTCTGTCAGATCCGGTGTCCCCTCAGGGATCCAGCTCCACTATCTGTGCATAGCCGGGCAGCGTGTCCGTCAGCGCTTTTCCGTCCTTCAGGATCAGTTCCACCTGCTTTCCTTCTCTTCGCATCACAGCCGCCTGCCTGTGCGCTTCATCCCGGCTCTTTTGCGTGTACAGGATCAGAATCTGTTCCGCCTCCGGAAGATAGGAGATCTTCTGCCTGTGCAGCGCATTCATCAGATTGCTCAGGACAACCACAAAGCCCGCAGACGGGGCGTCTTTGCCGAAATGTCCGAGCAGGCTGTCATACCGGCCTCCCTTGACCACAGCATCCCCGGTTCCGTATGTGTATCCGCGGAAAATGATCCCCGTGTAATACATATATCCGGAGAGCATCCCCAGATCAAAGCTGACAGCATCCTGCAGGCCGTAGATCTTCAGGATCCTGACAACTTCCATGAGCCTTGCAACGGCATCCTGCGCGCGCAGCCCGTGCGTCATCTCATACGCCCTCTCCAGGACCTCCTCCTGGCCGTTCAGGGTTGTCAGGCTGTCCAGGATCTGCGCGATCCTGCTGTCGATCTGCTGGTCTTTGAGCAGCTTGTGAACGCCGAATGTATGATGGTTGCGGATCAGGTCGCGCAGACGGTCTGCCGACGCCTCATCCATGCCCGCGTCCTGAATCAGGCTCTCGAGAAATCCGGCGTGCCCGATGCTGATCTGAAAATCCGTCAGTCCGCAGGACTGCAGCATCTGCGCAGCCATGGCGATGATCTCCGCGTCAGCGTCCGCAGATCCCTCTCCGATCAGCTCTGCGCCGATCTCCGTATTCTCCTTCAGACGTCCCCGGTGCTCCTGGTGGTTCACAAAGGTATTGCCCCGGTAGCACAGTCTGACCGGCTTGTCCGACTCCAGGAAATACCGTCCGGCAGCCCTGGCGATCGAAGGCGTGAAGTCCGGACGCAGCACCAGCGTGCTTCCTTCCCGGTCAAAGAACTTGTACAGGTCCTTCGACGGGATCGTTCCGACTTCGCTGCCGAACACATCAAAATATTCAAATGTAGGGGTCTCTATGTCTCTGTATCCGTAGGAAGAAAGGATCTGATGCATCTTCTGTTCCAGAACCTGCTTGCGTGCGCATTCTTCCCCGTAGATGTCCCTGACCCCTTCGGGCGTGTGTAAGATCTTCTGATTCATATCTGTCTCCGCTTCTAATCCGCTTTCGCTTTAGTACGCTGAAGTGGCAGCCTGGTAAACAAATGCCATCGTACCCATTTCCCTGCATTCTGTCAACCGCACGTCACTCCCCGGCCCAGTCGTGCCGGTCCAGATCCATCTGCAGCGTGTCCAGATACGGCAGCAGGATCCCGTGCCGGTTGGGCCAGATCCGAAGATCCGTATCGATCTCGCTAAACGGGACCGACTTTCGCCCGCCGTCCTGCGCCCTCTGCCAGGCCCTGTCCAGGTCTGCGAACGGCATGTAATAGAACTCATCTCTGGATGAATAAAACAGGAGCAGGAAAGCGATGCCCTGCTGCTGCTCGAAATGCCGCATGAATTCGACCTGGTGCTCATGGACATTCTGCAGGCTGAAGGTGTCGGTCCTGGTCTCTTTCGCGTCAAAGCATACCGGAATCCCCTGCACAACGCCGATGTAATCGACCGTGGACTTCTGGTCAAAATACGCGAGCGTAATATGCCTGGACTCCTTATCAATGTCGATCGGCGTGATCGGCGTCGGAATCTTCTGGATCAGGGCCAGATTCTTGTCCCTGTACTGTTCATTTGTCTTGTTAATCAGATCCTCCAGGGTACTGCCCCGGAGGCCTCTCGAATTCCAGGTCGCCATATCAGACCAGATGCTCTCCTCTCAATACCTGTGCAAACACTTCCGGCAGCGGCGCGCTGAACGTTTTCCCGGACAGATTCTGAAGCGGACCTTCCATCTTCGGGAAAATGAGCTTCCCTGCATGGAGCAGCTGTCCTTTGAGTCCGTACTCCCTGCGGAAATAATCATTGCGCCGGCTATTTCCGTACTTCGGATCCCCGACGATGGGGTGTCCGAGGGAGGAAAGCTGCGCGCGGATCTGATGGCTCTTTCCGGTAATCAGTTCCGCCTCCAGGAGCGTAAGCGCATGCCGCCCGTCTGCATCTTCCCGGTGCCTGACAGGGATATATCTTGTTAAGATTGCATCCCCCGCATCCCCTTCTGGGGAAGGGGTGTTCTGAACACGGACCGTGTTGCTTTTTTCATCCTTCAGGAGGATCCCCGGGACCAGGGCCTCTTCCTTCATATCCCCGAGAACGAGCGCCTGATAATACTTGTGCAGGGACCTGTCCCTGAACATCGCCGACAGCTCCCGCAGACCGGTCTGCGTTTTCCCGACGGCCACGATCCCGCTCGTGTTCCGGTCGAGACGGTTGCAGACGGAAGGCTTCACCAGGGCAAGGCTTTCCTGCGTCACCGCACCCTCCCTGAGCAGATATCCGATCGCATATTCATTGAGGGAGACGTCTGTCACTGCAGCCTTCTGGCTGAGCATCCCGGCCCTCTTATTGATCAGCAGGATATGCGTATCTTCGTACAGAATCTTCAGGTCCGTGACCGGATACGACGCTTCGCCGGATCCGCCCGTGAACTTATGAAGTGTCTCGTCGGAAAAAAACAGCCGGATCACATCTCCGTCCTGCAGTTTCTCGGACCCGTCCGCCTTCCTCCCGTTCAGGGTGATATTCTTTTTCCGGAGCATCTTGTAGAGGAAGCCGGAAGAGGCCTCCTTCAGGTATCTCTGCAGAACCCTGTCCAGCCGCTGCCCTTCCTCTGAAGCTGTGATGACAATCTCTTTCAATGGTCTCTCTCCCGGGAACGCATCAGATCGATATCGCCTTGATAATGCGAAGGACTGCGTCGTCCCTCGTCTCTCCCTCATGCACCTCATCCGGATGATAGGTCAGTCCTTCCGGTAGCGGTCCGGATCCGAGGCAAGCTGCTGTATTCTCTCTTTGTACGCATCAAACTTCCGGAAGATCTTGACGGTCGGATTCCCGAATCCGTTCTCATGCAGAATCTTGCGGATGTGGGTTTCCATAAACTCAAACTTCCCTTTTTCGGAAGAAGAATACGCCGCGATGCAGTTGCCGCACACAACCACCGCATCCAGGGAGAGCCTCCCCTCGTAGGCGGTCACGCACAGCTCATATCCGTGCGTCAGATCTTTCGCAATCTGCTCGGTTGTCTCATAGACCTTCGGATCGATGCTCTTCTGCAGCAGCGCCATGATCAGGGAGGTCGCCCATTTCGCGGCAGGAAGCACGCCCAGGACCGCAACCAGCGTCAGGATATTTCTCCTGGTGCCGGTCCGGATCAGGCCCGTGAAAAAGATCAGCAGGCAGATCCCGAACAGAAAGGCTACGATCGCCGCCCTGCGCTTCTTCTCATATGAATAATACCCGTAGTCTCCCTTGACCGGATGCTTTCTGCCCGGCTTAGTTGCGCTGTCTGCTTTCTTCAATGACCTGTCCCCTTTCGGATTCTTCCTGCAGAATCTGTGTGAAATCATCAATGTAACCGTCCGCAAGATCCTGAAGGACTGCCTTCCTGTCTGCCGAGAAAGGATCGGCGACCGCGATCACTTCCATGCCCGCTCTCTTGCCGGCGATCACGCCGTTCGGAATATCCTCAAACACAACCAGTTTCGAAGGGTCGATCCCCCATTCCCCTGCTACGCTCAGGTAGATATCCGGAGCAGGTTTGCCTGTCTGCACCTCCCGGGACGTCCGGATCGTGTCGAACAGATCCCGGACCCCGTTGGCCTCCAGGCATTCCTGCGTCAGCTCTGCGGAATTGCTGGTCGCAATCCCGAGCCGCATGCCTGCTTCCTTCATTTTCAGCAGAAGCTCCCGGGCGCCCTTCTTCAGCGGAACCTTTGTGCGGTAGTATTCAACCGCCATCTGGTTCCAGTCGCTCTGCATCTTTTCGATGCTGTCTGTGATGCCGAAGCGCTCCCTGAAATAAACCGCGGTCTCATGGATGCTCATGCCTTCGATCTGCAGCTGCAGGTCCTCAGGCAGTGCAATCCCGAAGCGTCCCAGGTATTCAATATCTATATCCCGCCACATCCACATGGAATCCATTAAGGTTCCGTCCATGTCGAATATCGCGCCTTCCTTCTCCTGCCACATGTCTGTCCTGTCTCAGTGTGCGGACCTTTCATCCGCCCCTGTGTCTGCAGCTCCTCTGTCTGTAAGAAGAGCCCTCTCTTCCGCCGTCAGCTCTCTCCAGCATCCCGGCTCCAGCTCTGTGTCCAGTATGAGATGCCCCATGGCAATCCGTTTCAGATAGAGGACTTCTCTGCCGTATGCCGCAAACATCCGCTTGATCTGGTGAAACTTCCCCTCTGTCAGCGTGATGACGCAGCAGCTCTCGCCTTCGCCGCACCTGGCATAGTCCTGCGCCGTCACGCCCGCGCGGCAGACCGTGCGCATCCACGCTTCATCCGGAAGGCCCCTGCAAGCGCCTTCATCAAAAATGGGCAATCCCTCTTCTGAAATGGGCGTTCCTTCTTCCCCGGAGAGGTCCTCCGGGTCCGCATGGATCAGTCCGGCCGGTTTTGTTTTCTTCTTCTCCCCGATGTCGATCCCCTCCAGGAACTGCCTGCACAGGGTCTCATCCACGCTCCCGCTCACAACCGCGAAATAGGTCTTCGTGATGTGTTTGGAGGGGGAAAGCAGATTGTGTGACAGCTTCCCGTCGTCTGTCAGAAGCAGCAGTCCTTCCGTGTCCTTATCCAGCCTTCCGGCCGGAAACAGGCTTCGCGCATACGGACTGTCCACCAGGTCGATGACCGTCTTCTCCCGCCCGTCCTTCGTGGCGCTGATCACGCCCGCCGGCTTATTCATCATCAGGCAGATGCTGTCTTTCCGGGAGATCTTCTCTCCGTCTAAACAGACGATATCACGCTGAGGATCGACCGCTGTCTCCGGTTTTACATCCGCGCTTTCGTTGACCAGGACGCGGCCCTCCTTAATGAGCTTCTTCACCTCGCTGCGGCTTCTGCCGGTTGCGTGCGCCAGATATCGGTCCAGGCGTTCCATGGCTGTATGTCCCCTTCGCGGAAAAAGCGGGCATCTGTGTCAGATCGACAGATGCCCGCGCTTCTAAACTGAATCTGATACGGATGCAGAATCCTGTGTGATCACTCCTCTGCTTCCGCCTTCTGCTCATCTGCCTCATCCGCTTCAGAGCTCTTTTCTGCTTTGATGTAGTCTGTCGGCGCAACCTGCGGGGACAGCTCTCTTCTGTTCTTGGTCACTATGTCATAGCAGCTCTGGATCGAGTTGATGAAGTTATTGTACCTGGTTCCGGCAGAATCCAGCGTATGCGCCATAATCTTCTCAAGGTTGTCCAGCATCTCATCCGTGTAGGCGATCGCGCTCATACGGATATTGTTGGAATCGTTCGTTGCGTTGTCAACGATCTCCTGCGCCTGCTGGTTCGTCTGCTCGATCAGCCGGTTGGACTGCTCAAGCGCCTTCTGCATCACTTCACTCTCACTGACGATCTTGTCCGCCTTGGCCTGCGCATCCGCGATGATCTGATCCGCCTTGCTCTGCGCGTCCGCCAGGATCGCATCCTTATTGCTGATGATCTTCTGATATCTCTTGATCTCGTCCGGAGTCTTCATGCGAAGCTCACGAAGCATCTCTTCGAGCTCTTCCTTGTTCACCACGATCTTGGTGGACGAAAGCGCCTGATACTTGCATCCGTCGATATACTCTTCGATTTCTTCAATAATCTGTTCAATTCTGCTGGCCATACGAAACTCTCCTCACTCTGCATGCCACAGCGGCGTGCGCACCCTTACTAATGTTCTCTGCTCCCTTGTCCAAATCGACAGTTACCGGTACTTTGTGTACACTGCTTCCGCGACGAAATCAGGAACGAACTTCGATATGTCTCCCCCATACGAAGCGACTTCCTTGACCGTCGTACTGCTCAGATAGGCGTATTCCAGGCCGGTTGCCAGGAATATGGTATCCGTGTTCGGCGCCATGATCTTGTTGGTCTGCGCCATCTGCAGTTCATACTCAAAATCGGTGATGGCCCGAAGCCCTCGGATGACGAACTCGGCGTCCTTCACTCTCAGAAAGTCAACCAGCAGACCGTCGAATGACTCGACTGTAACATTCGGAAGATCTCTGGTTACAGTCTGTAACATCTTAACACGTTCCTGTACGGAAAACAACGGATTTTTTCCCTTGTTGGGAAGAACCCCGATGACCAGTTCGTCGACGATCTCGGCCGATCTTTCTATAATATCAATGTGCCCCAGTGTGACCGGGTCAAAACTGCCCGGATAAACAGCTCTTTTTATCATGCTTTTGTTCCAGCTTTTCTGATAAACAGGTGACGGTTGGATCCGTACTTCTTCTCCTTTTCCAGGAAGTACCCGGCCTCCTCCAGCCACGAAAAGTCCGTTTCCGCGGAGGCTTCCACAATGATCAGCGTGTCCTGATTTGCTATGGAGCTCTCCTGCAGGATCTCCAGGACCCTTCTCTCCAGCCCTGCGGCGTAGGGCGGATCCATGAAGATCACGTCAAAAGGCTTCTCGCCGTCCATCCGCACGAGCGTGTGCGGCACGTCTCCGGCGATGACTCTGGCGTTCTGTGTCAGATGCGTAAAGTTCAGGTTCTGACGGATCACCGACAGCGCATTGCGGTCCTGCTCGATCAGGACGGCGCACTCGGCGCCCCTGCTGAGCGCTTCAATTCCGATCGCTCCGGATCCGGAGAACAGGTCCAGAAACCGGCATCCCGGGATCTTCGGGGAGATCATATTGAACAGCGTCTCCTTGACGCGGTCTGTCGTCGGCCTGGTGCCGCTGCCCCTGACCGTCTTGAGAGGAAGGCTGCGGGCGGTTCCGGCAATCACTCTCACTTCAGTTCTCCTTCCGGATGGTCAGTCTGAAGTCGAGGCTTCCCTCTTCCAGACCAAGCACCATCGCTTCGGCGGTTGCCATGTTCGTCGCGATCGGGATGCAGTAGCGGTCGCATTCCCTCGTGATCTCTATGATGTCAGGTTCATTCGGGCTCGACTTGATCGGATTATAGAAATAGATGACAAGATCCATCTGGTCTCTCTGGATCATATCGATAAACTGCTTTTCGCCGCCGACCGTTCCGGAAAGAAACTTGTGGACCTTGAGATTGGTCGCCTGTTCAATCCTGCGGCCGGTCATCTCGGTCGCATACAGATCATGCTTTGCCAGAATATACTTGTATGCCACGCAGAAATTCTCGATCAGATCCTTTCTGCTCCCAGAAGCAATAAACCCAATGTTCATCAGCAGGCCTCCGTCCGATGCAGTGCCCAAAGTTGCTTTTATTTTAGCAAACTGCAGTGAAAAAGGAAAGAGGTCAAACCTCGCTCCCTCAAAAAAGACATTACAGTTTCACAGACCAGCCTCCTACCTTCTGCATGGAGTTCTGTGGGCACAGCTGAAAACCATAGGCAGCCGACTGAGCTTTGCGAGTTGCTGCAGCCATGGTGCTGAACGTCCAGTGGACGTTCGTCCAGCACCGACCGGAACGGAGTGGAAGCGACCACGCTTCTATAGGAGCTGGAGCGGCTGCAATGCAACCGATGCAAAGCGCGGGCAGGCAACGTGTTTTCAGTGTGCCCACAAACTCTTAGCAGAGTTGGCTGGCCTGTGAACTGTAAAAAAGACAGGACATCCTTTCTTCGGATGTCCTGCCCGTGCTTTCCTGTTATACCCCGCCGCCTGCCAAGGCGTGGAACTCCCCGGATGGGTTCATTTCTGACTGACCGTAATATCAATCTTCGCGGTGTGCATCATATGCTCAACCTGTCTTGCGTCCGGAATTACCAGGCTGAAGGAACTCGCCGCTCCCGCGCACATGCCTTCCTTAAAGGCAGTCTCCATATCTCCGTCCGAACCGACGTAGCCCGCGATAAATCCCGCGATCATGGAATCTCCCGCGCCGACCGTGCTGACGACATTGCCCTTGATGGCGTCCGAGCTGTAGATCGTTCCGTTCTCTGCAAGCAGAACCGCTCCGAGGCCGCCCATGCTGACCAGGACGTTGCGCGCCCCCATTTCCTGCAGCTTCTTCGCATAGGGGACCGCCTCCTCCAGGCTGTCAATCTGCACATCGAAGATCTCGCCCAGCTCCTCCCGGTTCGGCTTGATCAGCCACGGATGATACGGAAGGGTTCCTGTCAGCAGATCCTTCTCCGCATCCACAACCACCTTCAGGCTGCGCCCTTCGAGGAACTGCAGAACCTGCTTATACATATCCGACGGAAGCGTATCCGGAATATGGCCCGCCAGAACCAGGATGTCCCCGTCCACCAGGCATCTGAGCCTTGCGTAGAGGATTCCGATATCCTCATCCGTAATCTCGGGGCCCTGCCCGTTGATGGCCGTCTCTTCTTTGGAAATGATCTTCATATTGACACGGCTCATGCCCTTCTCCACCTGGATGAAGTTATTCCGGACGCCTATGCCGTGCAGCAGTCTCTTGATCTCCGCGCCGGTAAAGCCGGCGATAAATCCGAGCGCTGTATTGTCATACCCGAAGTTCTTCAGTGCAATGGATACATTGACGCCCTTTCCGCCGGGATAGATCTTCTCGGAGCTTGTCCTGTTGATGGCCCCTGTCTGGAAATCATCCACTTCAACGACATAATCGAGCGTCGGGCTGAATGTGACGGTATAGATCAAAACTGATTCCTCCTGGATAAAACTGTCCAATCCGAAAACATGGAATAATATAGATAATCCTGCTGCCCTTGTCAAGAAGATATGCATCCGGACGAATAAACGCCTTATATGCATCCGGGCGAATAAAACCCTCAGGAATGATTCACTCTTTGGTATGTCACAAAATGGTACGTCAGGTCAAAACAGGTCTGTTCTTCGCTTGTTTCCGAAATCTCCCACTGCGCATCCCGGTCCAGATCCGGAAAATGCGCATCGGCGTCATAGCTGTGATCAATCTTCGTGATATATGCGGTATCGCTGTACGGAAGAAACTGCCTGTAAATGCTCTCTCCCCCGATGCAGAAAACCTTCTGCGGATCCTCTCCTTCAACCAGCAAAAGGGCTTCTTCGACGCTGTGCACCACCTCTGCCCCATTGATCTGCAAAGCAGCATCCTGCGTCAGAACGATGTTGCGCCTGTTCGGAAGCGGCCTTTTGCCCGGGAAGCTCTCCAGCGTCTTTCTCCCCATGATCACCGTGCATCCGGTAGTCATTTCACGGAAAAACTTCATGTCTGCCGGAATCGATACCAGCAATTCATTCTTCTTTCCGATTCCCCAGTTTTCATCCACCGCCGCAATCATCTGCATGGCTGTCCCCTCCATCTGTGCGCCGTCAGATCGCGACCGGTATATTGCGGATCTGCTCGTGCGTCTCATAGTTTTCGTAATGCAGGCTGTCTGTCGTAAACGAATAAAAATCCGTCACGTCAGGATCCAGCCACACCTTCGGCGCCGGAAGGGGATCTCTGCTGATCAGCTCTTCAACCAGCGGAATATGCCGGTCATAAATATGCGCGTCCGCGATCATGTGCACCAGTTCTCCAGGAACCATGCCGCTGACCTGGGCAAACATCATCAAAAGGATCGCGTACTGCGCGACATTCCAGTTATTGGCGGTCAAAACATCGTTGGATCTTTGATTGAGCACCGCATTGAGAACCAGCACCTCTCCGTTTTCATCCGCCTGCGGCATCCTTCCGAGCGCCGCAGGGCTGTCCGGAAGCGGATCCACCTTTTCCCTGGTTACATTGAAGGTCATGCTGTAGGCGCAGGGATACAGATTCATCTCATGCAGATCCTGATGCACATAGAGGTTCGTCATGATCCTCCGGCTGTAGGGGTTGTTCTTCAGGTCATACAGGACACGGTCCACCTGGTCGAACATGCCTTCTTTGTAGATGTGCTTTACGCCCATCTGGTACCCGTACGCCTTCCCGATGCTGCCGTCCTCATCGGCCCACTCATCCCAGATGTGCGGCTTCAGGTCATGGATATTGTTGGACTTGCGCTGCCAGATCCACAGGATCTCATCCATTGCGCTCTTCAGCCCGGTCCTGCGCAGCGTCAGCGCAGGAAACTCTTTGCGAAGATCATAGCGGTTGCAGATGCCGAAGCGCTTCACCGTGTAGGCGCTCTCCCCGTCCGCCCAGTGCGGACGCACCTTCTGCCCCTGTGTACTGGTCCCGTTGTCCAGGATATCCCTGCACATATCAATAAATACCCGGTCTGCGTAACTCATCGATTCCGTATCCTCCTAGGCAAGAAGCCTTGCAATAGACGTTTCCTCCGCAAACCCCGCAGCATTGAACAGGAACAGGATATCCGTATATTCCTCCTCTTCGATGCGCTGCAGGATACTCTCGTTAAAATATCTCGGATCCAGCATGTCCACCTTGTCGAAATATCCGTACGTCAGCGGCGTAAAGCAGTGCGCGTAAGAATCCTTGATCACCAGAAGCGAACGCCCTGTATGCGCGTCCGGCATCTTCGCCTCGATCAGCCCGTAGTTTCCGCCGTAGAAATACGCGTACTGATCCCTGGTGTCCAGGCTCGCCTCATGATAGACGCTGTTGCGCACGTCATCCGAGCGATTGTAGATCAGATAATAGTCAAAGGGCTCAGCCGGGTCATAGCGCTCGATGCTGTCCGCCCTGCCCCGGATGCCGAGTCTGGAGGCGATCGTTCCCTCGAATGTATCCGACACTTCGCTCACCGTAAACTGCCCGGGAACCACTTCGCCAATATGCTTCTGCGCGATCCACGCGGCAAACACGTCCATGGCGGACGCACTCTTCCAGTGATGGTCCGTCCGGTAGTACAGCTCATTTCCCGCCTGATCCGGCGCCTCTTTGCTCTTTGCGTATGCATCCTTGAGAATCTTCGAAGCGTCCACCCATACGCCCTGCGGCAGGACGGAGCGGATCTTCTCCAGATAGATCTCCTCGTCATAGGGATCTGCGAAGGGCGGCAGCTTGTCCGCCAGCACGTCCACCGCGTTCGGCACGATGATGCACGACAGATGGTCCTGGTCGTAGCGCTCACTCATCTGCTGCATGAATCCGGCAAGCCGCTGGATATTCTGCTGCGCCGTATCCTGCGCGAATACATCCGAATGCTTCTCGATCAGGTAATCGTCAGCGGCAAAATAAACGTCGTTGGAGTCCTGCTTCAGGCACAGTCTCTCCACGTCCGTCTTCATTGTAATCCACTGATCGCGCAGAATGAACTGATCGGAGAGGTATTCTTCGTAGTCCTCGGAAAACTGCCCGGAAAACAGGCTCTCCCATGTCAGAGCGGGCATCTGCTGCAGCGGACGGTTCTCTGTCTCGCTGCGCTCCGAAGACGGATGCAGAAGGCTTGCCAGGCCCAGGCCGAAGACCAGAAGCAGAAAGATCGTATTCACATAGACCGACTGATGTTTATTCATACTTTCCCATCCTGCTCAGAATCTGAAATAAAGGAACGGATTATAGGATGCACTGACCAGGTACGCCACGCTGAGGAGGAATACCGCGACGGTGAATGCGCCGCGAAGCGCCACCGTGGCTGTGTTCGAGGATGCGCACTTTCCGAGGATGCGCGAAGCGATCCTGGAAGGAAGCGATGTGCTGCCTGCAATCAGGAAGATCAGCAGCACTGCGTTTGAATACAGGAAATAGACCGTTCCCCGGTTCATAAAGGAACCTCCGGCGCCGAACATCGCCGCAAGGTAGTGCGTCCCGCCGGCGATCTCATTGTAGGAGAACAGATACCAGCCCACCATCACGATCACCATGCAGTACACATGACGCACCCAGGACGGCAGCTTTTCAAGCTGCTTTCCCCAGACCAGCTTCTCCAGCAAAAGGAGGATGCCGTAGTAAAGGCCCCACAGCATGAAGTTCCAGTCGGCGCCATGCCAGAAGCCCGTCAGGAACCACACGATCATCGTGTTGCGGATCAGCTTGAGCGTGCCCGCCCGGTTGCCGCCGAGCGGAATATAGACATATTCCCTGAACCACGTTCCCAGAGAGATATGCCATCTCCTCCAGAATTCCGTCACGCTTCTGGACTCATAGGGATATTCAAAGTTCTCGAGGAAACGGAACCCGAACATATGCCCCAGTCCGATTGCCATATCGGAATACCCCGAAAAATCAAAATAGATCTGGAACGTATAGGCGGCAATGCCGATCCAGGCAGTCAGCGCCGGCATAGTGCCCGGATCCATCCCTCTGATCGAATCCCACAGAACGCCCGCATTGTTGGCAAGAAGCACCTTTTTTCCAAGGCCCGTCATAAACCGCATGACGCCCTCTGCAAACTCTTCCGAGCTCTCCTTCCTGGAGCGAAGCTGCCTGTCGATCGTCTTGTACTGGACGATCGGTCCGGCGATCAGCTGCGGGAACATAGTGACATAAGCGCCGTAGGAAATGATATTTCTCTGGACGCTCGCCGATCCGCGGTATACGTCAATGATGTAGGAGATCGTCTGGAATGTATAGAAGCTGATTCCGATCGGGAGTGCCAGCTGAAGGAGCGGGATGTCGCTCCCCGTGATCTGGTCAAATGTACGGATCGCGAAGTCTGCGTATTTGAAAAAAAACAGAAGCGACAGCCCGAGCGCGACCGACAGCGCAAGACTGATCCTCGCCGCCCTGTCATTTCCGCGGACCTGAAAATGATCGACCGCAAGACCTCCCGTCCAGGAGATCAGGATCGACACGATCATGAGAATGACATATACGGGCTCGCCCCATGCGTAGAACACGAGGCTGACCAGAAGAAGGATCAGATTCCTCAGTTTCTTCGGAACCGCGTAATACAGGATCAGAACGATCGGAAGAAACCGAAACAGGAACAGCAGGCTGCTGAATATCATGAATACACCAGTCCTTTGGGTGCACAAAAATTTTCTTTTACTTTCAACTGGCTTATTATATAATATCAACGGTATGTGTTCAAGATTCCTGTAAGAAAGATCACAATAGCAATGTCAGATGAAAGATTTACTCCGGATGATCCGGAACTGACCGAAGAATCCCGGCCGGAAGAGGCGTCCGGCGCCCCGCGCAAAAAGAGCGCGTCAAAGGGCGGAAAAAAGCGCAGAAAAGCAGATGCCGGCCGTTATATGATTGCACAGCTTCTTGCACTTGTGTGTGTGGTCCTCGTTGTATTCGAAGGCCAGATTATCTATACGCTCTTTACGCACAAGGTCGGAAGCCAGGTAGAAGTGATGGCTTCCGCAGAGCCGGAAGATACCGGGTCTGACTCTGTAGAGAGCACGGAGAACCCGGACGAGGCCCCCTCCTCTTCCACTTCCTCCTCTTCTGCATCCGGCGCTTCTTCCGTCGGACTTGCCGGGGCGGGGAGCGGATCTGCCGCAGGCGAGGAGACAGCCGAGGCTTCTTCCTCCAACCCGGAGGCGATCGACAAGCCGTGCGTTGTGAAGGAGCAGAGCGCGGCGGTCGACGATTCGTATTTCTCCAATTCCGTCTTTATCGGCGATTCCCGTATGGAAGGCTTCCGCAACTCTTCCGGCATCACGCAGGGCACCTTCCTGACCGGCGTCGGACTGAGCACCAACGATATGTCGGATCCGATCATCGCCACTGCGGACGGCAATATCTCCGTCTACCAGGGACTGAGCGGCCGGCAGTATGACCGGATCTACCTGATGCTGGGAGCCAACGACCTGGGATACTATCCGTGGGAAAGTTTCCCGGAGGTCTTTGAAGGCGTCCTGAAACAGTTCCACGAGCTCCAGCCGCACGCGATCATCTATGTATGCTCCGTCATCTATGTGGATGAATCCAAGATCGCGCCCGGATTCGAGTATGACAACAATGAGAATGTACGGACCATCAACAGCTATATCCTGCAGTCGTGCGAGGATCTGTGGTACTGCTACTACATCAACCTCAACGAGATCTTCTCAGACGGCTACGGCGAACTGATCCCGGATGCATCCTCCGACGGTATCCATCTGTATGGAGATTATCTTGCACAGATGCTGACCTACCTGAAGAATCACTATATCACGGACGAGGACTTTGCAGCCGAGACGGCTGCCCATCCGGATGATATCGCGAACGCATCCGCGCAGGAGGAGACCGAATCAAACGACAGCGATTCGGATAACGCATCCGATGAAGGCTCCTCCGATGAAGCATCTGCAGGAGACGCAGATCTGGCCGGCGTGAATTAACGCATATGAACAGCGCGCCGAAAGGCGCACTGATAAGAAACCTCGCTGAAAGGCACACTCATAAGACCGTGCATAAAGGCGCACTCATAAGACCGCGCATAAAGGCGCACTCATAAGACCGTGCATAAAGGCGCACCTATAAGAAATGATAATATGAATCGCCGCGTCCCTTCCGGAACGCGGCGATTTGTCTATGCACTCAGTTTTTCAAATGAATCTGTGCTTCCGTCTTCTCTCAGAATCCGGACTCTTTCAGGATGCTCTCCGCTTTGTCATAGTCATCGCAGACAACCATGACGGCGTATGCGCCGGCGGTCTTTACGATCGCTTTGTCCAGCTTCGCGGCCTCATCCGGATTGTAGGTGGAAAACAGGTCTTTCTGGTTCTTTACGCGGGTCTGGAGCAATTCTCCGGCTTTCTTCGCGCTGTCCTCATCCTTGCACTGTACCACGACGATCTCGTCCGCGGTGGCGTTGCCGCTCATATAGACCTTGCTGTCCGTGACCTGTCCGTCCTCAAAGAAATAGATACTCGAAAGCATCTCGCTCTGTGTCTCGTTGAGCGTGTCGGACGTGATGACGGAACTGTTCAGTTCATCGGCCAGCTTCGCGACATCAACGCTGACATTCTCTTTGCTCTTTCCGCCTCCGCATGCACTCAGGCCAAGCGCCGTTATCACAGCTGCTGCAGCAAGCAGCATTCTCTTGTATTTCTTCATAATACGTATCTCCCCTGTTCTTCATGATGATCTGTCAGATCTTCAAACCAACTCAGTAACCACGACATCATATCAGAAGCTTGTGCAAAATGCAATCATCCGCACAGACGGATGACTGCATCCGCGATAATCTTCGCGCTTCTTGAAAGGATACTCAGCTTCATGAATTCATCGTTCCCGTGCATCCGGTTGTCCACACTGCTCTCCGCGCACCCGAATGCCACGCCGTTCTGAAGGCCGTGCACATACGTCCCGCCTCCGATCGCCAGCGGCTCTCCTCTCTCCCCGAAATACAGCTCATAGGAATCAAGAAGCTTCTGAACCAGTTCTGAATCGGCGCTGACACAGTGCGGGGGCGTCATCGCATCCGCCTCCATCCGAAACCCGGCCTCTTCAAGCTGCGCGCGGATCTTCTGCGTCAGATTCTCATCATTTGCGCACAGCGGTGCCCTGCAGTCAAATACAGCCTTCAGGCTGTAGGAATCTTCAGACTCGTCCTTTGTTTCATACTGCAGCAGATCGAGGGACATGGTCAGCTCTCCGCTCTCAGGATCCGAGTAATTCACGCCCAGCGCCTGCCCATGCAGGTCCCCGTGCGGCCACAGAGCGGCAAGCGCAAGCAGCTTCTGCTCTCCTTCCCGCTGCGCCAGCGGAAGACGCGTCAGCATCCACAGTGCAGCGGTCAGCGCGTTGACGCCTTTCTCCGGATAGGCCGCGTGGCCGACCAGACCTTCCACGCAGACAACCCGCCTGTCTTCCTGCTCTTCAACCGAAACCTTTACGCCGCAGTAATTCTCCGTTTCCCGCGCGGCCCCGGCGTAAAGATCCATTGCACCGCCCGAAAGCACCATCCTCGCGCTTCCCGGAATCACATTGCTCTTATCCCCCGACTGCACGCTGATCACGCGCACCTGCCCGGGATCAGCAATGGGCTCCGTCTGCTTTCCCTCTGCCGAAACGAGGCTCTCCAGCCTTCCCTTCTCAATATTGATCAGCGGGTAGTTCGCGTCCGGGCTGATGGTAAACGCCGCCTCCTCTTCAATGCCATAGTAATAGTCCAGATCACCGGAGCCGCACTCTTCATCGGATCCGCACACAAGCCGCACGCCATGGCTGAGCGGGATCTGCAGTTCCCGGATCGCTCGCAGGGCATAGAGCGCTGCGACCGCAGGGCCCTTGTCGTCGCTCGATCCTCTTCCGTAGATCTTATCGCCCTCCACAAGAGGCTCGAACGGCTCCGTCTTTGTCCATGTTTCGGGCGACACCGGGACCACGTCCAGATGCACCAGGATATCCAGCGCCTTTTCCCTGTCCGGATACAGATCGCCCGCAACGCAGTGATTCTCATAATTGCGTGTTTTCAGGCCGCCCTCCTCCATCAGCTGCTGCATCTGCAAAAGAGCGTCCGCGCACTGCTTTCCGTAAGGCTTGCCCTCCTTCGCCTCGCCGCGAACGGACGGGATCCGGATCAGCGCCGAAAGATCTGCCGTCATATCTTCCATGTGCGCATCGATCCACGCATCGATCTGACTTTTATATGCCGGTTGGCTCATTTCCATTCTCCTTCCACGAAACCCGATCGATCTGCAGTGCACCGCCTGCAGACCGCTTTCCGGGTATGATTCCACCTGATTCTAACATTCCCGCTCTTGACTGTCCACCTTGCCCCACTGTGAGAAGCCAGGTAAAATGAAACCATCTGAACCTGCAGAACCGTTCACCGGAGGCGCCGACATGAATCTTGAAGGATATTATTCCACCGGCCAGTTTGCAAAGCTTGCGGATGTGAGTGTGCGCACGATCCGTTTCTATGACCGCAGCGGAACGCTGAAGCCTTCCTATGTCAATGAGAATGGCGCGCGTTTCTATACCGATTCGGACCTTGTACACCTCCAGCAGATCCTGCTTTTGAAGTATCTGGGATTCACCCTGGAGGAGATCCGCCAGATGACCGTTTCCCAGACGGATTCCCGCCATCTGCTCTCCTCCCTCAGGCTGCAGCAGAAACTGGTGCAGGACCAGATTGAACAGATGCAGACCGTCAGCAGCCTCATCGATGAAACCGCGGCCGAACTTGCCAAATGCCCGGAGTGGGATGATTTTGACTGGAAGAAGATGCTGGATCTGATCCACCTGACCGGCATGGAAAACAGTCTCGCTTCCCAGTACCGCAATTCCACAAATCTGTCGGCGCGCATCGACCTGCACGACAGATTCTCTGTCAACCGGCAGGGATGGTTCCCCTGGCTCTTCTCGCTCCTTCCCCTCCGGGATGGAATGCATGTGCTGGAGGTCGGGTGCGGGGACGGTGCGCTGTGGACGAAGAATCTGCTTCCCGCGGCAGACCTGTCCATCGCTCTTTCTGACATCTCTGACGGCATGATCCGCGACGCAAGGCGGAATATCTCAGCCTCCGCCCCTGAGGCGGACTGTTTTTCCTACTATACCTTCGACTGCAGCAGGATTCCGTTTGATACGGACAGCCAGGACCTTATAATCGCCAATCACGTTCTGTTTTACTGCGAAGACACAGCTGCATCTCTGAGGGAGATCCGAAGGGTCCTGAAGCCGGACTGCACGTTTGTCTGCAGCACCTACGGCAGCTGCCATATGCAGGAGATCACGCAGCTTGTACAGGAATTTGATTCCCATATCGTCCTGTCCGCAGACCATCTGTATGACCGCTTCGGTCTGGAAAACGGCAGGCAGATCCTCCTGCAGTCGGGCGCCTTTGAGGACGTGGAGGTTCACCGGTATGAGGACTCCCTTCTTGTGACGCAGGCGCAGCCCCTCATCGAGTATATCCTCTCCTGCCACGGCAACCAGAACCGGTTCCTGGTCGAGCGCTACCGGGATTTTTGCCGCTTTGTCGAAGAGAAGGTCAAAGACGGTTTCACCATTACAAAAGACGCAGGGGCGTTCACCTGCCGGTGAATATCCCCTGCATCTGCTTCTTTGCGTCATAGATGGTCCTATATGGTTTTTTCAGTTCAGAAATGAAATGTATTCTCCAGAACGTCCCACTTCGTGTCCTTGTCTGACAGGTTCAGGGGTGTTCCATCCGACATGTGGTAACCGCCGGCCGCCGCGCTGCCCTGGTAGGTTCCCTCCAGATCCGGCCACAGAATCCCGATCGACGGATCATTCCACGCAACTCCGCCCTCATCTCCGGGATGATAGAAATCCGTGCATTTGTAACAGAACTCTGCCCAGTCCGAAAGCACCAGGAATCCGTGCGCGAATCCTTCTGAAATATAGAACTGTTTATGGTTCTCGGCAGATAGTTCGATTCCGTACCATTTTCCGAAGGTTTCGCTCCCCTGCCTGAGATCCACCGCCACGTCAAAAACACTGCCGCGGATCACCCGGACCAGCTTCCCCTGCGGATGCTCCTTCTGAAAATGAAGTCCGCGCAGGACCCCCTTGACGGAGGCGGACTGATTGTCCTGCACAAAGATCATATCCAGGCCGGCCTCTTTCATATCTCTCAGGTTGTAGGTCTCCGTAAAATAGCCTCTCTTGTCGCCGTGTACAGTCGGCTCGATCACATACAGACCCTCGATCGGGGCCGGGGTTACCTTAATCTGTCCCATACTTCTGTAAGCTCCTCACATTCTGCACTGATTTAAAAGTCAATCTCTTTGAGATACCGCGAAAGCGCATCCTTCCAGTCCGGAAGCGGCCTGAATCCTTCCCGTACAAGCTTGCTCTTGTCCAGTCTGCTGTTGCTGGGCCTCTTCGCCCTGGACAGTCCGTACTCCTTCGTACTCACGGGGATCAGTTTCAGATTTTCTTCATCATAGTCGGTATACCCCATGGCACTCGCCTGCCGGAAGATCTCCCTGGAGAAATCATACCAGCTGATGTATCCGGTCTTCGTGCCGTCGCTGTCAAAGGGACCCTGCGCGTCGGAAAGCTCCGAGTTGGTGGCGTGGTAGTATCCGTACCGGTCCGTCTCAATCATATCGACCAGAAGCGATGACAGATCATATGTGTAGGTCGGCGTTCCGATCTGATCATTCACGATCCGAAGCTGATGATGTTTGCGCCCGATGGACAGCATGGTGCGGATATAATTGCTCCCGCTCTTTCCGAACACCCATGCGATCCGGACGATGAAGTATTTCTCCAGAATGCCCGAAACAGCCAGCTCCCCGTCCAGTTTGGTCTGCCCGTACACATTGAGCGGGCTGTAGTTCTTATCGTCGGGATCCCAGGGCCGGTCGCCCATTCCGTCAAATACATAGTCGGTCGAAAGGTACAGCATCTTCGCGTCCACGCCAAGAGCCGCCCTGGCAATATGCTCTGTGCCGCCTGCATTGACGGCCTGCACCTTCCCGAGAAGTTCTCTGTCCTCCGCCAGATCCACCGCCGTCCAGGCCGCGCAGTGAATCACCGCGTCCGGGCGCACCTTTTCAAACACTGCACTGACAGCGTCCTGATTGGTAATGTCTAGCTGGATATATTCCATCCGCTCAGCCGCGGATCCGTCCCTGACGCCCGCGTATTGATCCGCCAGATCGGTTCCGATCCCTTCATAGCCGCGCCGGTTCAGTTCATTCATAACGTCATGCCCGAGCTGTCCGGCAACGCCGGTTACCAGTACACGCATATCTCTCAGACCTCCTTGCGATCTCCATACATTTTCTCATAGTAATTCTGGTACTCGCCCGATATGATCGGCTCCCACCAGTCTTCATGATCCAGATACCACTGGATCGTCTTCCGGATCCCGTCCTCAAACTTTGTCTCCGGGAGCCACCCCAGCTCATTGTGGATCTTTGTGGGATCGATCGCGTAGCGCATGTCATGTCCCTTGCGGTCTTCGACATGGGTGATCAGGGAATGCGGCTTGCCGAGCGCGTCGCAGATCATCGTCACGATATCTATGTTCCGCATCTCATTGTGTCCGCCGACATTATAGACCTCACCGACACGGCCCTTGTGAATGATCAGGTCGATTGCCCTGCAGTGATCCTCCACATACAGCCAGTCGCGCACATTCAGTCCTTCCCCGTAGACCGGAAGCGGCTTATCATGCAGCGCGTTGATAATCATCAGCGGGATCAGCTTCTCCGGGAAATGATACGGCCCGTAGTTGTTGCTGCATCTGGAGATGGTCACAGGCAGTCCGTAGGTCCTGTGATAGGCAAGGACGAACAGGTCCGCCGACGCTTTGGAGCTGGAATACGGGCTCGACGTATGGATCGGCGTCTCCTCGGTAAAGAACAGGTCCGGGCGGTCCAGCGGAAGATCTCCGTAGACCTCGTCGGTTGACACCTGATGGTACCGCTGTATGCCGTATGTGCGGCACGCATCCATCAGGACGGTCGTCCCTCTGATATTGGTCTCGAGGAAGATATCCGGGTTCACGATCGAGCGGTCCACATGGCTCTCCGCCGCGAAGTTGACGACAATATCCGGATGCTCTTCCTCAAACAGTGAATAGACAGCCTCCCTGTCCGTAATCGACTCCTTCACAAACCGAAAGTTCGGACGGTCCATCACAGGCGCGAGCGTGCTGAGATTGCCCGCGTATGTCAGGCAGTCCAGGCAGACGATCCTGTAGTCCGGATAGGTCTCCAGCATATGATAGATGAAGTTGCTTCCGATGAATCCGGCGCCGCCGGTCACAATAATGGTCATACTGGCACTTTTCCTCCCATGTGCTTCTCTTCTTGAAAAGAACGCTCCTACTGCGCCGCGTCCATGAACTTCCCGTCCAGGACGTCCTTGAGGTACTGTCCGTACTGGTTCTTCTTCAGCACTTCATAGACCTCCATAACCTCTTCCCTGGAGATCCATCCGTTCTGATACCCGATCTCCTCCAGGCACGCGATCTTGCGGTGCTGATGCTGCTCGATCGTCTTGACAAAGTTCGTCGCGTCCACCAGCGATTCATGCGTCCCTGTATCCAGCCAGGTGAATCCCTGTCCGAGCAGTTCAACGTTCAGCCTTCCCTGCTCCAGATAGATGCGGTTGAGATCGGTGATCTCCAGCTCCCCCCTCGCACTCGGCTTCAGGTTCTTCGCATATTCCACGACCTGGTTGTCATAAAAATAAAGACCGGTCACGCAGTAGTTGCTCTTGGGATGCTCCGGCTTTTCCTCTATGGTTTCCGCCTTCCCGTCTTTGTTGAACGACACGATGCCGAAGCGCTCCGGGTCATCCACATAATAACCGAATACCGTGGCGCCAGCCCCGGAGTCTGCATTGCGAACCGCAGCCATCAGTCTCTTCCCCAGGCCATGCCCGAAGAAGATGTTATCTCCGAGGACCATGCATACATTGTCATCCCCGATAAACGGAGCCCCAATGATAAATGCCTGCGCGAGCCCGTCAGGACTTGGCTGGACCGCATAGGACAGATGAACGCCGAACTGATGTCCGTCACCGAGAAGCTCCCTGAACCTGGGCGTATCGGCAGGCGTTGAGATGATCAGGATATCGCGGATGCCGGCCCGCATCAGGACAGACATCGGATAATAGATCATTGGTTTGTCATAAATCGGAAGCAGCTGTTTGGAGGTAACCATGGTAAGTGGATACAGCCTGGTGCCGCTTCCCCCTGCAAGTATGATTCCCTTCATGCACTCATTCTCCATTCCGCCGCCTGAAGCGGCAACCTGTTTTCAGTTCCGCCGCCTGAAGCGGCAGCCTGTTTTTCCATTCCGCCGCCTGAAGCGGCAGCCTGTTTTCAGTATTCAAGTGCGCTTCGGCTCTCTTGCCGCGCCGCGCCCGGTGCTCTGGCACCATCTTCCTCAGAGCGCGGCTTCGATCTGCCGGAGCTTACTTCTGCTGCATTTATACCATATTCGGGATTCTGAATCCACTATAAAAGGTGACGTTACGTCACCTTCAATACCTTTTTTCAAATATTCTTCTTTTCTTTCTTCCGTTCAAAAACGCTGCGCAGGAGGATCCATGCGCAGCGCTTTTCCTGATTTCATGCTGATTCCATCCCGGGATGCCGGGAAGTGAGCCGTTTATTTCGCGGCCAGTCCCTCTTCGCGGATCACGTCGATGACCGAATCGACCCATTTCTCGCACTCTTCCTCTGTGCCGGCCTCGACCATGACACGGATCTTCGGCTCCGTTCCGCTCTCCCTGACCAGGATACGTCCGCTGTCTCCCAATCCGTCGACGGCTGCCTGCACGGCTGCCTTGACCTTTTCGTTGGCCTGTGTCTGTGCTTTGTCATAGACCACAATGTTCTTGAGAACCTGCGGATAGATCTGCATCTCGTCTGCCATCATGGACAGCGGCATCTTCTTCTCCAGCATCGTCTGCATCACCATCAGGGATGTCAGGACGCCGTCTCCGGTGGTCGCGTATTTGCCGAAGATGATGTGTCCGCTCTGTTCTCCGCCGAGCACATATCCGTTCGCCATCATATTTTCCGCAACATACTTGTCGCCGACTGCGGTCTGCTGATACTTCAGTCCGATCGAATCGCAGGTCTTGTAGAATCCAAGGTTCGACATCACTGTCGTGACAATCATATCATGGTCCAGATTGCCGATCTCATGGAGATACTTGCCGCACAGATACATGATCTGGTCGCCGTTGACGACCTTTCCTTTTTCATCGACCGCAAGGCACCGGTCCGCGTCACCGTCAAACGCAAAACCGACATCGAGTCCATTGTCCACGACAAACTGCTGCAGGGCCTCGATATGGGTGGAACCGCAGTGGTCGTTGATGTTGACGCCGTCAGGCTGATTATGGATGACAAATGTCTTCGCTCCGAGCGCCTCGAACACCGACTTCGCGATCACGCTCGAAGCGCCGTTTGCGCAGTCCAGTCCGACCTTCCATCCGTTGAACGCACGGGTCGGGATCGTCATGAGATACCCGATATAGCGGTTGCGGCCGGCAGAATAGTCGATGGTTCTTCCGATCGCGTCTTCGACGGCATACGGAAGCTCGCCCACTTCACCGTCAATATACGCCTCCACCTTCTCCTCGATCTCAGGCTCGATCTTCTGTCCGTTGGCGCGCATGATCTTGATGCCGTTGTCATAGTACGGATTGTGGCTGGCGGAGATCATGATCCCGCAGTCGAATCCGTCCATGCGGCAGCAGTAAGACACCGACGGCGTCGTCGTGACATGAAGCAGATAGGCATCCGCGCCTGAACTGGTCAGGCCAGAACACAGGGCGTCCTCCAGCATATAGCTGGATCTTCTGGTATCCTTTCCGATGATGATCCTTGCCCTGTGATCTTCATGGTTCTGACCGTAATACCATCCCAGATATCGTCCGACCTTAAATGCCTTCTCCGCTGTCAGCTCAACATTTGCCTTCCCGCGGAATCCGTCTGTTCCGAAATACTTACCCATTTTTTTACCCTCATTTCTTTTAAAGCAGTGTTACATGTCCACTATTATAAGCTTCTCAACGTGATCTGACACGTAGTTTTCGATATTTTTCCGGTCTGACGATACCGACCCCTGCAGGAAAAACGGCTTCCCGCCGCCCCGTCCATGCAGCTGTGCATTCATTTCCTTCACGAATTCCTTCAGGTCCCCGCCGGTCCTGCCGACCGCATACCGGTATCCCTCTGCATCATCTCCCGAAAATGCAAAGACCTGAAAGGATGTCTTCTCCATCACCCGCGCGGCAAGCTTCTGGAGCAGCACAGGCGTGAACTGCTTTGCAAAGATCAGCACATCCCCCTTCTGGGATAATTCATCTGCCATGCGTTCGATCTGCTCGTAATGTATGCAGATGATCTCGCTCTTCATCTGTGCCTGGTCATCCAGGACCTTCTGCACATAGGAAGCGGTTTCCAGTGTTTTGCTGCTCAGGAGGACCGAAACCTGATGGTTCTGCTCCAGCACCCCTGAGAGGTAGTTGTACGCCCACCTGCCGCAGGTCATCTCCATGCGTGTGCCGCCTTTGAAGCGTTCATGGGACAGGATCAGCACCGGGCCGATCTCCCCGGTATGGGACACATGCGTTCCGCAGCATGCACACACGTCAGCGCCCGGGATGCTCACCACGCGGATCTCGCCGTGCAGTTCTTTCTTGCTCCGGAATTCAACCGCCTGCGCCTGCTCTTCCGTATACAGATCTGTCCGTACCGGAACGTCTGACCACACGATCTCATTGGCCCGGCGCTCAATCTCCCGGAAGGCCTCATCCGGAATCTCTCCGTCCAGATCAATCGTCATCCTGTCGCCGCTCATATGGAACCCGACGTTGTTGTATCCGAAACGGGTATGGATGAGTCCGCTGACAATATGTTCCCCGGAATGATTCTGCATCCGGTCAAACCTGTATTCCCAGTCAATCTGCGCATGTATGCGCGCGCCTTCGTCCACCGGTCGGTCGCACAGAAGGACGATCTGATCTCCGTCCTCCCTCGTATCCAGGACACGGATCATTTCCCCGCTCCCTTCAACCGTAAGACTTCCCTGATCGCCGCTCTGTCCGCCGCCTTCCGGATAAAACGCGGACCTGTCCGGCATGATCTCCCAGCGCTCTTCCTTTTCACTTTTTCTGCAGCAAAGGACGGATGCGTCGAACTCCTTCAGATATACGTCTTCGTAGTAGAGCTTCTGTGTCATGCGCTCTTTACACCTCTCCATGCATAATGATTCATTCATGCATATCTCCAACAAGTTATCAGTATATCGTGTGTATGCTTCGTTGACAAGGTTCGAAATCCTCGCCTATACTGATTCTGACACCGCGGGTATCATCACCAGATTCGTTGACAGGAGTCCTCACATGAGTCAGAACACTGCAGGCAGGAAGATCTTTTTTACTGATATTGACGACACCCTTCTGAACACTGACAAAACGCTCAGCGACAAAAACAGGGAAGCGCTGGATCATTTTCTGGAGCTGGATCATATTCTGTGCATGTCAACCGGGCGTGCGCTGAACGGCGCGTCCGCCCTGCTGAAGCGGCTGGACCTGTATGGCAGAAAGAATGTCCTTATCAGCAGCTTCAACGGCGGCCTGATCTATGACACACATGAAGAAAAAACACTGCTTCGTAAGACGATCCCTCTCGACACGGTGTACCGCGCTTTTGATCTTGCTTCCGATTTCGGCGTCCATATCCAGACCTACACGGATGATGCCGTCGTAACGCAGACAGACAACCATCATCTGCGCAAGTATCTTTCCATCCAGAAGCTTGAAGTCGTCTTCACCAGCGACATCCGGACGTTTCAGATGAATCCGCCCGTCAAGCTCCTGTCCCTGGACTATGACGATCCGTCCCACCTGACGGCCTTCAGGGATGTCCTTGGGGAGCGGATGAACGGGGAACTGGACTGCTTCAATTCCAACCCGAATCTTCTGGAGATCGTCCCCAGCGGCGTCAATAAAGGCTCCTCCCTGCATTTTCTTGCAGACTATTATCATCTGCCGATCGAAAACACCATCTCCGCCGGAGATGCAGAGAACGACCTTCCCATGATTCGTGAAGCCGGCATCGGGTGCGCCATGAAGAATGCAGATGATGCGCTGAAGGCGGTCGCCGATTATGTCACGGAGCGTGACAACAATCACGGCGGCGTTGCAGAGATTCTCGACACCTTCTGCTTCAGTCAGTAAAGCCCGCCTTCTCGCTTACAAGATTGCGTCTCGTAAATTGTAAAAACCTCTGTACGGCGGATTCCGCATCGTACAGAGGTTTTCTTCGAAGAATCCTCAGATTCTGTTTATGTCCCGGTATTCTTCCGCTGCGTCACGCGCATCCGGTCAGAATACCATCTCCCTGTCACGTTTCTTTATTCTCAGATACTCCCCTTGTATCGTGCTTATTTTCTCTTCTTTCTCCGGGACATCACAACCACCAGTACAATAATCAGTACCAGGGCCGCTCCGCCGGCAATCATCAGAGGAAGCAGCGGGCTGGTGTCGCCGGTTTCGACGGACAGGGTTGTGACTACATGGAAGGTGACTGACTTGGAAACCGTCGTTCCGTCCGCCGACCAGCTCGATCCGTCAAATACATCTTTGGCGAATGTCACCGTAAGCGTGTAGTCGCCGACTGCATTGATGGCCATCGAAGTTGTGTACGGCGCGGAGGACCAGGATCCCGTCACGCTGCCGATCTGATATCCGACCGGTCTGTATCTGTAATCACCGGGATTGCGTCCGGACTTATCCATACCCGCACCGATTGCGGTAAAGGACAGGGTCGCTCCCCTCAGGTATTCTTTCCCGTTTTCAAGACCTGTGATGGCGTTGTCGTTCGGATTCGGTCCGTTGTGATAGGACGCCTGTACGGTCGCATTCGAAGCGCCCATCGTCAGGGTTGCGTAATAGTCTTCGGAATCTGCGATCACAGCGCTCCCCTTCGTAACACTCCAGCTGTCGAATTCCTTTCCTGATTCCGGATAATTCGCAGTGATTGAAACCGTTTCCCCATTCTCATAGGTACCGGAACCGGATCCGTTCTTCACGGTAAGATCATAATCGACCTTTACCTTTTTGTAATTCGCGGTAACGGTCGCATTCCCCGCGCCCATGGTAAAGGTGGTCTGCGCGCTGGATGCGTTCGCGACGCTTCCGGAGCCTTCCACCTTCCAGGAAGAGAATTCATATCCGTTCTTCGGCGTGCCGGCCTTCAGCACAGCGGTCTCCCCTTCTGCAAGAGACGTCTTGTCCGCGCTGCCGCTCTTTACAGTAAGCGTATACTGAACCTTTTTATAATTTGCAGTCACAGTCGCATCCCCTGCGCCCATCGTAAAGGTGGTCTGTGCGCTGGATGCATTCGCAACGCTTCCGGAGCCTTCCACCTTCCAGGATGAGAACACGGATCCGGCCGGCGGCGTATCCGCCTTCAGCACTGCGGTATCCCCTTCTGCAAGAGACGTCTTGTCCGCGCTGCCGTTCTTTACGGTAAGCGTATGCTGAACCTGACTGTAATTGGCGGTCACTGTCGCATCCCCTGCGCCCATCGTAAAGGTGGTCTGCGCGCTGGATGCGTCGTCAACGCTTCCGGAGCCATCTACCGTCCAGGATGTAAACACATATCCTGCCGCCGGATCATCCGCTGTCAGGGAAGTGCTTTCACCTTCGGAAAGGGAAGTCTTCTCTGCGCTGCCCGATACGACGCTCAGTGTATATACGTCGGCGTCCTCCTGCCCTTCATCAGGCTCTTCATCGCCTTCATCTGCCGGCTCAAGCTGGTCATCCGAACCGTCATCTGCAGGCTGCTCCTGCTCATCCGATCCGTCGTCTGCCGGCTCAAGCTGCTCATCCGATCCGTCGTCCGCGGGTGCGCTCTGATACTGCGCCGTGAGCGAAACTTCATTCGCCGGCATCCGGATCGTCAGCTGCTCCGCGCTCTTCTGATCTTCATCCAGGTCTATACCATCCGCAGTCCAGCCTGTAAACTGCAGGCCGTCCTTCCGGGCCGCGGTAACCGTAACCTCTGTGCCTTCCTCAACCTGTGAAGGATCCAGATCTTCTGCGATCTCCCCATCCGTCACATTCAAAGCGGATCTGACCGCATGCGGTTCACTCTGCGGTTCCGGCTGCGGTTCACTCTGCGGTTCGCTCTGCGGCTCCGGCTGCGGTTCGCTCTGCGGTTCCGGCTGCGGCTCGCTCTGCGGTTCCGGCTGCGGCTCACTCTGCGGCTCACTCTCCGGCTGTGCCTCCGTATAGGAAGCTTCCACACGGATTACTTTGTTCCCGTCCATTGCTGCAGAAGAATCCATGCGGATCTCAGTCTGCTCACTGTCTGCATCTTCTATAATCAGCGCGTCATCATCCGTCTTCCATCCGGAGAAGACATACCCTTCCGGATTGGATGCGGCCGTTTCAATCTGCTCAGAAAACTCTCCGCCGGTATATGTGTAATATCCGGTCGAAGGCCCGTTCCATTCCGGATCAATATAATCAACATATATCTCACAGGTGTATGAAGGCGCAGCTTCCGCCGCTGCAAGAGATGCATCGTCAGCGTTCATCTCAGCGGGGATCTCATCGGCTTCTTCCGGACCGATCTGGATCACATCGTCTTCCGCATCCGGAATCAGAATCCCGGACTCAGCGCCTGCGGCATCCGCATTCAGCTCATCTGCAAGCTCATCAAACGCATCACCGGCATCCTCCTGATCCGCGTTCTCCTGACCTTCTTCCGCAGCCGCCTGCGCATCAGGGCTCTCCTGCGCTTCCTCCTGAGGCGCCGCACCGAATACCGGCACAAACACCAGGTGATCATTCATTCCGCTGACAGTGAAGCTGAGGCGTCCTCCTGCGGCATTGACCGCGTCCGCTCCAAGCTCCTGTGCGCTGTAGAGTTCCGGTATCCCAAGCTGTCCGATCTCATCATCTGAGACCCGGTTCATGGAGCCGTCCGGCTGTACCCTGTACACAGACCATCCGGTGAATGCCTGAGAGGGATCTGATGCGGGCGTATAGTTCAGATAGACGGAAGTTCCGTTTACATATGCGGCCGCGTCGATATCGGAAGCATAGACGGTCTGGTACGCTCCGTCCTCATCGGTATAAGAGTAGGAGGCATCTCCCCTGAGCGAATAGGATGAATCCCTGCCCGGTCCGCCTGTATACGGATCCTGCTCATCGGTTCCGGATGATCCGTATGCAACCTCCACGATACCGCCGATCGTTTCGAGCACATACGCAGATCCCATGACCGGCTCTGCATCCGAACCTTCTGAAAACACGGGATTGCCTTCCTCATCAAAGACGGGATTGCCTTCCTCATCGAATACCTGCTCCGGTTCTCCGGCGTCCATGTATTCGCCCGATTCAACCGGATACTCTGTCACCGAGTAGACTCTTCCGGTATTGTTGACCCAGCACGGTGTCCCGTCATCCAGGACATCCGAAGCGGTTTCCGGAATGTCTGCGTACAGGTTGTCCGCCCCCAGATAGATCTCTGTATTGGCAATCCTGTCCCCGGGGTAGATCCTGTCCTGCACTCCATTGCCTGACAATACCTGCCCCGATGCGCCGGTCGCGTCATAGGTAACCGGATCCGCGATGGCCCCTGCGGTCATGCTGACTGCCAGGATGCAAGCTGTCAGAAATCCTGTGATCTGTCTCCTGCTCTTCATACCTGTTTCCTCTCTTCTGCGCGGGCCTGTCCTCTTCAAACTGTCAGACGCCCACCTTTTTGGTTAATTGCATCATATCACCCGTCCTATGCGCTTTCGCACGTATTCCTCGAAAGGTATTCTGAAGAGTTTCTTAACATGCCGGACTGTTAAAAACTGCCGGGAGTCCGCATATCAGATTGACGGATTCCCGGCAGATCACTCATATTGTATCAATCGCTTTATTTGATCTTGATCTTATAGGTCGCTTTTTTGTTTGTGCCGTCAGTCGCCATGGCCGTGATCTTAACAGTCTTCCCTTTCGCCCCGGCACTCGCAGTCACTTTTCCGCTGGTGCTTACCGTCGCCAACGCCGGGTTTGAGGAACTCCACAGCACTTTCTTGTTTGCTCCTTTCTTTGCGGTAACTTTCGCCTTCAGTTTAATGGTCTTTCCGGCTTTTACGGTTTTCTTTCCTGTGATTTTAACCTTCTTCACCGGATTCTTTGCAACTGTGATCGTCCAGGAAGCAGTCACTCCGCTTCCATCTTTCGCAGCCGCCGTAATTGTAACCTTTTTGCCCGCAGTTTTCTTTTTGATGATCTTTACATTTCCTGATCCATCCACCGTCGCAATCTTTGGGTTGCTGGAGCTCCAGTGGATTGCCTTGTTTGAGGCATTCTTCGGGTAAATGTCCGCGCCCAGTTTCAACCCCTTTCCGGGAGCAATTTTTGTTGACAATCCGGACAGGACGATACGGTTGACAGCAATCCTTCGTTTTCCGTTACCGGATCCGCCTCCGGAATCTTTATCCGGACCGGGCTGCGGAGTATCTCCGCCACTCTGGCCTCCCGGATCTGAAACATGAATGGTACGGGATCTCTTAACACCCGCCACCTCTGCATACACCGTTCCATCTCCTGCCATCTCTGCAGCAATATAGACCTTTCCGTCATATGTATCATCTGACAGGACTCCATTGCTGCCGCACGACCACTGCAAAGGCAGGATCACATTTTCAAACCGGGAGGGCTGTATGTTGTAGATGTACGGCGCGAACATGAATCCTACCGTCAGATAATCAGGCCCTCCGATCGAAAAGTCTGTAATCGCAAACGGCTCTGCGGAAGAAGACAGATCTTCCACTTTGAATCCGTTACCGTTTACACTGCTGTCCGAACTTAGTGTGATCTTCAGGGCGCTGCCTTCCACCAGAATGGTTCGTCCTCCCAGCTGTACGCCGGTCGCCGTCATTACTTCCGTCCAGGCCCCGTCCTGATATCCACTGATGATCAGGAAGTCATATCCATCTTCTACCTCGGTATCCTCCGAGAAGGTTACAAGCATATAGGATGCACCCGGATCGCGGTAGATCCAGGATTCCTCCATATCATTACCATACTCCAGGCATTCCAGATCCACGATGTCAGTAACCGTATGAACCGGATTGCCGTCTTCATCGACCTCCGGATCAGCGACAACAATCTTCACAGAAACGCTGACAGTACCCGCAGACACCGTGAGCGTTGTCTCACCCTGGGAGATTGCCTGAACCTTTCCGTCCTGCCCTGCCTCGGCAACCTGAGGATCCGCAGTTACCCACTCTACCGGGCTTTCCGCGGCCTCCTGCGGAAGAATCTCAACGCGGAAGGTTTTCGATGAACCGGTCGGAATCGAGATGGTCTCCCCATCTTCCACTTCCGTATCTCCCACATAGAGCGACAGGCTCTCCGGCTTCGGGATGAAATTCACATGTACCAGGCAGGACCGCAGGACACCTGTATCCTCCGACCTGGCGTAGATCCGGCAGGTTCCGGTGGCCAGGCCGGTCACCGTCCCGTTCTCATCCACCGTCGCGATGGATTCCTTCTGGCTGAACCAGGTAACAGCCTTGTTCTGTGCATCCTCCGGAAGCGTCTGGGCTTGCAGCGTGATCACAGGCTCTTCATCGGTCAATGTTACTTCTGTCTGGCTGAGTGAAACCGCCTGCACGCGCACATCCCTCTTTATATGGAACGCGACATCCCGGTTATGATCACCCGGAACAGCATCTCCATTCTTCAGACGAATCTGCAGGTTCAGATCCTCCACGCTGTCCCAGTCCACTCCGTTAACGCTGGTACTATACCCGGTCACTGCATCATGTCCCAGACCGGAGTAGGCAAAGGACTCATAGACCTTTCCTGTATCCGCATCTACGATCTCTACCGTATGTGCGGAGACTTCGTAGCCGGTATTCTGAATGGAAATATCCAGCAAACCTTTCTTTCCGAATATATTCTTGCGGACTGCAATATAGACAACCTCAGTCCCGATGTCCGCCATAGCAGATGCATCTGAATAGGAAGCGGAATTATCCGGATCCGTTACACGGATCGTCAGTTTTCTTGCGGTCAGTGTATCCGGAAGCGTAATCTCGTACTCTTTCATTACCGACGCGCCGGCCGAAAGTGTCTCCTCCACATCCTGAGACAGATACGTGATCCCCTCAGAATCGGTGATATCCACATGATACCTGGACGCATCCGCCGTTCCCTCATTGCTCAGAACCGCTTCCACCGTGATCTTTGCTCCGGGAGCAACAGTGTAAGGATCCGTCAAAATGGAAGAAACCTTCAGGTGGGACGCGCTTCCGACATGTTTGCACAGCAGCTGGTTCGTCCCGATATAATCCCGCTTAGAGATGTCAACCGCTCTCTGATTGCAGGTGACAAGAAGCTCGCCATTTACAAAGGCTGCCGATACGGACTCCACATAGTTTCCGGAACCGGAGGATGGTACGATCGCCACTTCCTCTGACCAGGAGTGTGTGGAAGCACTGTAGCGCCTCATATATGCACTGGATTCATTATCCCCGTTGCGGGTGTACAGCACAGCCATATCCCCGGAGGAAGGATCCGTCACGGTACTGCGGATCCGGCCGATAATCATACCACCGGCTTCTTCCTGCAGTCCCGTCAGGCTCTGCATCTGCACCAGTCCGCTCTCGGTATCGTTGACCAGCAGGATCTGCCCCTCCCCTGAAGGAACAAATACCGCAGAGGACGCGCTTCCGGAAAGCTGTGCAGCCGTTCCGTCTGCACAGATGGCTCTGCACACATGGCCCTGATCGGACAGGCTGCTGTCTGTCTCCCCATACACAAATACCGGTTCCCCATCGATCTGTCCAAAGGAAACAAATGAGAATCCGCCATCAATATCCGCAGCCTTCTGCGTATTCCAGGTTCCTGTCTTCCTCACAAAATAAACACTGTTGGTCCCGGTTATGCACCACAGATCGCCCTCACTGTTCGCAACATATGATATCGCCGGGGCGCCGCCTGCGCCCGTCACACACAGCGCTGCCTCATAGGAATCGTTCTGCGTCAGATTCTCCGCATTCGCAAACCCTTCTCCCGTAAATTCGGCAAAGGCAGCTTCCGTACCTGCCATCACCTGCGTATAGCTCATGTTGGAAGAAATGCTTCCGGAAGCGTTGTTCCATACGACATAAGCCCTCTGTCCGTCCGACCATACACTCGGCTGGAAATCTGCCGTACCGTCATCCCACACAGGGGCCGGATCTGTCCATTTCTTTGAAGACGCGCTGTAGATGCTGTACATCAGCGTGGACTTGTCATAGCTGTTTTCACGCGACGTGTCATCGCTCAGGAAAACCATCGCGGTCTGGCCGCCTGCCTGGAGCATAAGCGGAGCACTGTCCGGATATGCTTTCTGCTGCAGCGTAGACGCATTGGCGGAGGCTCCTTTCCAACTGGCGGTCAGAGCATTGTAGGCAGCCCTGTCATATGTGGAAAGCTCCTCCTGAGCAGCGCTCTGCAGGACTTCCTGCACGCTCTCATTCTCCGAAGGATCGGACGCTGCCTGCAGGCCGCTGGACTTGCGTTCTCCGGTATCGGGATCCAGATTCAGGAAATAATACGTATCTGACTTCAGCAGGGGCCAGTCAAGCACGGATCCGCCGGCAAGACGCGCGGAGACTCCTAACGTACCTTTCGCGTAGACCTGATAGATGCCATTATATCCCTTATCCGTCAGAAACTGTGCCTTCGTTCCCATCACGGCCTGGCCGTACCCGCCTACTGAGAACACATTGGCGAGTCCGATTCCGCCATATCCGTTGATGGTTGCTTCCCCTTCCACGCCCAGCTTCTTAAATTTAAATTTCACGTCCTTCACGGACCAGTCTACATTGATTTCCGTTCCGGCGGAAAACTTTCCGCTGACATCAAATTCGAATACCATGAGATACGGCCCCTGTACCTCACCGCCTCCGCCGGCCTCCAGGACCACATAAAACTTCACGTCCGCATCTTTAGCGCCCCAGTCGTAGGTTCCGTATCCGAAAACATTTACGCCAAATTTGATCTTGCCGGTTGCCTCGCACTTCTTTTCCAGCTTCTCTTTCAGCGTCTCCCAGCCAAGAACATCCTCCCAGGCTTTCCCGCTGATCAGGGTTTTCAGCTCATATTCTTCCTTCCAGTTTTCCCGGATCCGTCCAAAGCCTTTCTTGTCTCCTTCATATTTCTCCTCTCCGCTGTATTCGAACAGATTTATCTTTATCTCCACTTTCTCCGAGGTAGTCTTGATACTCACAGGAGTGTTCAGAAACGGAAGCGAAATCTTTGCACCGCCGAAAAATGGTGCGTCCTCCGGTACCGTGAAGCTGATTCCGTCCATGAGGGAGAACTCTGTCTTAACCGTAGATCCCTTCATGATGAGAAGGTGAATCTCCGTATCATGCTCCTCCCCGTTTTTGTCCACAACCCGCACATAGATGGGCCGGTCTTCCTTCTTCCGCAGACTCGTGATCTTCTGCGTAACAGCAAACCTGGTCAGGGCAATCCTGTCAAATGTTCCGTCTTCAGAACGCTCGATCACGGTATCCTCCAGATCGTCCGCCGCATCCGGCTGAACAATCTCGTAGTGGTCTATCTGATCGCTGTCCGTCAGAAGCTTTACTTCAAACTTTGCTGCTGCTTCTTCGATCTCCCGGTCCAGCGTGATCTCCTCAGAGATCAGCTCATAACGGTATCCGGAATAGGTCATGATACAGGAGAGTACCGTATAGGGATCCGCAGATGCCTCATCAATGACTCGGAAGGTGAACCGGCGGGTATCCGGCATGATAAACAGCTCATCCCTGTAGGTATAATAACCCTCCGTCTCCACCAGGATCCCCGTCCGTGGTTCGCTGCGTCCGTCATCCCCATCCACATAAGGCATCGTGACCGATCCCTCTTCTCCGGTCGTCATCACGACAGAATCCGCGCCTGTTCCGTATGTGACAATGGCTCCCTCTACCGGTTCGCCATCCTGATCCACCACCGTGATCTGACATTCGTTCTCTGCCATCTCTTTCTCCGGAGCCATATGGATCGTCACAAGATCCGTGACAGATCTGGGAACCGGATATCCCCAGCAGCATTTCGAATCGAATTTCCATACACGGTTGAAATCCCAGGTGATATAGGATGCCTCCTCCTTCATCAGGGACGTAATAAGGGGCCGGCTGGTAGAACAGTTATCTTCACTATTCGTATATTCATAGATTTTTCCGGACGGAACCAGTGCAATATCGAAATAACTGTAAAGAAGATTTCCTGTGTTGTAGCTGGTGATCGCTCCGGAGCGCGACACAGCGCCGGCGTTTTCCGCAACCATTCCGATATCATAACAGCGCTCGATGGTTCCTCCGTTTCTGCCGGCGATGCCCCCTGAATACCCGTGAGTGGGAATATATCCATAGTCAAGGCTGTCCTCTATGGTTCCTTCGTTGCTTCCGGTTATCCCGCCGTTGCATGCCATGACATCGTTGTTGTTGACATAAGCTTCATTGACACATTCGCGGATCGTCGTCCCGGAGCCCACGGTACCTGCTATTCCTCCGGCGTAGTAGCCGGATCTCACATCCATCTTGTTCACGCATGCTTCGATCGTCAGCTCCCCTCCGGACGCATCGCCCATGATTCCTCCGGCCTCGGTGGAGACTGCCCCGAGGAGAGTGCCCTCCGATACGCAGTGACGCACGGTCACCTTTCCTTTCACTCCATTATCCGAGAAATTCTGCAGGATGCCGCCCTTCGCGGCTTTCATGCCGGTTCCGTCCATGGTTCCGCTGTATCTGCAGTCCTCGATCGTCGCTCCGCTTCCGCCGGTCGCGCTTTTTCCGTTTTCCTTTTGAAAGATAATGGTCTGTATGATACCACCCGCTCCGGAGCTTGCCCCGTTGGAGATATCCGCAGTAACGCTGCAGTCTCTCACGACGGCATTGCTTCCCTGCGCTCCGCATCGCAGCACCGCTGCGATGCCTCCAATCCTTGAGAAGTTTCGAATAACCCCTGTCACGTTGATACCGGAGATTGACAGAATAGCTCCCTCCCCGACAGAGGCCTGACCTGCCAGTACGCCGCAGGTACCTTTGTTATTGCCGGCAGGCGCTGCATCGGCGAATGTGACATCCTGCAGGTACATTCCCTCCCCGGCGCGCACAGATTTAAGATATCCGAACAGTCCTGTTACGTCATAATCAGCAGATGGGACAAGTGATGAAATGGTATGGCCCTGTCCATTGAAGCTGCCTGTGAAAGGATGCTGAGATACTCCGATGGGCGTCCATTCCATGCCTCCCAGATCCAAATCCGCGTTCAGAATCACGGTGCAGCCGGTAAAGTCCACAGTCCCGTCATTTGTCACCTGTGCCACCCATGCAAGCTGTGATGCTTTGGATACGATATAATCCCTGCCGTTGGGTGTGATCTCCTCAACCTCTTCCCCATCCCAGGTATCCTCATCATCCGGCACTACATACACAGATTCATCATATACGTCCACTGCAACAAAGTGGTATTCATTTTCCTCCGCGTACTGCTGGGCGTAGCTGTCTTCATATCCTTCTATCACGGAGGTTTTACTGTCGTTGCGGATCACCTGCTCTCCAATGGCGGTCACACTCTCCGGTATCCGGATCCGGAAAATATTGTCATTGTTGAAAGCTTTGGCGCCAATCTGAAGGATCGTATCGGGCAGCTCCACCCCGGTGACCGTCGGATGGGACGCATACGCGCTGGGGCCGATGATTCGTACGCTGTCGGGGATAACAGGCGTGAGCGTCCCGGAATTGAAAAGTTCCCCATAGAGGATCTGCTCATCCGTATCCAGGACCTGGCCGTTTTTGAAAGTGAAATGTCTGTTCTGCGGATCCACCACGATCTCTTCCGTAACCCTGGCAAACAGGCAGGAGAAGGCGATCACATCGCTGTCGGAATCACTCACGCGATCCACATCCTTTCCGAGATTCAGTTTCCCGATCTCTCCCGGGGTTCCGTTGATACCCCCTTCGATCGCAGTAATCCCATCTCCGATCTCTACATAATCCGCGCGGCCCTGATCATAATTTCCCAGTCTCACAAGAGTGCTGCCTTCCCCGGACAGATATACAGATTTCAGGGAAGTACAGGAAGACGGTGCCTCATAATAGATCTCGCGCGAAACGCCGCTGATGCGCACTTCTTCCAGGGCAGAGCACCCCCTGATCATCGACATATAGGCATACTCCATGTCGGAGCCTTCAATTCTGATCTTCTTCAGGAAAGGATTGTCCAGAAATGCAACTGATTCAATCTCACTGATCCCGCTGAGTGTAAGCTCCTCTTTCGTGCAGTGCGGCGGCCACATGATCAGTTTTGTGTGCTCCTTGTTATACAGCTCGCCGTCCTGCCCGGTGCTGTAGTACGGAGACTCACTATCCACCTCGTATCGGGCGGCGGGAATCCGTGATCCGTATTCTTTATAACTTCTTGCATTCTTTCCAAATGCAAGCGTCTCAAACGCCGGACACTCTCCCACAAAACATTCCGCTAAATACTGATAAGCATCGATTGTGACTTTGGTGAGATTCTTAAGCTGGAAGAAGGCATCTTTCCGAAGAAACTGTACCGTACTCGGCAGGGTAACGGTATAGATAGCATCATTGTTCTGGAATGCCTTCGAAGCGATTTCAACCACCTTAAGGCCTGCGATTGTGGAGGGAACCACAACATCTCTGTCTGAACCGGTATATCCAGTGATCGTGACCTGGGAAGATGCTCTGGTGAAGACATAGTCGCCTTCCGTCTCTTCTGCAGAAGCCTGTGCCTCCAGGATATCTTCTCCTTCGGAATCAGCTTCAGTCTCTTCCTCTGCGTAAATATCTGCTATAAGATCAGAATCTTCATTTATTCCGGATTCTGAATCACTCTGTGCAAAAGCATCCATAGGAAGCTCCGCATCCGGCAGACCATCTGACTCATCTGAGAAAAGATCCTCCCCGATTAAAAAAATGGAGTCCGAATCCGCTTCCTGATCTTCGAAAAGATCCTGCTCCGTCTCTTCCGCAGCAAGAAGAAGATCGGCGTCTGCCCCTTCCGTTCTGTCCGCAGATGCGTTCTCCGGATCATCCGCTTCTTGTACGGAAATAAAGTCTGCTGCTTCTGCATGCTCTTCAGAGGCAGCCGTCATCTGTACGTCCGGGAAGATTATTTCGTCCGCCCACTGTGCGCCGAGGGGCATCATTCCCTGCAGCATGATTGCAAAGGCACTCGCCAGTGCACACACACGTCTGAAGCTGTGTCTTGAATGACTGCTCTTTCTTTCTGATTTTCTCATACGGAACCTCCCAACCTTCAGACAGTGTGATCTTGCCATGTCCTCGTGTGTACTGCCTGTATACATGAATAGCTCTATTTTTCATTTTGCAGAATCAGGTTTGCGCTGTCAACTCTCTGCACACATAAAGATGTATATTTCTCCAATCGGTCTGAAACATCTCCGCTCCTGCCTCTGTTTTCCAATTAAAAAGATCCACACCTGACTCGGTGCGGATCTTCATAAAATAAAGCGGGACGATAAGCCGGGTTATGTCGCGGACGGCCATCTATCCAGGCCGGCTGTTGCCAGCCGGCTCAAGCGACCTACCTGGAACTGACGGGCAGCCATATGTTCCTGTGCGGTCTTGCTTCGGATGGGGTTTACATATGCCCCGCCCGTTACCGGGCGGGCGGTAGTCTCTTGCACTGCCCTTCCACCCTTACCGCCGGTTCAGAATCCGCTAAAGCGGTTCCGGGACCGGAGGCGGTTCATTTCTGTTGCACTGTCCCTGGAGTCACCTCCGCCGGACGTTATCCGGCATCCTGCCCTGTGAAGCCCGGACTTTCCTCTCCCGGACCCTTTCGTCTGTCCGGCAGCGGCCGTCTGTCCCACTTCGATCGTTACTTTACCACAACACACATTCTCATACAAGAGAGCATCCTGCGTACGGCGGCTCTTCCTCTCTTCATCCTGAAACTCTTTCTGTTCAGACTTCGAAGATGCTGCCCCCTATGAATTCCCGTACCAGTGAGTTGTGCGGTATGTCATCCGCGGGAATCGGAAGGAAATATTCAAGGAACTTCAGCAGTCGTTTTGCCTCCACCCATTCCGGGCAGTCCCGCGGCACTGCATGCAGCATCGGAACGGCATAAGTCTTGATCACGGCAAGTTCATAGATCAGGGCCGAATTGAACATCACATCCGCGCTCTCCTGGAACGGAAAGATATTCTGCTCCTCCCCGCTGCGCACGCTTCTCCACATCCGGATTGTCTGAAGGGCGCTCGTCCCACGGGTTCTCTGATCGCGCACAATCCGGCGCAGAAGCCTGCCGTCCGTCGTGGGAATCCGGTTGTGCTCATCGATATTGAGCTGTGTCAGAGCAGAGATATAGATCTTGAACTTCTTCTCTGCCGGAATCAGGTAGGAGAACTGCTCGTTCAGGCCATGGATCCCCTCTACGATCAGCACATCTTTTTCTCCGGCCTGCATGCTTTTTCCCTTGTATTCCCGCTCTCCGGTCACAAAATTGAAGGTTGGCAGACTGACCCGTTTTCCTTCAAGCAATGCCGTCATATCCTCATTGAACTGCTTTACGTCGATGGCCCCCAGGCATTCGAAATTATAGGATCCGTCCGGATTCTTCGGCGTATCCTCGCGGTTGACAAAATAGTCGTCCATCGCAATCGGATGCGGGGTGAGTCCGTGGCAGGCAAGCTGCGTTGACAGCCTGTGGCTGAAGGTAGTCTTGCTGGAAGACGACGGTCCTGCGATCAGCACGAGACGGACCGTCTTGCGCTCTGCTATCTGCTGCGCAATGTCCCCGATCTGCTTTTCCTGCAGGGCTTCCTGCATCAGGACCAGTTCCCGGGTCTTCCCTTCTACGATCAGCCGGTTCAGGTCCGCGACAGTGGAGATTCCCATCATCTGTCCCCAGTGCCTGGACATGTTCTGCACCTGAAACAGCCTGTGAACCGGCGCAAACTCCGGAAGGCTGTCCGGATCAGCGAGCGTCGGATACATCAGGATAAAACCGTCCTCATACAGCTTCAGCTCAAACTTTCCAAGCACAGAGGTGTCATACACCATATACCCGTAAAAATAATCGCTGTAGCCGTCCAGCGTATAAATGTTGGTCCTGGAGCTGATCCTGTACTTGAACAGATTCGCCTTATCTTTCATACGGGTTCTGGTAAACAGATCAACCGCATCGCCTGTCTTCACGCTGGACTTTTCAATCTGAATCCCGCGTCTGACCAGATCCTGCATCTGCGCAGACACCTTGTCAAGCAGTGCCTGGTCAAGCGGAACGTCTGCATTTTCAAGTGTGCAGAACAATCCGTCGGAGACGGTAAACCGGATCCATACATGCGCGTCAGGATCCGGTATGACAGACCTGAACGCTCTGAGCATCATAAGAAGCATGCTGCGCCTGTAGGTGTCTCTCCCGATCTTCTCCTGCAGTGTGACAAACTCCAGGGAGCAGTCTTTATAGACTCTCCTGCGAAGTTCAGAGAGTTCCGATCCGTCCCTGCGCACCAGAAGCGCCGGGAACGGCAGCTGATCCTGAAAAGCATCAGCAATCTCTTTATACGTGCATCCTGCCGGAAACAGACGCTCCTGTCCGCAGGCTTTCACTCTGATCTTGTTCTCCAAATCACTCATATTGATTCCTCCGGTGCGTGTTTGGGCTGCCTTTCATGATGTCCAAACAAGTATGCAATCAAAAGTATACCGAACAAAAAGAATTCTTGCAAGTTTTCCGCGCCTCTGATATACTTTTTTCGTCACGGGGCATTAGCGCAGTTGGGAGCGCGTTTGAATGGCATTCAAAAGGTCGTGGGTTCGAATCCCATATGCTCCAGAACAAAGGAAACCGCGTAGTTACGGAAAGCCGTAGCTGCGCGGTTTTTATTTGATCGTTATGCCCGAAGCTGTGCGTGCAGTTCCCGTACTCTGCGCAGGGATGCTTCTATCTCCTGCCGCCTGATGCAGGCACGCTCTGATTCCGCGTCCCGCATCTGATCCAGATTCCGCTCCAGCACCTCCTCCTGAAACTGCAGATACTTCAGGAGAACCGGGTGATGCTCCCGGATCAGGAGGGGCCCGTACTCCTCCTCTATGTCTGTGAGGGTCATCTCTCCCGGACGGCAATGCATCATCGGATAGTACTTGCCGTCTTCAAGAACCATGTCCTCCCGGTCGATTCTCCATCCGCTGCAGCACAGATGCTTCCGGACTTTTCCAAGTTCTGACTGCGGCTGCAGGATCAGCTCCCGGATACCGAGATCTTCGGGGGGATTTTTCTGAAGAATGCGGACTGTCAAAGCGCCGCCCATCCCGGCGATCAGGACGCTGTCCGCCTCCCCCGGCAAGAGCGCTTCCAGCCCGTCGGACAGGCGCGTTTGTATAAACGCCTCAAGGCCAGCCTCCCTGATATGCGCCCTGGCTCTCTGCAGCGGGCCTTCCTTTACATCCATTGCAATCGCGGACGGGATCCTTGACCGGAGCACCAGAGAGATGGGTACGAATCCGTGATCGGTCCCGACGTCCGCAAGATGAGCGCCGGTGCCCACCATATCCGCTGCCGCACCAAGTCTGTCTGATAATACCATATGTCCTCCCTGCCGCTTCCGGATCAGTCCAGTGTAATCTTCAGCCGGCGCAGCTCTGTCTCTGTATTCTTCCGCACGATTGCCTGCTGCAGGTCATTTCCGCCGCCTTTCGCTGCTGCGCTGTAGACCTTGAGGATCGTCTCCCGGACGGCCTTCTCCCGCTCTGCAGGGGAAGAAACCGGATCCAGTGTGTGGAACATGGACGCAATGCGGGTCTGGTCTGACGCGTCCGGGAAACGGGACAGTACGGCGGCTTCGTCGACTTTACCGTCTTTTTCCATCTGTGCGTAGATCAGTGCGGCAGCCCTGCCCGTAAGGCTGTCCTCATCTCCGTAGTCGTCTGCAGATATATATTTCTTCACCGTCGGATAGATCGACGGATACTGCGCGATATAATTCAGCAGCAGCTGTCTGGAGATCATCGCCCCCTGCTCTGCAACGCTCCCCGCACGGCCTCTTCTTCCGGATGGCGGCGGGGCCTGGTACATGCCCCCGGTCGCCTCGTCTTCGTAGAAATCAACATCCGGAGTGACGCCATAATAAGCGTACGCATCTTCCGGATCATACCCGCTCTGCGGATCATACTCGTCCCGATCGTCATCAACGGATGCCTGCTGCAGCGACCGTCTGGACGGATCCACCATCAGCTGCCTTGTCACCAGTTCCTGCAGCATGCGCTTCTCGACCATATACTCACGGCTGACTGCGTCTGTGTAATTCTGGCGCTCCATCTCGGTGGGAAGCTCTGCTATCATGGCGGCGGCTCTCTCAAAGAACTGCGTCTTGCCGTCCGGATCATTGAGATCGTAGGACCGTCTGGCCGCCGCGATCTCAAACATCAGCGCATTCTGTGCATTCTTCAGTCTCTCCCGCATCGCGTCCGGCCCGAGCGCCTTGATGAATTCATCCGGATCCTTGTACGGCTCCAGGTTCAGGACCTTCGGCGTAAGTCCCGCTTTGCGAAGCATCGGGATCGCGCGTACCGCAGCCTGGATCCCGGCGTTATCCGAATCATAGCTCAGAACCACTTTCTTGGTGTATCTGGCAAGAAGGGCGCAGTGACCGGGCGTAAGGGAGGTTCCCAGGGATGCAACCGCATTGGTGAATCCCGCCTGGTGCATGGAGATGACATCCATATACCCCTCGCAGAGCACCAGATAGTCCTCTCTGGAGCGCCTCGCGATGTTGAGCGCGTACAGGTTCCTGCTCTTGTCAAAGATCTTCGTTTCCGGGGAATTGAGATATTTCGGTTTGCCGTCTCCCATGACCCTTCCGCCGAAGCCGATGATCCTGTCGGAGGGATCCATGATCGGGAAAATGACCCTGTTCCAGAACTTGTCATACATAGTCCCGCGGCGCTCGTCCACGTTCATCAGGCCGCTGCGGCGCAGAAGGTCATCGCTGACATCTTTGGATTTCAGATATTTGTACAGACCGTCAGAGGGGGCCTTCGGCGCAAAGCCGAGGGCAAATGACTTCATGGTGCTCTCGGACAGCTGCCTGGAGGTCAGGTACTGCATCCCCGCGCTGCCGGCGGAAGACCGAAGCATGTAATAATAGTAGGTGCCTGCCAGTTTGTATACATCCAGCAGCTCGCGCCGCTCGTTCTGGCTGCGCTTCTCATACGGGCCGCTCTCACTCTCGGGCAGCCGGATTCCGGCACGCTCGGCAAGGTACTGCATGGCCTCCGTAAAGTTCATGTTATTGTACTCTTCCACAAATGTGATGACATTCCCGCCCTTATGGCATCCGAAGCAGTAGTACATCTGCTTCTGCCGCGATACCGAAAAAGAGGGCGTCTTCTCATTGTGAAACGGGCACAGGCCGATATAATTGCTCCCGCCCCGCTTCAATGAGACGCTCTGCCCTATGACATCCACGATATCGTTGGCGCTGCGCACCTGGTCGATCACTTCGTCTGAATAGTACATGCACTCTCCTGTTTATTCGTTCGGCCAGCTCTTCGGAACAAAGAGCTGCTCGAATTTCTGGACCGCATACGGATCGGTCATTCCGGAAATGTAGTCGCAGACGACTCTCTGCTCCATCTCCCCGCGTTCGATCAGCTTTACGTATTCCACAGGCATCTCCTCAATGTGCTTCTCATAATACTCATACAGGATCTGCAGAAGCCCCGGTACTTTGCGTTCCTCTTCCTTGGCGATGCTGTTCGTATACAGATTCTCATACAGGAAGGTCCTCAGGTCAACCATTTCTCCCATAATGTCGTCGGACATCCGGATCTCTTCCGAGTCGATGCTGTTGTAAATGATATCATTGATCAGCGTATTCAGCCGCTCTTTCGTGCTGCCTCCGAGCGACTTCCTGAAGCGGACGGGGATGTCCTCCTCCTTCATGATGCCGGCTCTCTCCGCGTCGTCCACGTCATGGTTGATATAGGCAATCTTGTCGCAGAAGCGCACGATCTGCCCTTCCGGCGTGGAGGGATGCAGGTTCCACTGATGATTGAGGATCCCGTCCTTCACCTCCGCTGTCAGATTCAGTCCCTGCCCGTCCCGCTCATACTTCTCCACCACACGGATGCTCTGCTCATAGTGCCTGAAGCCCAGCGGGCAGACCTCATTGAGCGCACGCTCTCCGGCATGCCCGAACGGGGTATGCCCCAGATCGTGTCCCAGCGCGATTGCTTCTGTCAGATCATCGTTGAGGTACAGCGCCCTTGCGACCGTGCGGGAGAGCTGCGACACCTCCAGCGTGTGCGTCAGCCTTGTCCTGTAATGGTCCCCGATCGGCGCAATAAACACCTGCGTCTTATGCTTCAGGCGGCGGAATGATTTGCTGTGCAGGATCCGGTCCCGATCTCTCTGATAGATCGTCCGGATCTCATCCTGCGCTTCCTCCCGCTGCCTCCCTTTGCTGTCGGCACTGTGCGAAGCATATCTGCTCAGGTACTGATATTCTCTTTGCTCTGCCTGTTCCCGGATCGTCATACGAGACTCTCCTTTTTAAAATGTTGTGTACAGCCACACAAAATCGCCCGCCGGAATACCGACCGCCTTCGCTTCTCTCTCTTCCCCTGTCATCAGGTCCGTGTATGATTCCTCTTCATTGATCCATGCCGTCTCGTCATAGCTTCCGAAGTTGAACAGGGCGATCAGTTTCTCATGATCATAATATCTTCCGATTCCCAGAACATGATCGTTCCACGTCTCGACAATCCATACATCCGCCGAATTGTCAAATGCTTTGTGGCCCGAACGGATCTCTTCCATCTTCCGGATGGCGCTGAACATCCTTCCCTGCAGGGTATTCTTCCTGCTGCGCTTTTTCGCATCCTCCCAGTTCAGGCTGCCTCTGTGCAGGTATCTTGAGTCGTCCGCTTTGAGCGGGTCATCATGATAGCCATTGTCATTGAGCTGCGCAATCTCGTCCCCTGAATACAGGACCGGGATCCCGCTCTGTGTAAACAGGAACGCATGAAGCATCCTGTCCAGCGTCAGGCTCCGGTCCAGCCTGCGCGAATCATTTTCCTCCACGGCCGCCTCCACGCCGCACAGAGAGGCCGTCGTCCCGCACAGCCTGGCGTCTCCCAGTCTCGGATCGTCGTTATACAGCTCGCCTCTCGCATCCGACAGAAAGATCTTTCCGCGGAAATAATCGTTGAGGAACTTCTTGTGCGCAACTTCGTCTACGCCAAACTGACTCAGATACGGATAGTCGAGTCCCCATCCGATATCGTCATGGCACCTGAGATAATTCAGAAATGTGTACTGCTTCGGAAGCGCGAACACTGTCGCGAGCTGATGCCTGAGAAGGCGCACGTCGTGCGTAGCAACCGTATGCCAGGTCGTCGCCATGGTGGTGACATTGTACAGGATGTGGCACTCGGGCTTTTCCACCGTCCCGAAATACGGAACCACCTTGGACGGCTCCATCACGACTTCTCCAAGAAGCAGTGTGCCCGGGCAGACCACCTCCGCCGCCATTCTCATCAGCCGGACCAGTGTATGCACCTGCGGCAGATTCCTGCAGGAGGTGCCCAGCTGCTTCCAGATATAGGGAACCGCATCCAGACGGATCACATCGACGCCCTTATTGCACAGAAACAGCATATTCTCCGTCATGTCATTGAAGACCACGGGATTCCAGTAATTCAGATCCCACTGGTAGGGATAGAATGTCGTCATGACGACCTTCTTTGCTTCTTCGCACCAGCTGAAATTGCCCGGAGCGGTCTTGGGGAATACCTGCGGGACCGTCTGCTCAAACTGGTCCGGGATCGACCAGTTATCAAAGAAATAATACCGGTCCTGGTATTCTTTCTCGCCTGCGCGCGCTCTTCTGGCCCACTCATGATCCTCGCTGGTATGATTCATGACGAAATCAAGGCAGACGCTCATTCCCCGTTCATGGCACGCATCCGCCAGCGCCTCGAGGTCCTTCATATCCCCCAATGCCGGCTCTACCGTGCGGAAATCAGAAACCGCGTATCCGCCGTCGCTGCGTCCCTGGGGACTCTGCAGAAGGGGCATCAGATGGAGATAGTTCACGCCGCATTCCTGAATATAGCGAAGGTGGCGCCGGACGCCCTTCAGGTCGCCGGCAAAGCACTGCGTATACATCAGCATGCCGACCAGGTCATCGTCCCTGTACCAGTCCGGCCGCTCTTCCCTGCTTCTGTCCAGTTCCTTCAGCTTTGGCCTGCGCTCTTTGTAATTTCGGTAGAGCATGGACAGGAAGTATTCAAAGGATCCCGGGTAGCCATGGTACAGCTCATGATAGAGCCATTTCATCTCATCGTAGCATCTGTCCAGTCTCGAGGTGAAAACCGCATCCCATTTGCCGCTGACTGCCATATCGTCTCCTTCCGGCGGCGCCCATCCCTTTTCAGGATGCCCCGTCTTCTTGTTATCTCTGCATTGTCATTCTGTTACCAGTATCCTGATCTTCAGCTTTGCACTGCCGCTCGATACAACGATCTTTGCGCTTCCGGGCGAAACGGCCCTGATCATTCCTGTCTTTGTTACCTTCACCACGCTCTTGTCGGTGGACCGGTATTTGCGCTTCTGTCTTGAAGTGATGGGATACAGCGATGTTTCCAGCTGCAGGGCGGTGCCCGCTTCAAGACGCAGCGTCTTCTTCGCGGTCCGGATCTTTTTTGTCCTGACCTTATTCTTCTGTATGCGGAGCCTGAAAACCACTTTCCTCCCGCTCGCGCACACAGCGGTGATTCTGACCTTGCCTGTCTTCTTCCCGGCTGTAATCCTGCATGTGCCGTCCGGATTGCCGGCGGCCACTGCCTTCTTCGGGTTGGAAGACTTCCAGGAAACAACCCTGTCCCCGTCCCTAAGGCCGGTGACTCTCAGCAGTTTCGTCTTCTGCTTTCTCTTCAGCGGCACCCGGTAGGTTACGTTCGGGCGCGGGTTGGAAGATCCGTATTCTGCGCCCTGCGAAGAGGCCGGATCTGTCTCCCGCCCGCTCTCCTGCCCGTCTTCTTTCCCGGGCGCACTCTCTGTCTCAGACTCAGACTCAGATTCAGACTCACTCTCTTTCTGTTCGTCCTCTTCAAGCTCCCTGATTCTCTCTTCCGCGCTCTCCAAATCGTCCAGGTTTGTGACATACGCCTTCTGGTCCGTCGTCAGCGCTTCGTATGCCTCCCGCGCCCCGCGGACGGCTTCTTCGTCCTCAAGCGTCATCTCTTCGGAGGCCGGCAGGGACCGGATCATCTCTTCCACCTGCGATGCCGCCTCCCTGTCCTGCACTTCTTTTTCCAGCTGCAGGATCGTCTCTTCCGCACGCTCCAGGTCGTCCAGGTTTGTGACATATGCTTTCTGGTCTGTCGTCAGCGCTTCGTATGCCTCCCGCGCCGCACGGACTGCTTCTTCATCCTCAAGCGTCATCTCTCCGGGGGCCGGCAGAGACCGGATCATCTCCTCCACCTGCGATGCCGCCTCCCTGTCCTGCACTTCTTTCTTCAGCTGCCGGATCGCCTCTTCCGCACGCTCCAGATGGTCCAGGTTTGTGACATATGTTTTCTGGGCCGTCGTCAGCGCATCGTATGCCTCCCGCGCCCCGCGGACTGCTTCTTCGTCCTCAAGCGTCATCTCTCCGGAGGCCGGCAGAGACCGGATGATCTCCTCCACCTGCGCTGCCGCCTGCCTGTCCTGCTCTTCTATTTCAAGCTGCCGGATCGTCTCTTCCGCGCTCGTAAGGTCGTCCAGATTCGTGACAAGGCTCTTCTGCGCAAAGGTCAGCGCCTCATATGCCGCCCGCGCCTCTTCAACCTGCTCCTTCTCCTCCAGCGTAATCTCAGAGGGAAGGTTCCGGATCAGTTCCATGACCCTCTCCGCTGCCTGGGCATTCTCCTCTTCCCAGGCATTTACGTCGTCATCCAGGTCCTCTTCCTGTTCCAGAAGCATCGTCAGATCCAGCAGGCCGTATCCGTAATAATCATCCTTTCCCGGATCGCCCAGATCCCTGACATTGCTCTGAAGCACATGTTCGACGGCGGACGCCGAATAACCGCTGTGGGACAGTTTGATCATGGCCGCTGCCGCAGCGACGTGCGGCGACGCCATGGACGTCCCCGACCTGGTATCATATCCGTTTTCCTGATTCAGGATGACTGTGCTGTAGACGCTCACGCCCGGAGCCATCACATCCAGCGTGGATCCGTAGTTGCTGCTGGCCGCTCTCTCATAGGATGAACTGTGGCCGTCCACCGATCCTGCAACAATACATTCTTCATACTGGGAAGGAATATAGCCGGATACATTCCGGTTGTTGTTCCCGGCAACCGTCACCACGCAAACGCCCTTTGCGACAGCTTCATCGATCGCATTGCGAAGCGCTGTGCTCCCTTCGCTGGGGCCGCACAGGCTCAGGTTGATCACCTCTGCCCCCTGCTCAACAGCATACCGCATCGCACTGACTGACTGGGATACGGTTCCCTTTCCCTCGTCATTGAGCACCCGCAGCGGAAGGATCCGGATATTATCCAGCGCTTCCGTGCACTGTACGATAATTCCCGCAACGTGCGTGCCGTGTGAGGACTCTCTGTCGGACGAATCTCTCTGGCTCTGGTCTACTTCCTGCCCTGACACAAAACTTCTCGCGTGCACCTGGTCCAGCCTTCCGGACAGCTTCGGGCTGGTAAAGGAAACGCCTGTATCCAGAACGGCGATGGTCAGGGATCTGGAGATGCCGGAAACAGCCTCTGCATACCGGTCGGCGCCGATCACAGGGCAGCTCTCTCCCCAGCGCGTTTCATCGATCTCCGGATCCAGGGCGCAGGAAAACAGATAGGTATCCGGCTCCACATAGAGGGTCTCCTCCTCCGCCTCCAGACTCCTGGCAGCCTCCCGTGCATCCCCCGGAGAATCAAACTGGAGAATATAGGTTCCATCGCGGTCCTGGATCGCGTCCACTGCCCCGTAATCATCCGGGTCCAGGTTGGTATCTTCACTCTTCAGAATCAGACGCTCACTGATGTAGGGATCTCTGCGCGCCTGCTGCAGGGTTACATCCTTGTCATATTCCGCCGTCATCTGCGACAGTTCACGGTCAAAACGGCTGTCCGACAGTTCCGGAAGCGGATCGGCGCTAAGGCGCTCACACCTCCCGGCACCACACAGAAACAGCACAGCAAGAATCACGCACAGCAGGTATTTTTTATGATTCGTTAGATTCGAAATCGTCATATATGCATCCGCATGGTTGTTTATTACAAAAATGTTACATTCAGTCTATTTTAGAGTACCATATTCACACGTTTCTGACAACCGCTAAACATGTCTGAAATGTTAAGTTAAAGTTCACAGGCCAGCCTCCGACCTTCTGCATGGAGTTCTGTGGGCACAACTGAAAACCATAGGCAGCCGACTGAGCTTTGCGAGTTGCTGCAGCCTCGGGTGCTGAACGTCCAGTGGACGTTCGTCCAGCACCGACCGGAACGGAGTGGAGAAGCGACCACGCTTCTATAGGAGCTGGGAGTGGCTGCAATGCAACC
>CAJOKX010000005.1 GCA_905235415.1 uncultured Lachnospiraceae bacterium
AACTCCAGTAATCTTAAATAAATATCAACTTTGTCTGCATGTCCGGTTTTTCACGTTGTGAGAGACCATCATCGTGAAATGTAGTTTCTGTACACAAATCAGCAAACGCTCCGGAACCGCAGCCATATCAGCCATTGCGTGTCAGTAAACAGATAACCTCGCAATGCGCGGTTCCAGGGAACAGGTCAACCGTGCAGCATCTTCTGACCCGGTAGCCTGCCTCCTGCAGGGCCGCCAGATCCCGCTTCAGGCTGGTTGCCTTACACGATATGTAAACGATCCTGTTCACATGGAAGCCGAGAATCTTCGGCATCGCTTTCGGATGAATTCCCTCACGGGGCGGATCGAGAACGATCAGGTCCGGTTTCTCCTGCAGATCATCGATCACCTTCAGCACATCCCCGCAGATGAAGCTGCAGTTCGCAAGACCGTTCTTGCGCGCGTTGCCAATGGCCGCCTCCACCGCTTCAGGGACAATCTCGACGCCTGTCACATGCTTCGCAACCGGTGCGAGGATCTGCGCGATCGTACCCGTTCCGCTGTACAGGTCAAAGATCACCCTGTCATCCGTTTCTCCGATATACTCTCTGACCGTTTCGTACAGCACTTCAGCGCCGGCGGAATTGGTCTGGAAAAATGAGAACGGCGTGATCCGGAAGGACAGTCCGAGCAATTCTTCCTCGATCCATCCGCATCCGGACAGAAGGTCTGTCCGGTCACTGCGGACCGCATCCGCAACCGAATCATTGTACGTGTGAAGAACGCCCGTGATCGTCCCCTCCAGGGACAATGCTCCGAGCGCATCCACCAGGATGCGGTCCACTTCCCCATCGCTGATGTCCCCGGCTGCGGCGCCGCCTTCCGGATGCTGTGTGGTCGTTACAAGGTCTACCAGGATCTGCCCGGTCGCCCTTGCCTTGCGGACCAGCAGATGACGGAAATACCCCTCGTGCGTGAGCCGGTGATAATACGGAAGGGCGGTTCCGGCTGCAGCATCCAGCACGGCACTGCGGATCTTCCGGATATCTTCATCCACGATCCTGCACGATTCAACATTGACGATGTCATAGAAGCTCCCCTTTTTATGAAGCCCCAGGGACAGCGGGCCGCCCTTATACTCGTCCCCGAAGGTGAATTCCATCTTGTTGCGGTATCCCGTTTCAACCGGAGACTTCCGGATTCCCTCATACCAATCTAAAGGCGCATCCTCCAGCGCATCCTCCAGAAGACGCCGGATCTGCTCAGACTTCATCTCTGTCTGGCGTTCATAAGGAAGCGTCCTGAACTGGCATCCGCCGCAGTCCGGAAAATGAGGACAGTCCCCCGGGATCTCCGTATCCGAAGGCTCCAGGATCTCCAGAAGCATGCCCTCGCAGGAAGAGGCATTCTTCTTTTTGATTCTGACGCGTACCTTCTGTCCGGGAAGGACTCCTTTCACTTTCACTTCTCTCCCGTCCACGGGCAGGATCCCTTTCCCCGGGTAATCGCAGCGAATAATCTGTCCTTCCAGAATATCTCCTTTTTTCATAACGCCTCTCCGTTTTCCGCAAATAACCTGCGCGGTGAATACTGTAAAAAGGACTGCCGCACTGTGCGGCAGCCCTTCGGTTCACTGTACCCTATTCTCAAAAGCAATCCCAGGCCCTTACGCCTCGGCACTCTCTTCGCCGTCAGACGCTTCCTGTGCAGACTCCTCGTCATCGGACTTCACTTCGCTGAAGTCGTCCTCATCATCCTGCTCGTCATCATCTTCAAAGAAATCATCGAAGTCATCGTCAAAATCATCATCGAAGTCTTCAAGATAATCCGGAGTCAGATAACGATATACTGCATATGCAATCGCCGCAATCGCCGCAACCGCTCCGATAATTGCCAGGCACCACAGAATCGCATTCTTATGTCTTGCGTTCTCACGATCTCTCAGAGCCTCAATCAGATCATCCTTTTTCATCATAACCCCGTTCTTCCTTTCTTAGTGATGCAGGTCAGACCCTGTCCTTTGCTGAGAGTATATCACACCGTCTCTGATTATTCCACCCAAAAATCTTCTTCAGCGTCCGCTTCTGTCACTGCTCTGATCACACCTTCACGAGCTTCGCGAACCCGGCAAACATCTTCTTGACGCCATAGTTTTCAAACTCCACAGTGACTTCTTTATCTCTTCCGCCGTCGCGGATCTCCTGCACAACGCCCGTCCCGAACTTGACATGCCTGACTCTGTCCCCGACGTCGTACCCAAGATCTCCCGCACTCGCCTTCGGCATGCCTTTGGTCAGATAGAACGGTTTCGGCTTTTCACGCCGTTTCTCATATCCCGGAAAACTTCTTTGTGCGGAAACACTGCTTCCTGACGGGAAGGAAGGCTTCTGCGCCTCATCGATCACTTCCTTCGGAAGTTCGTCCAGGAACCTGGATTCCCGAAACCAGTCCATCTGGCCGCGGAGCATCCGCATACGGGCCCCGGTCAGCGTCAGATGCTCCTTTGCCCGGGTGATCCCGACATAGCACAGCCGTCTCTCCTCTTCCATGTCAGACGTGTCCTCTGACATGACAGACTGGTAACTCGGAAACAGTCCGTCATCCATGCCCGCGAGATAGACATTGGGGAACTCCAGTCCTTTTGCGGCATGGAGCGTCATCAGCGGCACCCTGTCATCTTCCCCGTCAAAGCTGTCGATATCCGCAACCAGCGCAACCTCCTCCAGGAACTGCCGAAGCGTCGGTCTCTCTTCCCCGCAGTTCTCCTCGTAAGTGGCCGCCTTGCTGATCAGTTCCTCGATATTCTCTATCCGGTCCGAAGCTTCGTCCGTTCCCTCCAGGCGGAGCTCTTCCACATAGCCGGTTCTCTCCAGCACCGTCCGGATCAGTTCTGCAGGTGTCTGCGCATCTGCGTCCTTCTGCAGCGTACTGATAAAATGGGCAAACTCCCTCCCCTTCAGTCCTCCGCGCCCGATCCCGGGCACCTTGTCCGCCATTCTGCAGATATCAAAAAAGCTGCTCTCATTCTGCTGCGCATAAGCATCGATCCTGTTGATGGTCGTTGCGCCGATCCCCCGCTTCGGGACATTGATGATCCGCTTCACGGCGATATCATCCCTGCTGTTGTCAATTGCCTTCAGATAGGCCAGGATATCCTTGATCTCACGTCTTGCGTAGAAATTGGTTCCTCCGATAATCGTGTACGGAATATTCTCATACAAAAGCTGCTCTTCCAGTGCGCGGGACTGCGCATTTGTCCGGTAGAGAATGGCGCTGTCTTTGTAGGCAAAGGTCCCCTGCCGCTTTTTCCTCCCGATGTCATCGACTATGTACTTCGCTTCCGAGCGCGCGTCGTCAAATCTTCTGACACACACCGGATCCCCCACGCCGTTCTGCGTCCAGAGGCGTTTCTGCTTTCTGGACGTATTGTTCGAAATGACGCTGTTTGCCGCATCCAGGATATTCTGCGTGGAGCGGTAATTCTGCTCCAGGCGGATCACCTTCGTGTTCGGAAAGATCTGCTCAAAATTCAGGATGTTCCCGATATCCGCCCCTCTGAAACGGTAAATGGACTGATCGTCATCCCCGACCACGCACAGATTGCCGGTTTTCTGCGCCAGAAGCGCGGCAAACACAAACTGCGCTTTATTGGTGTCCTGATACTCATCGATCATCAGGTATTTCCACCGGTCCTGATAGTGTTCCAGCACATCCGGATTCTCCCGAAACAGCGTAACCGTCAGAAAGATCAGGTCATCAAAATCCACCGCATTGCTCTGCCTGAGCCTCTTCTGATATTCAGCATACACGTCTGCAATCTGCAGCATCTCACGGTCCTGCTGATCAAGCGCCATCTGCCGGTATTCTCCCGGATCAACCAGCTCATCCTTCTGTCTGGAGATCCGGTCCAGGAACATCCGCTCTTTATACACCTTCGTGTTGATCTCCAGATGCCTGCATACATCCTTCATCAGGCTTCTGGAATCATCCGTATCGTAGATATCGAAATTGCGCTCATATCCAAGTCTGTCGATATATTGCCGCAGGATCCGGACGCAGGTCGAGTGAAAGGTCGCCACATGAACGGCTTCCGAACCAAATCCAACGATCCGGTCCACTCTCTCCCGCATCTCGCCTGCTGCCTTGTTGGTAAATGTGATGGCGCAGATGTTCCACGGGCGCACTCCCTGTTCGGCGATCAGCCAGGCGACCCTGCTGGTCAGTACCTTGGTCTTACCCGAGCCTGCGCCTGCCAGGATCAGAAGCGGCCCGTCTTTGTGTGATGCCGCAGATCTCTGCTCCGGATTCAATCCCTGTAATATGTCCAAACTCCACCTCCGTTTATTCCGGAAACTCTGCAGTCACCGTATATCCGCTCTCATCTGTGCGAACCTCTGTCACAACCCCTTCGAAGACATGAAGCCGCTCCCGGTTCGTGTAATTCGCGCTCATTGCAACAGCGGGTTCTATGGTATAGTACCATGTTTCGGGGAGCCTGCCCTCCGAAACCTGTATCCGGTCGCCGGGCTTTACAAGGCCTTCCCTCTCCATCTTAAATTCCATACTTCTCATCGCACTGCCTCTTTTCCTGCTGCAAATGTATTGTCCATTCAAACTCTGAATCCCTGTCAGCCTTTTTGTCAGCCCTTCCTCCGGATTCCTGTCAGCATTTTTGTCAGTTCAAACTCCGAATTCCTGTCAACCTTTTTCTTGCCATATCGTTTCTGAAACCATATAATAAGTTCAGAGAGGTGATATTTTATGGCATCGAAAAAGAAATCTGATAACACGAATACGTCGGTCCGCAGTCAGGACGGTCAGGAGCTTCTGCTCTACCTTCTGGATACCGTGGATAAGATCGATCTGATCGATCCGTCCGATATTCCGAATATTGATCTGTACATGGATCAGGTGACGACCTATATGAACGAACACCTGAACGCGTCCCGCCGCCACAGCGAAGACAAGATCCTGACTAAGACCATGATCAATAATTATGCAAAGAATAATCTGCTTCCGCCCCCGGAGAAAAAGAAGTACTCCAGAGAGCATATCATGCTCCTGATCTTCATTTACTGCTACAAAGGGATCCTGTCCCTGCAGGACATCCAGTCCATTCTGGAGCCCATCGGCGAGAAGTACTTCCACTCCAAGTCCGGCCGCGATGTCTCGGACCTGTATGCGGAGATCATCCGCATGGATCGTGACCGCCAGGAGAACTTCCGCGAAGAGGTCAATGACATGGTCGACGAAGCTGCCGATTATTTCTCCGACGCCACCGGATCAGAGCGGGAGTTCCTGCGTGTACTCTCTATGATCAATATGCTTGCATACGACGTATTTGTGCGGAAGATGCTGATCGAGAAACTGATCGACCGGTATTTCGCCCCCGGTCAGGACGGCGGCAAGACTTCCAGGTCGAAGAAGGATCCGCATCCTGCCAAGGACGCATAAGGCGTCCGGGCACTTCTCCTTTCCGGTCAATCATCCTTCTGATCGATTAAAACACCTGAATGAACAATGTTCACTCAGGTGTTTTTCCATTTCTGTCTGTTCTCTCACAAATGGCTGCTCTTCAGCTTTTCTGATGGCCGGCGACTCTCTCCAGCACCATGGCGTATCCGTCGCTTCCATAGAGCAGCGCCCGGTTGACACGGCTGATCGTAGCGGTCGAAGCCCCGGTCTCCTGTGCGATCTCCAGGTACGTCTTCTTTTCCGTAAGCATCTTCGCGACCGCAAAACGCTGAGACAGGCTTGTCAGTTCATTGACCGTGCATACGTCTTCAAAGAACTGATAGCACTCATCCACTGTCTGAAGAGAAAGAATTGCGTCACATAAGTCATCTGTTTCAGGTGTTCTTACGGATTTCCCCATTGTTCTGCCTCGTTCTGCCATCCCATCTGTGTGATTCTGTATGCTGCATCAGCCGCTGACATAGGACGCGCTCAGTGATCCGTCCGAATTCTGGGTATATCCTACGCTGACATACAGGCCGGAATACAGGCCGGATGTAGTCGTGATGTCAGCCTCTCCGGTATAGATCGTATAGATGTTTCCGTCATCGCCTGTCAGGGTGATGGTATCTGCGGTCGAGCTGGTAACCGTACCGGTCAGCGCTCCGGATCCGCCCGAAGAAGAACCGGAACTGCCGCCTGATGAGGAGGCGCTGCCGCCGTCTGAAGAGGCTGCAGGCGCGCTGCTCGACAGATAGCTCTTGGATATATACCCTGTACCGGATCCGGTCGACACAATAAACCAGTTATCCGTTTCACCGACAACCGTAACGGCCGTTCCGCTGTTCACAGCGCCGCTGACGTCTGAACTGGTGCTGGGCTGTGATCTGATATTCACGCCGTCGGTCGCATACATCGTAACCGAGGATCCGTAATTATATGCGGAAATGCTCTCTCCCGCCGCTTCATCGCTGCTTGCCTGCGCGTTGGTCTGCTGGGCGGCATTCGCATTGTTCGTCAGGAAGTCCTTCCGGATATAGCCAGTCTCTCCGTTGATGCTGACCTGATACCAGTTATTGGTTTCTCCGATCACCATCACCGGGTCGCCGGGTGCATATCCTCCGATGATATCGGTATCCGTACCGGGCCCGGACCTGACGTTGACCGTATCGTTTACATACAGGGTCGTCGCTGCGCTGTAGGGCTTCAGCGAAGAGGTCTCCTGAGAAGACGTCGCGTTATCCGGCGTCTGCACCGTCGTGGTTCCGGACAGCGGTGCTCCCGTAACGTTCCGAAGTTCCTCATCCTTGAGGACCGTGAAACTGTCGACCGAATCTTCCACTGCCTTGAGCAGCGTCGCGTTGTCGTCCGTGACGGTTCCGGTGATTACATACGCCTGGTCCGGCGCCACGATGCCGTATGTGACGGAATAAGCCCACATACGCGCCGCAGCGTTGTACTTGACGACATACCGGTAGATGTTGACTGTCGAAACCGTACTCTGCTCAAAGCTCTGGATATCATATGCATTGGTATCGGAATACTGCCTGGTCAGCGCAGCCTCCAGATCCTCCCTCGAGGTCTGTACGGACAGCGTCTTCATCGCCGACTCCGTGCTGGCGTGGACGATATTGATCATCGCGTCGCTTCCGGAGGAAAAGACCCGCATCTCATCCGCATCCTGCGTCACTTTCCATGTATTGTCAGGAAGCGTGATCTTCACGGTTCCGTCCTTTGAGGTATACTCTACGGAAGTGATCAGCTTCGGAGTTTCTGTTTCCGTCTCACTCTCAGGCACTACAGGCGCGGATGTCTGAGGCTGCACTTTCGCCTCCGTCTCACTTTCCTGTACGCTTACACTCCCGACATCCCTGCTCATCCCGCATCCGGAACAGATGCAGGCAGCGGCCACTGTAAGCGCTGTCCAGAGTACCATTCTGTTTTTCATATCGGCCTACCCCTTTCATTGACAGATCATATCATTATCTATACTCAACCCTCTGCTATACTATCACGCATGCTTTCCCCGCGCAAGTTTCCCCATCACTGCCGGGATACAGCATATCCGCAGAAGAAAGAGCCGGTGCACCCATGCGCCCCGGCTCTTTGTTTCATTCGGTCAGGATCTTTCTCGTCCTGCTTCAAGCCTGGCTTTTTCTCTGAAAAGCAGTGCGCCTCAGCCAATGAAGGACGACTTCACGTATCCCTGGACTCCGTTGTAATCGATCTGAACCCATCCGTCTGCAGAACCGATCTGCGTAACGCTTGCGCCTGCGGGAACAACCCCGACAACGCTTGCGGTCTCATACGCTTCTGAGCGGATATTCGAATCCGACTTCACCGTCACCGACGGTCCGGACGCTGAGCTGGTCTGGGCAGGCGCGCTGGCTTCCGGCGCGGTCTGCGCGGGCTCTGCACTCTGGGGCTCAACCTCCTGCGGAGCGGAAGTCTCGGGTGTCTGGACAGGCGCAGTCTCCTGCGGCCTCTCTGTCATCGCTTCCTCATACGTCCCGGAGATATACTCCTTCATAACATATCCGCGAAGCTCACTCTGCTCGGAAACCGGATCATACTCTTTATAGATGAGGTACCAGTTGACCGTCTCGCCGATGATCAGAACTTCTTCGCCCCTGTCATAGCTGGACTCGATATTCTCATCATTCGCAGTGCTCGGAGTCTCCCTGACATTGATATCCGCGTTCGCATACATCGTCAGCCAGTCATCATACTCGAACTCTGCAGCCAGCTCTTCCTCCTCGCTCAGCTGCGGCTCGGTGGGCGGCGTCGTCTGCGGCTGGGTCTGCGGCTCAGTCTGCGGCGGCTCCGTGACCGGTACGGTCTCCGGTTCGGTTTCCGGTTCAGTCTCCGGCGCTTCCGTCTGGATAATGATCACTGCTTCTGTGACGGCGGTTACCGCAGCAGGCGTCTCACTGACCGGCTGCTGTACGCCGTCTGCGGGACGAACCTCTCCGCATCCTGTAACCGCAAGACCTGCAAGTGCGGCAATGAGTGCAGGCACTACAATGGTCTTTATGTTTTTCTTCATATTCAGTCCCCCTTGTATCCCCTCTGAAAAGGTCAGGCAACAACTATATATATGCAATCATAATAACAGGATGAGGATGAAAAAACAAGTTATAAGAGGAATCCTAAGACTTTCTGACGATCCTGTTCACTTTCCTTTAAGAATCTGCGCAGCCTGCGCTTTTTCCCGCTGATCCGGCGCTCTTTGGGCGGATGCCGGAGACGGTTTGGGCGGATGTCTGAGACGGTTTCAGTTGTGATGCACGTTCAACCATGCTATAATTTGCAGGTTACAGGCTGATGTGAATGATTCGTGTATATCATTCCATTTCATCAGACAGATTCAAACAGATTGTGAGGTGCAGGTCATGCCTGATCAGAAGAAAGCTGCCGACAAAGAAAGCGGACAGGAGACCACTGTGGCACGGGAGATTCTCAGCTGGGTCGAAGTCATTGTGATTGCCGTCGTCCTGGCGCTGCTGATTGACGGGTTTATCATCATCAATGCAACCGTTCCCTCCGGATCGATGGAGAAAACGATTATGACCGGAGACCGTGTCCTGGGAACAAGGTTCGCATACTGGTTCTCCGATCCGAAGCGCGGAGACATCGTCGTCTTCCGGTATCCGATTGACGAAGCCAAGGGGAAGCGGACCAAATTCATCAAGCGGATCATCGGTCTTCCCGGCGAGACGGTTACCATTCAGGAAGGAACCGTATACATCAACGGCGAAGCGCTGCAGGAAGACTACATCAACGGGACCTGGGTCGTGGCAAATGACGGGTTTGAATTCAAGATCCCCGAAGACAGCTACCTGATGCTCGGCGACAACCGCAACAACTCCAGCGACGCGCGCTACTGGCCTGCGCTCTCGGTGAAGGAAGGAGTTGCTTCCAGCGAAGAAGAAGCGCAGTCCTTTGCCTATGTCCAGCGCAAAAAGATCCTCGGGAAAGCGTATGTGCGCTACTGGCCGCTCAGCGCTTTCGGCTCACTGTACAAATAAGAACGATGGGAACGATGGAAGACTTTGAAAAAAGAAAAGACCTGATCCGCGTCTGCTACTCACCGGACACACAGACCGCAGAGCAGATGATCGCGCAGCTGAAGCAGCATAACATCCAGGCTGTGCGGCACGGCGGGACCAGGGATATCTACCAGATCGGAAAAGACCTGATCGGGGAAGAGATTATGGTGGCCCCCGAAGATCTGCCGGAAGCCAGACAGATCCTCCGGGAGATGACCGGAGACGAATCCCCTGAATCTTCAGCGGATCACTCGGTTCCGAAAACCATCCTCAGCCTTGTGGCTGCGCTCATCCTGCTGATCGTACTGCTCCTGCTGCGTTCACTTCTCTGATGCAGGAGCAGCAAAACGCGGCCCCCGGTTATTCAGCGGGGCCGCCAAAGTACTCTTTCAATCCGCTCGCCATGGAGGCGAGAATCTCACTGCCGGTATCTGACAGCTCCAGCCCGTCGGCTTTCAGGAGCAGCAGATTCACGGCAGATTTTACTCTGTCGTCCGCCTCTCTGTACGCTAAGATCAGTTTCTTTTCCTGCGGACTTACTTTGAATGTTGAAGAGGGTGCACCTGTCTGATTCTCCATGATTTTCTCCTCCTGTAATGATCTGCCTGATCTTCTGTCAGTCATCCTTCGATTTCTCTGCGCAGCGCTTCATACATCACGTCCAGCGGAGCTTCCTTTCCGGTCCACAGCGTGAAGTTCAGCGCCCCCTGCTGTACCAGCATCCCGATCCCGCTGAAGACGGATGCGCCGTGTCGTCTGCACTCTTCCAGGAACAATGTGTCCACCGGGTTGAAGACAACATCCGCAGCTGTCATATCCGCCCGGACGGTATCGTAATCAATGTCCGGACGTGAAGCGCTGTCGGGCGTGAACCCGACCGGGGTTGCATTGATCAGGATATTCGTTTCTTCCGGGACGCGCACGCTCTGTGTCCACGGGACATACTCTGACGCACTGTCCGTCTTCTCCCGGATCAGCTCCGCCAGTTCCCTTCCGTTTTCCTGCGTCCGGTTCACGATCCGGATCCTGGATGCGCCGTTCAGGGCACACTCAACGGCGATCGCCCTGGCAGCGCCGCCTGCGCCGAGGATCATGATGTCCGCCCCTTCTATCTGCACGCCGCCCATCTTCAGAGCGCGCGTGAATCCCTTTCCGTCCGTATTCTCCCCGATCAGTCTGCCGTTGTCACAGATGACGGTATTGACCGCTCCGATGATGCGTGCAGCTTCAGACAGCTCGTCCAGCATCGGAATTACACGGATCTTGTGCGGCATCGTCAGGTTGATCCCCCTGAAGTTCAGCGCCTTCACTGCCGCCATGGCGGTTTCCAGATCCTCCGGAAGGACTTTCATCGTCAGATACCTGTAATTCAGGCCGAGCGCGGCATATCCCGCCTCCTCCAGCACACAGGTTGGATTGTCGTCAACAGGATCTCCGAATACGCCCGTCAGTTCCGCTCTGTAATGCGCCATATCACCATCCTCCTTTCCAGGTGACTGCCTGCCTTTATTGTAGCATGGATCCGCCCTTGGGGTGATCGTTTTTCTTGCAAATCTTTCAACCCTGCATTATGATAGGTTATACGAAGCAAAAAGCGCTTTTGCTTTATTCTGCACACACCATATTGGAGGATTGATTCATGTTTGCTTCTACGAAGGGACGATATGCATTGCGGGTTCTCGCTGATCTTGCAGAGCATGAGGCGGGTGAGAATACCTATATTCCGCTGAAGGATATTGCCGAGAGACAGGAAATCTCCGAGAAGTACCTGGAAGCAATCGTCAAGCTCCTCGTCAAAGAGAATCTCCTGATCGGAGTGCGCGGAAAGGGAGGCGGGTACCGTCTTGCGATGGATCCTGCAGAATACTCTGTGGGACAGATTCTCCGGATCACCGAGGGCGGCATCAACGTCGTGTCCTGCCTTGCGGACGGTGCGCAGACGTGCCCCCGTTCCGACAGCTGCCGCACACTGGATATGTGGTCCCGGCTGGATACGCTGATCGGCGACTTTCTGGACAATATCACCATCGCGGATCTGATCGCGGATGTGGACAAAGAGCCGCAGCAGGATGCCTGAGCGTTCTTCATACTTTTTTCACATGTTGACCTTATTCAGGACACAATCTCTGTGTACTCTGTAACTGTACAGAACAGCAGACAGAAAATGTTCATACTCTTGCCGGCCGCTCAACCGGCCGGCACTCCCTCTGAACCAAACCGTTTTTCGGTTTTGCATAGATTTGAACTTTCATACTCTTCCCGGCAGGGAAACCTGCCGGGCTCCCTCCGAAAAAAAGCAGTTGTGCCGAAGCACAGCTGCTTTTTCACTGTTTCAGATCTCCTCCGCACTTCCGGTATCATAGGTCTCCAGAAATCCGTGCACGATCCCGTTATGCTTGTATGCGGGAAGCATATCAATGTTGACGTTGGTGACGCTGTTGAAGATATTCCCCTCCACATACGGATTGGTTTCCTTGAGCTTCGCAATGATCTTCTTGGTCTCCATGCGCTTGGACACAGACGTCCCGTCCTCCCTGCAGGATGAACAGGTATCTGTGAAATGACATGCGCACTGGATAAAATGAAGGTGGTTGTAATCTCTCCAGGCCTTGATGTCCTCTTCGCGGATCAGATACATCGGACGGATCAGCTCCATCCCCTCAAAATTCTGACTGTGCAGCTTGGGCATCATCGTCTGGATCTGGCCTGCCCAGAGCATCGACATCAGGATCGTTTCGATCACATCGTCATAGTGATGGCCGAGTGCGATCTTATTGCATCCGAGATCCTTTGCTTTCCGGTACAGATACCCCCTGCGCATTCTCGCACACAGATAGCAGGGCGACTTCTCCACCTCATAGACCGCGTCAAAGATCCTGGTCTCAAACACGGTAACAGGGACGCCCATCATCTGCGCATTGTTCTCAATCACCAGGCGGTTCAGCTCGTTGTACCCCGGATCCATCACCAGGAAGACCAGCTCGAAAGGAAACTTCTGCTGCCGCTGCAGCTCCTGGAAGAGCTTGGCCATCAGCATGGAATCCTTTCCGCCCGATATGCATACCGCGATTCTGTCCCCCGGAAGGACCAGCTGATACTGGATGACTGCTTTGGTAAATCTGGAAAACAGCCGCTCCCGGAAGACTCTTTTCTTGATGATCGACTTCTCGATTTCCCGCGACCGGTCTTCTTTGTGCGACGACAGTTCCCGAAGCCACGCGCCGTACCCGCCCTGCAGGCTGCAGGCGTCATAGCCCATCTGCCGAAGCTGATCCGCAAGGACCAGGCTCTGCGTACCATGCATGCAGAACAGAATCAGCTTCCTGTCTGCGGGCAGCTCTCCTCTCTCCGCTGCCTGCAGCACATCGGGAATGTTCACTGCATTGTCCAGCGTTCCGTATTCATATGAGATCTCATCCCGGATATCGATCAGCGCATAACTGCCCTCCGGCATATCCGCGATCTGGGTCAGGGTGACTTCCATCATGCCTTTTTACTCCCTTTCATATTTAAGAACGCCTCGGGCCTCTCACCGCGCCGCGCCCGGTGCGGCAGCGTCCTCTTCCTTAGAGCGCGGCCGCGATCCGCCGGATCAAAAGTATTGCCGCACCACACAGGTGCGGCAATACTCCATTCACTCTCTCACATCTTCCGCGGCGGGAAGGCTTATCTTTGCCTGAGCAGCTCCATGAACTCTTCCATGGAAGAAGTCGTACTCTCGCCCGTGTCTCTGTTGCGGTAGGTGACATTCTTTGCGTCTGTCTCCTTCTGCCCGATGATCAGCATGTAGGGAACCCGCTCTACCTGCTGCGCCTCACGGATCTTATAGCCGATCTTCTCATTTCTCTCATCCAGTTCCGCCCTGAATCCTGCATCCAGCAGGGCCTCGCAGCACTCTGACGCATAGTCCATAAACTTCTCGGAAACGGGAAGCACCTTGACCTGAACCGGTGAGAGCCATACCGGGAAGCGTCCCTTGGTCTCTTCAATGAGATACGCCATAAAGCGGTCCAGGGATCCGAGGATCGCCCGGTGAATGACAACCGGCGTCTTCTCCGTGCCGTTCTGGTCGATGTAGGTCAGTTCAAACCTTGCGGGCAGGCAGAAGTCCAGCTGGCAGGTGGACAGTGTGTACTCGGCGCCGACCGCCGGCTTCACATTGACGTCCAGTTTCGGCCCGTAGAACGCAGCCTCTCCGATCTCCTCCGTGTAATCGAGCTTGAGCTCGTTCAGCACTTCACGAAGCGCGTTCTCCGCGGTATTCCACATCTCATCGTCATCGTGGTACTTCTTCTTGTCCTCCGGATCGCGCAGCGACAGAACGCAGCGGTAATCCGTGATGTTGAAGTCTTTGTATGCTTCAAAGATCAGGTCGCAGACGGATGCGATCTCGTCCTTGATCTGGTCCGGTGTGACAAACAGATGCGCGTCATTCTGGCAGAAATGCCGTGCCCTCTCGATCCCCTTCAGGGTACCGGACGCCTCATACCTGAAATCATGGGCGATCTCACCGATCCGAAGCGGCAGGTTCCTGTAGGACCTCGGACGGTTCGCGTAGATCCGCATGTGGTGCGGGCAGTTCATCGGACGAAGCACATATTCCTCATCCTCGACCTGCATCGGAGGGAACATATTGTCCTTATAATGATCCCAGTGGCCGGAGGTCCGATACAGGTCGACCGTCCCCACGCAGGGCGTCATGACATGCAGGTAGCCGAGCCGGCGCTCCTTCTCCTTGATATAATTCTCCAGAATCTGCCAGAGCGTATAGCCCTTTGGAAGAAACATCGGAAGGCCTCTTCCGACCAGGTCGTCCGTCATAAAGAGCTGCATCTCTTTGCCGATCTTCCTGTGGTCGCGCGCCCTGGCTTCCGCCTGCTCCGTCTCCCACGCCTTCAGCTCGTCCGCATTGCGGAAAGCGACGCCGTTGATGCGGGTCAGCATCTTATTCTCGCTGTCGTTCTTCCAATAGGCGCCGGACTGTCCGGTGATCTTGAATGCCTTCAGGGCCTTGGTGTAGGTCAGGTGCGGGCCCACGCACATGTCGATATAGTCTCCCTGCTGATAGAACGTGATCCGCGCGTCCTCGGGAAGGTCGCCGATATGCTCGACCTTGTAGACCTCTCCGCGCTCTTCCATCAGCCTGATCGCCTCCGGGCGCGGCAGCTCGTAGGTCTTGACCGGAAGATTCTCCTTGGTGATCTTCGCCATCTCCGCCTCGATCGCGGCCAGATCCTCATCTGAGAGCTTCTCTCCTCCCAGGTCCACATCATAGTAGAACCCGCGCTCTGTTGCCGGGCCGTACGCGAACTTCGCATCCGGGTGCAGCCGCAGGATCGCCTGCGCCATAATATGAGCGGCCGTGTGACGGATGACGTGGGTTTCTTCCTCTTCGGGGAGAGTCCTGACTTCTCCGTTGTTATAAATTGCTTTCATGAATGGTTACCTCCAGTTTTTATTCCCGCCCTACCATTATATACGATTTTTCATTTTTGTAATCTGTACATTTATATTTTGCAGGGAATTACTCAGCGCTGCCCGCCAGCTGCAGTTCCTGCGCATGTTCCTTCATCCCTTCAATCACGATCGCGGACACGTCTCTGATGTCCATGCCCAGCATCCCGCATCCCTGCAGGATCAGTTCGCGGTTGCATTTGGCGGCGAACCGCTTATCCTTCCACTTCTTCATAAAGCTCTTTACTTCCATATCCGTGATCCCGTTCGGGCGCATCCTGGCAGCCGCCTGGACGATCCCGGTCAGCTCATCGACCGTGAACAGGCTCTTTTCCATATTGGTCACGGGCTCTGTATCTGTGCAGATCGAATAGCCGTGCGCCATGATCGCGCGGATATCGGCCTCCGGAACGCCGAGGCTGCGCAGCGGCTCCTCGGTATGTGCCAGATGCTCATCCGGGTATTTTTCATAGTCATAGTCATGCAGCCAGCCGACTGCTTCCCATTCTTCCCTGTCTTCGCCGAAATGCTCCGCCATCGCACCCATCGCGGCAGATACATTGGCTGCATGCAGAATCAGGTGCTCCTCCGTCACCATCGTCGCGTTTATCTCTTTTGCCTTTTCAAGCGTTAACCGCTCCATATTTCATTTCTCCTTTGCAGTAATAGATATCATCGGTTTTATTCTGTCACCTGGTTCAGGCGCTCATGCATAAAGGCCATCAGCGCGAGGAGGATCAGCAGATACACCGGATACAGCGATACGGAGAAGGCACCCGCAAGAAGGCCGAACAGCGGCGGCATCAGCATGGTTCCGATATAGGCGGACGCCATCTGGACGCCGATCACGGCCTGGGACTTGTCCTCCCCGAAATGAGCCGGCGTTGAGTGGATAATGCACGGATAGATCGGCGCGCACCCAAGGCCGATCAGGATCAGGCCGGCAAGGGACAGATGCGCACCCGCGGGAATAAACAGAATAACGATCCCCGCCAGGACGAGTGCTTCTCCGAGCCGGACCATCTGCGTGTCATCCAGCCGGATGGTGAGAAAACCGCTGACTGCCCTGCCCAGCGTAATCCCGATAAAGAACATGGAAGCATACCCGGCGGCAGTCTCCTCCGCAATCCCCCTGGTCAGGTTGAGGAAGCTGCTCGCCCACAGACCGGTGGTGGACTCCACTGCGCAGTAACAGAAGAAGCACAGCATCACCTCTTTGGCTCCCTTCATCCGGAGGACATCCGCAAGCGCCATCGGTTTTCTGGGCTCTTCTCCCGGAGCTGCAGGCGCATCCTTTCTCTCCTTCCACAGGGGAAGGCTGAAAAACAGGATCATCGTCATGACCACCTGCATGAGCGCGATGATCCGGTATCCCCGGTTCCACATCCCGCCATGCGTCAGTGTATATCCCATGATATACGGTCCAACCGACGCGCCGACGCCCCACATACAGTGCAGCCAGCTCATATGCCTGCTCTCATAGTGAAGCGCGACATAGTTGTTCAGGGACGCGTCCACGCTCCCGGCGCCCAGTCCGTACGGGACCGCCCACAGGCACAGCATCCAGAACCGTGTGGAGATTGAGAATCCAAACAGCGCCAGTGCAGTCATGCCGACGCTGACCGCAGTCACCCTGCCCGTTCCGAACTTCAGCGTCATGCGGTCGCTCTGCAGGCTGGAAATCACCGTGCCGAATGCGATAATCATGGAGACAATCCCCGCATAAGAAAGCGGAACCTGCAGCTGCGTGTGCATCACCGGCCATGCAGATCCAAGCAGGGAGTCCGGAAGGCCCAGACTGATAAACGCCAGATATATGATTGCCAGAAGAAGCTGAACCATCCTGTCCCCTCCTACGCCCTCAGGTGCCGCGCCTCCGGGCGCAGCTCCGGTTTATTCCTTGTCTTCGCTGCCCGGATGTATGACATCCTGCAGGTCTTTCTCGGCGTCATCCGCCTTGGGAAGAATCACCGAAGCGATAATATACAGGATGACGCCGCTTCCTGCAAAGAGCGCGAACCCCGCCCAGATCAGGCGCACCACGTTGGCATCTATCCCAAAATATTCGCCGATTCCTCCGCACACACCGCAGAGCACGCTGTCTGTCGAGGATCTTCTGAGTGTCTTTTTCATATCATTCTCCTTTCTGCTGCCTACATCCGTTCTGTCTGCATCCGCTCTGTCTGCATCCGCTCTGTCTGCATCCGCTCTGTCTGCATCCGTTCTGTCTGCGGCACTTCTGTCTGCATCCGTTCTGTCTGCGCCGCTGCCTCGTCCGGTTTGTCTAAGGCTTCAACAGCGCCCTTGGCCATGTTCGGGTTTCCGGAAGAATAGATGGCGTCGCCAAAATACAGCGCGCCCAGCACGATCGACACGCCGATCACGATCTGCGTCTTTATCAGCGACAGCAGCATATCCAGAATCGGCGCCACGATATAGACGACGATCAGGGATCCGACTCCGAAGACCAGAAGCCCCTCCGCGCAGATCCTTCCGTCCAGATTCAGGAAATACCCGTCGTACGACCACCATCTGCGATGATACTGCATTTCAAGAGACAAGGATGAGAAATATTCCAGGCTTCCGCACAGGATCACCGCCAGGATGAATTCCACAGCAGGGTTCTTGCGGAAATGAGCGCAGGCAAGCATAACGATCAGGATGCCGGTCCCGTAGATCGGAAGCCACGGCCCGTGCAGCGTGCCCCGGTTGGCAAACTCGCCGGTCTGCATATAGTGCAGCGACACTTCCCAGACCCATCCGAGCACACAGAACAGAATATACATGATAAACAGATTCCAGATCGTATAGCTGCGCAGATAATTGACGCCCGTGAACCTGCGCACCTCTTTCTTTTTCCGGAGCGGATTGAGCCAGTTCGGGTACGCCTTCCCTTCCATCTCCTGCCTGTACCGGTCAATGGTATTCGAGCGCTGCTGGTTGCGGTCATACACCTTCTTCTGTGCCGTGCTGCCGACCCACACGCCCAGCCAGGAAGCGGCGATCGCGCGGCCCTTTCCAAGCGTGACCTTCTGCTCGTTGATATTGGTCAGTTCATCCACTACGTCAAAATAGGTCTCTGCCAGAAGGATCCGGTCCGCTTTTTCAAACAGATACCGGTCATTGAGCAGCTGTATTCCTTCTATGCCTTCTGCAGCAGCCGCCTCACGGAGTTTCACGTAGTATTCCGAATAACATGCCAGACGGTACGCCGAACCGTAAAACATATCCGAAAAGCCCGCCGTAAGGGAGGAGAGCAGGTGCCATCCGATGAACGTCAGCTCAAACTTGAAGGTTTCCCATTTGTGCCCCTTCATCATCCTTCTTGAAAGAGTGATCGCATCATTCGCCTTTATTTCCGGATTCTCAGCCACAATAAACGGAACAGCCCAATAGGAATAGTATTTGATCATGCCTCCCACGATGGTCATGAACCACAGATACTGATAGACCTGCTTCACAAACATCGTCCAGCTCGCTTTGAACCATTTTCGCGGGGATACAAAAAAGGCTGCGTCCGCCAGCGTGACAGTCTCATACACCCGCGCGTCCAGATACACTCTCCGTATGATTGCAGAATAAACATTCTTGAAAAAAATATAGACCAGTGTATACCACAGGAAAGACGCCAGGATAAATATGATGGTGATTGCCGCCTTCGAATGGGTAGCGGACCGTATTGATTTGGCCAGCATGATAAGCAGCTTGCCGGAGCCCACATAATTCACAAGCTGGGCAAGGACGCCCCTCGTCCTTCCAAGAGCCTTCGTAGCGCTGTCAATTCCCGCCTTCTCGTTTTTGTCAGCAGCCGCTTCCCCCTTCTTCAGGCGGCCCCGGATCACGTCGTCGAACACTGAATCAGGTCCCACTATGTTATCATCATCCAGGACAGAGCCCGGATTGGATGCGTCAGAGACCTCCTCCGTCGTCATCACCTCGCTTATACTCTCGATCGCCGGAAAGAACTCTGTTCCGAAAAAGACCATAATCAGCATCAGAAAGGCCAGAATAAAATAATGGCCCCTGACGACCTGATGTCCTTTTTTCTTCAGATCTTTACGCTGTGAGAAAATGCTTTGTTTTTCCATTTCTGCTCCCTCTCTGCCGCCGGTCTGCTGCGGGCAGGCATCCACGTATCAGTATACCGAATCCCTATCTGTAAGAAAAGACTTTCTTTGCGGGAAAGAGGCCTTGCGCATGACCAGGCGGTCTGCCGATGCAAGGATTCCCGGCAGAACAAAGATGACCAGCAATACCGCCGCCAGGGCGCCGATGGCGATGCTCATGCAGATCTGTGCGATGGTCGGATCTGCGGGCGATAAGCCGATGGCCCCGGTCCCGAAGATCATGAACATGGAGGATGTCAGGATCGTATGCGTCGACCTGTCATACGCGATTTCCAGCGTCCCGGGCACATCATTCTCCCGACGGGTTTCCTGATAATAATTGGTGAACAGGATCCCATAGTCCACGGTTGCCCCCATCAGAATACACTGCACGATCACGACGGCCAGATAATAGATCCTGTATCCGATCACCCATCCGGTTGCAACGGTCAGAAAGACGCCGCACTGCACCAGCAAAACCAGGACCAGCGGAATGACAGGATTCCTGAACGTCAGAAGCACCACCAGAAAGATCGACAGCGCAGTCAGCAGGGTGATGGTTACAAGTTCCGTGTCGAAACTCCCCTCCATCTCCTGATTCATCACGGAATTGCCGATCAGATAACCGGCCCCCCGGAAGCTTTGATCCAGAGACGCCTGCAGGTTAGTGAGGAAGGCATACGTCTCCTCCCCTTCCAGCGGAAGCGTCGTATTGATCACCATCATGGAATGCGTCGGACCGGTAAGCATGGATCTGGCAGACGCTGTCATCTCCTCCGCCTGCGTGAGCATCCGGATGCCGTCGTCTCCTATAAAGAGCCTGATCAGCGGATTCGAAGTCTGCCCTGCCAGGAAATGAATCAGGTCTTCTATGGAAGCGCGCTCCGTATCCGGGTCTTCCCCGTTTGCGGCGGCAGCCATCTGATACAGAAGCCTGATATTGTCACCTGTCAGCAGATCTTTCATCTGTTCAAAGGAAGCGGGATCCATCTGCAGCGAATCCGCGGCGCTCCCGGCCATTGCGCCCATTGAACCTGCACCGTCCTGAACCAGTTCTCCCAGATAGTCTGTCATCTCCTGCGCGGTGCATTTTCTGCCCAGTGTCGTGGACCACGCAATCACAGACGCTCCCTCCTGCTCTTCCTCCAGTTCTGCAGCCAGGTCCGCTGCCGCTTCCTCGTCTTCATTGGCATACAGCAGGACAATCGGATTCACGTTTGGAAACAGATCAGCGATCGGATCTTCCGGGCTGAGCGAAAATGAATAGCCGCTCAGGGACTGTAAATACCACGCAAGGAAGAACAGGATCACAAACCCCGCGCTCAGGACAAGGCGGAACCGGTAACTGAAATGCGAAAGGGCGCGGGTCGGAAGGCGCAGCACCGGCTTGCTGCTCTTCGTGATCCAGCCGTCAAAAAACAGGATCAGCGCCGGAAGAAGGGTCAGGCAGCAGAGCATGCTGAGAAAAACGCCCTTTGCCAGGACCAGGCCAAGGTCTCTTCCGATCCGAAACCGCATGAAGCAAAGCATTAACAGCCCTACAATCGTTGTAAAGGCGCTGCTCGCAATCGATCCGAACGCGCTCACGAGCGCCTTCTCCATCGCCGCCGTCTTCTCCGCCTCCCGCTCTCTCTCCTGGCGGAAACGGTTCATCAGGATGATGGAGTAATCCATGGAAAGAACGAGCTGGAGAATGGCGCTCATGGAATACGTGGTCTGGGAGACGGAACCCAGGATGATATTGGTCCCCATATTGAGAAGGATAGCCGCCCCGATCGCAAGGAGGAACACAAACGGTTCCACGTAAGATGCGCACATCACAAACAGCACCAGCAGCAGAATCACGACCGCAATCCCATAGATATAGAACGGGATCTCCATCCCGTTTGCGTCATCATTGCGCACAACCACCGTATCGTCCGGAAATGCATCCGGGATGCTGTGCTCAAGCGCGAGCGCTTCCGGCGTTCTGTATTCGACGTCCATGCTGACGGTGTAGAGTGTGTGCGATACCAAGCCGCTCTGTTTGTGCCCCGTCAGGACCACGGAGGAGACGTCCGGAAGTTCCCCGAGGGTATCCTGTACTTCCTCCTCCCTTTCGGATGGAAGATCTTCAAACATCACACGGATCGTATCCTGCGCCGCAAGATCCGGGAACTCTTCTGCCATGAGATCGAGTCCCTGTTTCATATGGGATTCAGGGGGCAGATAGCGGGTCATATCGACATTGATGGGAACTTTCAGGGACAAAACCCCGCATGCCGCTGCGAGCATCAGCACGCACACGGTGACCAGCCTGCGGTATTTGACAATCAGGTGGGATACTTTCTTCAAAAGATCAGTCCTTTCCGGCGTTTTTCCTTCGTTTTTTCAGATATGCTGATTGTTTCGTCTTACCACAATCCCCGCCCTGCGTCAACACGCCCGGAGAGTCCCCCCGACTGCGTGAAAGATCCCGCCTCCGGCCGATCGCGGCCCCCGCAAAAATACCGGTGCGTATGCCTGCCTGCCGCGCCGGTTTCAGCATGCAGGCACAGGTGTGAAAATCCATGGAGAAATGCGGAATTGTCATATTGACATATCATTAACGCCTATGCTACGTTTGCAGTAAGGTACAGAGGCTGTGCGGGGCACTTTTTCGCGCTGTCCGAAGCCGCCTTTGGACCCGTGGAAATGTACTGTCGGACAGTACTGAATACATGTTTTGCAGCGATTCGACCGTTCATTGATGAAAAGAGAAGGAGGACACTATGACAGCCGAGTACAGACATCGTTTGCAGCACTGGATGCGTGTGCTGAAGGATGATCTCTATGAGCCGCTGGGCGAGATCCGTTTCGAGGCTGCCCGTACAGACAGCCAGCTCTCATTTGAGGAAGCACAGAACCTTGCGTATGAACCGGTGCAGAGCGGTTTTACCTGGGGGAACACCTGGGAATACTGCTGGTTCCGTTCAAAGATCGAACTGGATGAGCGCGCATCCGGCCAGCGGATCGTCCTGGATCTCAAGCCGGGCGGAGAAAGCACGCTGTTCGTCAACGGGCGCGCTTTCGGTACGTACCGCGCTCCGTGGCTGCGGGTACCGCATCAGTTCATGGAAGACAACTTCCTGACAGCGAAGGCAGAGGGCAATGAGACCTACGACTTCGTGATGGAGACCTACGCAGGCCACTACTATCCGGAATGTCCGGACGGCGGCTGCACAACCGGTCCCGTTCTTCCGGGAACCTACGAAGACCCGCTCAAAGAAGGTGAACGCAGAGTCCTCGGAAAGAGCACCTACGGCATCTGGAATGAAGACGCATATCAGCTGTACATGGACGTGGACACACTCTCCCGTCTTCTGGAAGTGATTCCGCCCGAATCCCTGCGGCACGCGAAGATCGAGGAAGCGCTTGAAAAGTTTACCCTGATCGTTGATTTTGAGCAGGACAGGGATGCGCGCACAGCCAGCTACCGGGAAGCGCGCAAGATGCTCCGCCCGATTCTGGAGGCAAAGAACGGCACCACAGATCCGACCTTCTATGCGATCGGCAATTCCCATCTGGATCTTGCATGGCTCTGGCCGATGGCAGAGACCTACCGCAAGACGGCGAGAACCTTCGGCGCGCAGCTGCGTCTGATGGATGAATATCCGGAATACCGGTATCTGCAGAGCCAGCCCGCTTCCTATGAGATGTGCAGGAAATACTATCCGGAACTGTTTGAGCGCATTCTGGAAGCCATCCGGAAGGGGCAGTGGATCGCAGACGGCGCGATGTGGGTCGAGCCCGACACCAATATGGCCAGCGGGGAAGCCCTGGTACGCCAGCTCCTGTACGGCCGCGCATATTACAGAGACGTTCTGGGCGTGGACAGCACCATTCTCTGGCTGCCGGATACCTTCGGCTACACCGGCGCGCTTCCGCAGATCCTGCAGGGCTGCGGCGTCAAGTACCTGGTTACACAGAAGATCTTCTGGAGCTACAACGAAGGCGACCAGTTCCCGTACCACTATTTCACCTGGGAAGGCATCGACGGAACGGATGTGACAGCGTTCCTTCCCACCAGTTATACCTATCAGACCGATCCGACCGAGATCGCGAAGGTCTGGAAGGGCCGGGTACAGGAGCGCGATCTGGACGCATTCCTTCTTCCGTTCGGGTACGGAGACGGAGGCGGCGGCCCGACCAGGGATCATATCGAATATATGCTCCGCGAAGAGAATCTGGAAGGACTGCCGAAAGTCAGGCCTGCCGATCCGCTTACCTTCTTTAAAGAAATGGAAGAAGAAGGCGGTCCGGTCAACACCTACACGGGTGAGCTGTATTTCTCGGCGCACCGCGGCACCTACACCTCCCAGGCGAAGGTCAAGAAGAACAACCGTCTTGCAGAGCTTGCGCTGCGGGATATGGAGATCTGGGGAAGCGCAGCGCGCAGACTCAAGGACGCTGCCTACGATACACAGGAAGCCGGCGATCTGTGGAAGGAGCTCCTGCTCCACCAGTTCCATGACATCCTTCCGGGCTCCAGCATCGCGCGCGTATACGTTGAAGCAGAAAAGAGAGTCGGTGATCTGATCGACACGGTCAATGAGAAGACCGCTTCCGCTCTCTCACAGCTCGCCGGGGCGCCGGACGATACTGCGTATACGTTCTTTAACTCCCTGTCGCATGCACGGACAGCGCTCACCGAGGTTCCGGACGTGTTCGCTGACGGCGCCGTGACCGCAGACGGACAGGCCGTTCCGGTACAGAAGGATGCAGACGGCACAGTCAAAGCCCTGATCAGCGTTCCGTCGGTCGGCGCAGTCACGCTGCTCCCCGCGCATCAGGAAGCGGCTCCCGAAGGCGCCATTGTGAAAGAAACCGCAGACGGCTATCAGATGGAAAATGAGATCCTGTCTGTGAAGATCGACGCTTCGGGTGAAATCACCAGCTTCGTCCGCAAGGATTCCGGAAGAGAATTTGCGGCAGGCAGGATGAATCATTTCCGCATGTTCAAGGATGTGCCGCGTCTGTTCGACGCGTGGGATATCGACTCCAACTATATCGATCAGGAGGTTCCCGCCGCTGAAGACGTACAGACAAAGATCCTCTCTGAAGGCGGACTGGAAGCCGTTCTGCTGGTCTGCGGAAAGATCGGCGAATCTTCGTTTGAGCAGAAGATCCGTCTTGCAAAGGGCGCGTCCCGCGTAGAATTTGAAACAACCGTTGACTGGAAGGAACTGCACCGCCTGCTGAAGGTCAGCTTCCCGGCAGCCGTATACGCAGAGAATGGAATCAACGAGATGCAGTTCGGTTATGTGCAGCGTCCGACCAAGCGCTCCACGCTGTATGACCAGGACCGCTTTGAGGTATGCAACCACCGCTATTCCGCCCTGTGCGACGGTTCACACGGCGTGGCCGTCCTCAACGACTGCAAGTACGGAATCAGCATGGAAGACAATGATCTGGAGCTGACGCTTCTTCGTGCAGCCGCATCGCCTGAGATGCGTGCCGACAACCGTGTCCACACCTTCACCTATGCCTTCACAGCCTGGGAGGGTGACTTCACCGCATCAGATGTGGCGGACCAGGGATATGATCTGAATGTTCCGCTGAAGGCGGCAAAGGGACGCCTGGACGCCCCCGTCAGCCTGGTGAATATCGAAAAGCCGAACGTCATCCTGGAAGCAATGAAGTGCGCCGAGGACGGAAGCGGCGACCTGATCCTGCGCTTCTATGAGTCCAAAAAGGCAGCCGTGAAGACCTCCGTCAGCACCTTCGCCGACGGACGTGTATGGCTGTGCGATATGGAAGAGAACCGCCAGGAAGAGATTCCTGCTGAAAGCGGAAGCTTCGATCTTGATTTCAGGGCATTTGAGATCAAGACAGTCCGCATCGAGATGGGCTGAGTCTTTACTGCATAGAAGATACCGTGCGCCCCAGGGGCGCACGGACCTGAAAGGGGACTGCCGCAGATGCGGCAGTCCCCTGCATTTGTAGAATGAATCTGCATGATTCATTAAATGAATCTGCATTATTCAGCGTTTTCAGCGAACCCTGATTCTCTGAGATCCGAAAGCGCTTCTTCGATCCGCAGCCGGAACCTTCCGGTCTTTTTTACGGCTCTCTCCGTACAAGTCTGTACGGAACCAGTATCTTTCCGGCGCTCTCCTGCGCGCGGATCCGGTGAACCGCTTCCCGCACCGCACTCACGCCCATCTGGAACTGATCCTGTTCCACATGTGTAATCCAGGCCGGGAAGATATCCTCCATTCCGATCCAGTCAAAACAGACCACTTCCCTGTCCTTGATCTCCATCTGTCTCAGGAGTTTCCACATCAGCATGCACGGCCGGAAACTGACCGCAACGTAGGCACTGATATCCGGATTCTCCCGGATATACGCCTTCATCCGTTCCACAACTTCCTGCTCTTTGACCCGCTCTTCCTCCTCTGAAGGAAGGAACTGATCAATTCCCGTAAACCACTGGCTCTCATCCGTCTGCAGAAGGTGCTTCCCCATCGTGTCACGATAGCCGTAGAAACGTTCCTTCACAGTAGACGTCTGCAGAAGTGAATGGGACAGAAAACCGATCTTCCGGTGTCCCTTTTCGATCAGATACTCTGTCAGTTCACAGGCAGCCGTGTAATTGTCCGTTGTTATGGTCGGAACAGGAAGTCCCTTCAGCGCACGGTCGATCAATACCAGTGGGTACTTTTCGACACAGAGCTTCAGGATGTCCTCATTGTAGGTTTCATCCTGCGCGCACATGAGAATGATCGCATCCGCGCCCCTCCTGCGCACCTCCAGGATCGCCTTCGTCTCCTCTTCCACCGATCCGTATGTGATATGCAGCAGCATATCAGCATTCCGTCTGCGGCACTCATATTCGATCCCCTGTACCAGCTCGCAGCCAAAGGAGGGATCGAAAAAATCCAGGATCACGCCGATCAGCTTCCGATGATCATTCTGCTCTGTCTCCTGCGTGTCCTCCCCGGACTCCTGATCCTCTGCATCCATTGCGGCGGATCCCGAAAGTCCGGCATTCTGTTTCGGAGAATTCAGTACAAACGAACCTTTGCCGGGCTTCCGCAGAATGATCCCTCGGTCCGCAAGCATCTCCAATGCCTTTTTACTTGTGATTCTGCTCACAGAATACATATCCGCCAGCTCTTTTTCCGACGGGAGCCGGGAGCCGGACGGATATGTTCCATCAGAAATACCGCGGATTAGATCATCATAGATCTGACGATACATGGGTCGTCCTGTCATGAGTGAATCCTCTCAATCGGTATTTGTCTACTGCTTATTGTGCCTCCGTCACCAGCGGGTGGCAGCACAGCACTCTGCGCTCTTCTCCAAACTCAATCATATCCGGACGCTTCTGCCGGCACTCATCGGTTGCGTAAGGACACCGCGGCGCAAACTTACAATAGGTAATCGAATACTCTTTGTCTTCCATGTCAGGCATGACCATGGACTCATCCCATTTCTCACCCACACGCGGAACCGCGTTCATCAGCAGTTCGGTGTACGGATGCGCGGGCGTATCCATAATATCTTTTGCCGGTCCGTATTCGATCAGGCCGCCTCTGTAAAGCGTGACAATGTAATCGGATACGTAATATGCAGTCGACAGATCATGCGTGATGTAGATGAACGAAACCTGATATTTTTCTTTCAGATCCTTAAACAGGTTTACGATATTCATCTTCATGGATGCGTCGATTGCCGCAACCGGTTCGTCTGCAATAATCAGCTTCGGGCGGGTCAGCAGCGCACGCGCAATGGAGACACGCTGCAGTTCTCCGCCGGAGAACTGGGTCGGATATTTGCCCTGGACAACCTCCAGAGACATACCGACATTATGCAATGTCTCATCAATCAGTTTCTCGGCTTCGGCACGATCCTTGCAGATTCCCAGACGAAGCGCGGTGTTGAACAGATAAGTGTCAACCGTCTTTCTCATGGAAAACGTTTCAAACGGATTCTGGAAGATCGGCTGGACATCCAGCTTGAACTGTTTGGGATCATATCCCTTCTTGTCCGCATAGTTATATCCGTTCAGCGTAATGGTGCCCGCGTCAGGTGTATGCAGACGCAGAATCATCTTGCAGAGCGTTGATTTTCCGCATCCGGACTCACCGACGATCGAGACAATAACCGGCTTGTCGCTGTCAATAGAAAATGAAACATCATCGACCGCAACGAGCTTCTTACCCATCAGCATACCGCCGATACGGAAGATCTTACTGACATTCTTGACTTCCAATAATTTTTCACTCATGTCAGCTCACCTCCGATTCCAGTATATGGCAGGCAGCATAGCGGCCCGGTTTGATCTCGCGGAATACGGGTACTTCCTGTCTGCAGCGATCCGTTGCATGCGGACAACGCGCAGCAAAGCGGCATCCTGCAGGCGGATTCTTCAGACTTGGCGGACGACCCGGAATACCCTCTTTCTGGCTCTTGTCACCGACTCTGGGAAGAGCGCCGATCAGCATCTTTGTATAGGGATGGATCGGATCTTCGAAAATATCAGTGGTTTTGCCGAGCTCAATGAGGCTTCCGGAATACATGATTCCCATGCGGTCCGTAATCTGATAATGAACGCCCATGTCGTGGCTGACAATTACAAGGGTATTCTTGAACTGCCTCTGCAGACGCGTCAGCATCATCAGGATGCCTCGCTGAACCACAACGTCCAGAGCGGTCGTCGGTTCATCTGCCAGAACGACATTGGGAGACATAAAGGTCGCAAGAGCGATGATCGCACGCTGACGCATACCGCCAGAGAGCTGGAACGGGAACGCCTCCAGCACATCCGATGACAGTCCCAGTTCCTCCAGGTACTTCGCCACACGCGCAAGCGTCTGTTCTTCCGTCTCATTCTTCCTGTCTTCCTTTGGAATGGAATCCAGGAACTGCTCTTTCAGTCTGACAATCGGGTTGAGAACGCTCTGCGCAGCCTGCGGAACATAGGAAATATTGTTCCACCAGCTTTTGCGGATCTCTCCTGATTCATAACTAAACTCTTTCCCGTTCTTGACGCCGGACAGGATCACCTTGCCCTGATCAATCTGCAGCGGGAATTCAATAATATCATACAGTGTCTTCAGCAATGTGGATTTGCCGCATCCTGATTCACCTGCGATGCCGAAAATCTCGTTATCAAAGATCTCAAAATTGACATCCTTAACAACATGGACATCGCCGTCAATGGTCTTGTAGGAGGCGGACAAATTATCTATTTTTAACATAATTATCTACCTCTCTTTGTGGACATATAATCATTGTAACCGGTGATCAGCATGAACAGTCCGATAAACAGCACGACCGTGGAGAGAATCGGCGGAAGAATCCAGTTCCAGCGCCCCATCATGATCGCGTTGTAGTTTCTTGCCCACTGAATCATGTTTCCGAGGGATACCAGGTTTCCGGGAGAAAGACCCAGAACTGCCAGGCTCGACTCAGAAGCGATTGCGTTCAGTGTTGCATTCATGAAGTTGGACAGCGACCACGTCAGCGCAAACGGAAGGATCTCTGTCACAACGGTCTGTATGGTGCCCTCTCCGGAGAACCAGGCCGTGTGAATGAAATCTCTTTCCTTCATAGACAGCGCCATCGACCTGATCTGTCTGCTGGGCCATGCCCAGGCAAATGCAGCCAGAACCAGTGCCAGCAGGAAAACGGTTCCGTTTCCCTTCATCAGCGATGTCATCAGGATCAGCACCGGCAGAGACGGAATGACGACAAAAGTATCTGTCACCAGCATCAGGATGCGGTCCAGAGCACCTCCGACGAAACCCGAGGTCAGGCCGACCAATACGCCAACAACTGTTCCGATCAGCGCAACAATGAAACCGATCAGCAGCGAGTTATGAATTGCTTCAATCAACAGCCAGAAGATATCCTGTCCCTGAGAGGTCGTTCCAAAGAAGTGCTCCTTAGAAGGCGGCAGGTTTTTGAAACGAATGTTGTTCGGGAACGGATCCGCATGGGGTATGAAGTAAATTATAAACCCGAGGACCAGGAAGAACAGAGTGATGATCAGTCCTGCTTTCAGACGAAAGCTGGCATTTTTCCAAAACTTTTTCATTCGCTCATCCCCCTTTCTCAGCTGTATCGGATACGCGGATCGATGAACGGATAGATCATGTCAGCGATCAGTGTACATGTCGCGATTGCTACGATGGAAATCGTGATACAGCCGAGGATCATATTGTAATCCGACTGCATAATAGCGCCCTGGACCAGGGTGCCGACGCCAGGATATCCAAAAATGATCTCGGTCATGATCGAGCCGCTGAACACACCGCCGATGCTCATTGCAAGAGCCGTGATCTGCGTCAGGATGGAATTGCGGAAAACGTAGCTGTATCCGATCCGTCCCTCAGAAAGTCCGCGGTAGCGGGCATAAAGGACGAACTCTTCCTCTGCCGTCGTCGATGCCAGGGATTTCATGGAGATGATCCACCATCCGGTACCTACCAGCAGCATTGAAAGAGCCGGAAGGATCGAAGACTTCAGCAAAGTTCCGACAAATACAGCCTTGCTCTGGTTGTATACGATCGTTGCCTGCAGCGGGAACCATCCGAGCACATAAGCGAATACGATCTGAAGAATCAGAGCCACGATAAAGTACGGCAGCGGATAAATACAGATCGCAATACCTTCCAGAATCTTGGAAGAGCGCTTATTTTTACGGAAGCCGGCCAGAAGGCCGATAAAGTTACCAATAATCCAGGCAACTATGGTCGTAAACAACGACAACCCGACAGTGAATGGCAGGTTCCTCTTTATGATGTCCGTACATGGCGTCGGGTAACTCATAAGAGACGGGCCAAAATCGAAATGAAGCAAGCCCTTCCATAAGAAACTCGTATACTGCTCCCAGAGGGAACCTTCCAGTCCGAACTGCACTCTCAGCGAAGTTCGCAATGCTTCTTTCGCAACAGGATCCATGGATCCGGAACGTGCCTGCATCTGACCAATCATACTTTCGACAGGATCAGACGGGAACATCCTGGGGATAAAGAAGATGAAGGTCACGCCGATCAGGATCGTCAGAGCCCACGTTACAATACGAAGTCCCAGATATTTCCAAAATTTCACGTTCTTCACTCCTTCTGTTAAGTAAGCTTTTAAATAAAAGACGCACCGCCCGGGGGTGCGAGCCCCCGGACGGCGCGTACAAGGTTTCGCCTTACATCAGTAAGTTCTTGATTATTCCAGATCGAATAAGACGTCCTTACTGTACAGGAGTGATATACGGGATGATGTACTTGAAGCAGCTCCACCACCACCACGGTCCGTTGTAAGGATTCTCCGCACTCGGATAGCCTTCCCAGACAGTGCTGTTGGACGGAACGAACTTAACGCCAGAGTGGAAGCCGATGAACGGCATATCCTGTACGGCGACCTTCAGGAACTCAAGACCCAGTTCATAGGACTCTTCGCTGTCCGGAGAGACCTTTGCCAGCTCGTGGATGATATCGGTAGCTTCCTGATTGTTCCAGCGGGTACCCTGACCTGCAGCAACCTCGCCAACCGGAACGATCAGATCGCCATCCCAGCCGGAGATCTGTGAATAGACGTCCTTGGTAATGAAGCCGGTCGGCCAGATACCGCGGAGTTCATATTCGCCGGTGCTGTTGATGGTATCCCATGTAGCGGAAGACTCAGAGGAGATCTCGCAGTTGAGACCGAACTTGGTCAGCTGATCATATGCAGCCTGGACGCCGCGGCCTGCCTGTGCCTCTGTATCTGCCAGATAGGTCAGATGAATGACGAACGGCTCGCCATCGAAGTACCAGCCATCATCCTTCTTCTCAAGACCAGCCTTGATGAGGAGCTTCTCAGCTGCTTCCGGATTGTACTTCCAGCAGCCAACACCGAACATGTCGATCAGCTCTTCCTCGGTACCTTCGATACCAAGTTCCTCAGCCATACGGGTCGCATAATCCGGATCCCAGACTGTGGTGGTCGTTCCATCGCCAAGATCCAGTTCGAATTCGTTCAGCCAGTCAAGGAGCGGCTTGTAGTACAGTTCCTGACCTGCGCTGGTAGCGGTGATGATCGGAAGTACGGAAGCACGTCCTACACCATCAAAGATGCTCAGAGAAATCTCATCAAAGTCCATAGCAAGTGCGATTGCCCAACGGAAATCTGCGCTGTCGTACGGAGCGCCGTTGCCGATACCGAAGCCGATACCCTTGGAGCACGGGTCATCAGATGTAGCATACGGGAAGTCGCTGTACCAGCAGGCAATCTTGTCGTTCTGGCTGACCATGTAGTCAAGGATCTCCGGCGTAACTTCGCAGAGAAGGTCGACTTCGTTGCTGATCATAGCCATCTGACGGGTGGTGTCATCACCGAGTACACGGCACCATACATACTTTGCAGGAGCGTTCTCTTCGGTGAATCCATAGTGATCTGCACCGGCAACGCCCATAGCGGACTCGGTCCAGTCTTCACGCAGCTCATACAGTACCCACTGTCCGTTCGGATCGTAATCCTTTACGGTGTACGGGCCTGCAGTAACCGGATCAGAATCTTCGAAGGTTGTTACATCGTCAACCTGAGAATAGATGTGCTCAGGTACGATATAGTAGCTGGAACCCCAGATCGTAACGCCCATGCGGAGCGCAAGACGCGGGAACGGCTCAGCCATATGGAAGACAACCGTGTAGTCATCAACCTTCTCGATGGAATCCAGAACGGTGTTCAGATAAGCGGACTCGCCGATTGCCGGAGTATCTTTGATCATATTGAACGTAAATACAACGTCATCTGCGTTAATGTCTTCGCCATCAGACCACTTCATGCCTTCACGGATCTTTACGGTGAACTCTGTGAAGTCATCGTTCGGTTCCGGCATATCTGCCGCAACTTCGCCAAACTGCTCGCCGAGAGCGGTGTCGATCTCCCACATATGAGCGGTGATCAGCTGATGGATACCGAATCCGAGCTGAACGCCCATCATGTACGGGTTGAAGATACCCGGAAGATCAGTAGGTGTCTGCGTCTCCATGATCAGAGTCTCAGCACGGGGTGTTCCGACATCGGTCATCTCTCCCCCGTCGCTCGCGATTGCGACTGCGCTCATGGAAAGCGTGGTGGCTGCTGCAAGGGCAACGGCCAGAATCTTCTTGCCAAGCTTGTTCTTCATATAAACCCTCCTTAACTGAAGCTACAAAAGTGACAACAACTACAGGTTACAAAAAAACTTTGTCCCGCAGAACGACGGCCGGGGTGCCGGTTCCAGTCCCCTGACGCCTGACGTTCCTCCAGAAATATATAGTTAAAAGTAACTATATAAGCATTCATATATTAGCATATCAATTATGTGCAGTCAACACAATGAATCCCCGAATGCAGTCCCTGTTGTTTGATGACTTTATACATAAGTGAACAAGATTTTCTTCTTTCCTCTTCGACATTCAGACGAAGAGGCTGCGTTCCGCCAAAGGCGGGACCTTCCTCAGCCAGAGAGACTCTACGACTGTGTTGACTGCCCCTTCCGGCCATGTTAGCATGTCCTCATACAAGCTGTTTTATACAAGTCACACTCGGAGGATACGGACATGGAATCTTACAAAAATTTCCGCCTTGCGGCCTATGTATGGGCCTATTACCTGAAGGACATCACCCGCGAAAAACTTGAACGCGACATTGAGACCTTCCGGATGTACGCGCCCCTTGACAAGGTCTATCTGGAGAATCACCGCGCGCAGATCGATGTGGACCAGGATACCCTGCGGTGGGTCAAAGAGGTCTTTGAAAGCCATGGCATACAGGTCTCCGGAGGCATCACCTCCACTGCCCTTGTCAATGGAAAGCGCAAGCCTTCCATCTTCGGAACCTTCTGCTATACAGACGAAGAACACCGCGCGCTCTATACCAGGCTGATCGAAGATCTGGCCGGCGTATTCGATGAGATCATTCTGGATGATTTCTTCTTTACAGCATGCAAGTGTGAAAAATGCATTGCGGCAAAGGGGGAACGGTCCTGGGCGCAGTACCGGCTGGACCTGATGGAAGACTTTTCCCACGAGATCACGAAGCGGGCAAAGGCAGTCAATCCGAAGCTGAACTTCATTATTAAATATCCTGCCTGGTATAAGAGTTACCATGAGACGGGGTACAATCCGCAAAAGCAGCGGGATATCTTCGACATGATCTATACCGGAACCGAGACCCGCGAGGCGGTTTACAACGCACAGCACATGCAGCGCTATCACTCTTACAGCATTATGCGGTTCCTGGAGAATACAGCGCCGGGAAAAAACGGAGGCGGCTGGATCGACGCAGGCGGATCAGGCGACAACATCAACCGCTTCCTTGAGCAGGCGGAGCTGACGATTCTGGGCGGCGCCAGGGAACTGACGCTGTGGAACTTTGAATTCATGATCCGCCCCGACATCAACGTCCTGCCTGCCATGACCAAGGATCTTCGCAGGATCGACGCGGTCGTATCCGGATGCGGATCTCCGGTCGGCGCATCGGTCTATGAGCCCTTCAATTCCGACGGAGAGGATCTCCTCTATAATTATATGGGAATGGGCGGCATCGCCCTCGAGCCCACGCCGGACTTCAAAGACGACGCTCCTGTCCTCTTTGTCACGCGCAGCAGCGCGAAGGATCCTCAGATCGTCCCGAAGGTATGCTCCTATGTCCGCTCCGGCGGCAATCTTGTGATGACCTCCGGCTTCCTGAAGGAGACATGGGACAGAGGCATCCGTGAACTGACCTCCGTGCAGCCGACGGACCGCACCGTCGAAGGCGAAGAATACATGATCGCCAACCGGAACTATACCGCCTCCGATATTGTCCGCGGAAGCGGCCCGGTCCGCTTCGATGTTCTCTCGACAAAGGACAACGCGACCTGGTGTGACATAACGGTCTGCTGCAGGGAATTCAACACGCCTGTCCTGACCGAAGAAGACTACGGAAACGGAAGGGTTTTCGTCCTGAACGTCCCGCATAATTACGCAGACTTCTACCGGCTTCCGCAGCGCGTATGGGAGACGCTTTCCAAGCATCTGTCCATGGGGCAGAAGGTATACTGCGCAAGCGATGCAAAATGCATCTTTGTCGCCTATGACAACAACGTATACGGAATCCAGAATTACACTTCGCACAAGAGCAATGTCCGCGTGATCGTGCGCGGAAAATGCGAAGGGCTGAGAGACCTCGAATCCGGAGAGATCCTGGGAAAGGCCGCTCTGCTGTCCACCCCGTCCAGAGGATTCGACTGCGCATATTTCATTCCGGAGCCGGATGAATACGCAGTGGATCTGCAGATCGGCGCCGGCGCCTGGACCTTCTTTGAGGTCCTCTCCGGCGAGTGATCCCTGAAGCGGAAACAATCGCCCGCAGCGTTTGCCTGAGGCGGAAACAACCGCCCGCTGCGGTTGCCTGAGGCGGAAACGACCGCCCGCTGCGGTTGCCTGAAGTGGGAACGACCGCCCGCTGCGGTTGCCTGAAGTGGGAACGACCGCCCGCCGTGGTTATATACATCTATACGCAAACTAATAAAAGGAGAACGCACATGACATTTACTGATATCTGGGAGATCCGCCCCACCCCTTCAAAAGGCAGCGTTGTCACAGGCGACGGATTCAGGATCACCGTCCTGACAGACCGCCTGATCCGTCTTGAATATGAAAGCGGTTCCCATTTCCGCGACGGGGCGACCCAGGCGGTCATCAACCGCGAATTCCCGCTTCCGGAATTCACCTTCAGCGAGCGCGGAAACAGGATGACCATCGAGACCGCGGCAGTCCGTCTCGAATACGACCGGCGGCCATTTTCCCCGGAAGGACTGTCCGCTGTTCTGAAGAACACGCTGATGAACCATGCAAGCGTGTGGCATTACGGAGAATCCGAGATGAATCTGAAGAGCACCGCCCGCACGCTGGACGGCGCCAACGGAAGAATGGTCGGAAAGTTTGCATCCCATGACGACCAGGAACCCCTGCACATGGAAGATGGACTGATGTCGGCGGACGGGTTTGCCGTTCTCGATGACAGTCACACCATGGGCCTGGATGCGTCGGGGAACCTGACCCCGGCAGACGGCGTGAGCCAGGATCTGTATCTGTTTGCCTACGGACATGATTTCCGGCAGGCGCTGAAAGATTACTATCACCTGTCCGGTGCGGTGCCTCCCCTGCCCCGTTACGCCCTCGGCAACTGGTGGAGCCGCTATTACAGCTACTCTGAAGACAGCTATAAAGCGCTGATGGAGCGGTTTGCTAAAGAGCAGGTTCCGCTGTCTGTTGCGGTCCTGGACATGGACTGGCACATCACTGACATCGATCCCATCTATGGCGCCGGCTGGACCGGCTACACCTGGAACAGCGAGCTGTTCCCAGACCCTGCCGGCCTGATGGACTGGCTGCACGAGCGGAACCTGAAGGTTACGGTCAATGACCATCCCGCAGACGGAATCCGCGCGTATGAGACGCTCTATCCCGCCATGGCCAGGGAGATGGGGATTGATCCGGACAGCGGATATCCGGTCGATTTTGACGCCTCCAGCGCACAGTTCCTGGAAGCATTCGAGAAGGTGGTCCTGGACAGCTTCGAAAAGACAGGCCTCGACTTCTGGTGGATCGACTGGCAGCAGCGCGGCGGAAGCAGCGTCCCCGGCGTGGATCCTCTGTTTGTCCTGAATCATACCCGCTGGCTCTACGCCAACCGGAAAGGAGACGTGGGACTGACGCTCTCCCGCTTCGCGGGCCCCGGCAGCCACCGCTACCCGCTCGGCTTCTCCGGCGACACGTGCATTACCTGGGACAGCCTTGCATTCCAGCCCTACTTCACCGCCACGGCAGCCAACATCGGATACGGATGGTGGAGTCATGACATCGGCGGCCACATGATGGGAATCCGGGATGACGAACTGATGATCCGCTGGCTGCAGTTCGGCGTTTTCTCACCCGTCATGCGTCTGCACTCTTCTCTGAGTGAATTCCTGGTCAAGGAGCCCTGGAGTTATCCCATGGAGCCGCGAGCTATCATGGAAGAGTTTCTGCGGCTCCGCCACAGGCTGGTTCCGTGGCTGTACACACGCATGCTGAAAGCATCCGAGGAAGGCATCACCATCCTCTATCCTGTCTATTATGACTGGAACCCCGGACTCGACCTCTTCAAAGTCGAGCACGATGAATACATGTTCGGCAGCGAGATGCTGGTCGTTCCGATCACAAGTCCCTGTGACCGGGAAACGCATCTGGGCTCGGCAAGGGCATGGCTGCCGGAGGGACAATGGGTTGACTTCTTTACCGGGATGCGCTATACGGGCGGACAGTGCCTGCGCGTCTACCGTCCCCTGTCCGGCATCCCTGTATTCGTCCGCACGGGGACCATCCTTCCGCTGGACGGCAAAACTGCACCGGAAAACGGATGCCCGCTTCCCGAAGAGATCGTCTTCCGCGTATTTGCCGGTGCGAACGGAGAAGGCGTGCTGACGGAAGATAACGGACGCCGCCCCGGCACGGATGCATACCGCAGCTGCACAACCGTCTGCCGCCTGGAAGAAGGAGACAGCATGACGATCCGGCTTGCAGCAGCTGAGGGCGACAGGACGCTGCTGCCCGAAGGCAGACGCATCTCCATCGAGATCGCAGGCATCAATAACCGGCTCCCGGACGAAGCCAGCTGTGGGTATACGTCGGAATATGACGCTCTCACGCGCACGCTGAAGCTTACGCTGGATGCGGCGCCCAAAGACGGTGCGGTTCTGACCTGGAACCGGTATCCGGAATGCCCCGCGAGCGATCTTCCGGATATGCTCTACCGCCTGCTCCTGCCCATGCAGATCTCCAACGTGGACAAAGACACCATGCTGAAGATCGCGCAGACCGTCGACACGCCCCAGAGACGCCTTGCATCCTGGATGGCGCTCGGCCTGTCCGACAGCCTGATGGGCGCTCTGGCAGAGCTGGAGTGCATCACCTGACCGTGTCTGTCGGTGCACGAACAGCATGAACGGCGCACCGGATGCAGATCCGGATACGCCGCACGCACAGCAAAAACAGCCTCCGCCGGCATACTCCATGCCTGCGGAGGCTGTGCTGTTTCTCTGTGAAACAGAATGCTCCATTCGTTTTGATCAGCGCATTCCCGCTTTCTGAAGCTCAGTGGAAAGCCGGCAGCCAGTCTCCGTGCGCCTCGATCATCTCGTCGCACATCGCAGCGATATCGTCAATGGACAGTTCCGCGCCCGCGTGCGGATCCATCATGACCGCCTGATAGATATGCTCCTTCTTCCGGGTGCGCGCCGCCTCAATCGCCAGCAGCTGCACATTGATGTTCGTCCGGTTCAGGGCAGCGCACTGCTCCGGCAGATCTCCGACAACCGTACGCTGTACGCCGTTCCTGTCAACCAGGCAGGGAACCTCCACGCAGGCATTGGCCGGAAGATTGGTGATCGCTCCGTTATTCAGCACATTGCCGTTGATCCTTGTCGGAATGTTCGTCTCCATGGCTTCCAGGATATAGCTGGCGTACTCTCTGGACCGTTTGTGGGTCAGGTACGGATTCTCTGTCAGCTCATGCCCGGTCGCTTTCCAGTCCTCGATCTGGTGAATGCAGCGTCTCGGATACTCATCAAGCGGGATATTGAACCGGTCGATGAGTTCCGGATAGCGGTCCTTGATAAACCACGGCGTATACTCCGCGTTGTGCTCGCTGGATTCTGTGACATAATATCCGAACCGGCGCATCAGTTCCAGGCGCACCATGTCGGGATGAAGGCCGCACTCCTGATAACGGTCATAGGTCCTGCGGCATTCTTCCTTCCGCCTCTCGTCAAATTCCCCGTCGGGACCCTGCATCTGCATCGCAAGCCAGTCATCAAAACTGCCCAGGTCCAGCTTGCCTTCGTTATATAGAAGCGCCCTTCTGCGGATCTCCGGATAGAGATCTTCTCCGTCCCTGGTGCACTCCAGCAGCCACGCCTGGTGGTTGATTCCCGCGATCTTTGCCTGTACGCGGCTGTCATACCCGATGCCCAGCTCATTGAGCAGCGTCGGGGCGCACACCTGCACGCTGTGGCACAGGCCGACGGTTTTCACGCCGGTCATGCGCAGCATCGCCCCGGTCAACATCGCCATGGGGTTCGTGTAATTCAGAAGCCACGCATCCGGGCACACTTCCTCCATGTCCCTGGCAAAATCCAGCATCACCGGGATGGTGCGCAGCGCGCGGAACACACCGCCCACGCCGAGCGTATCCGCGATGGTCTGGCGCAGTCCATACCGTTTGGGAATCTCAAAATCGGTGATCGTACACGGATCATATCCGCCCACCTGGATGGCATTGATCACATAGTCCGCGCCTCTGAGGGCATCCTTGCGCTTCTCCTCGCCCAGAAAGGTTTCGATCTGTGCCTTCGATCCGTTATTCCGGTTGATCGCTTCCAGCATCGCAGCGGATTCTTTCAGACGGACAGGATCGATGTCATACAGCGCGATGCCGCTCTCCTCCAGCGCAGGCGTCAGCATGCAGTCCCCCAGCACATTTCTTGCGAACACCGTAGAACCGGCGCCCATAAAAGTAATCTTCGGCATAATTCAAGTCTCCTTATCAATGCTATGGACAGGGTCTCTTATCTGCACCATATCGGAAGAAAAGCCCGTTCGTCAAGCATAATCTGCCTCCTCCTGCTCATGTTTCATAGGAGCGCAGGATCCTCTTCAGGTACTCCCGGTACTGCCCCTTCACATGGGCAGGCTCCGCGATCTTCATTCCTTCCCCGATCCCGGCGACCCATCCGAAAAACTGCGGGCTGACCGCCACGAACACCTGCGCGCGGAAATGATCCGGCCCATAAGGACGGATCATGGTATCGGTCCCGAACCGGTCGATCACCACGCCCGCAAGATGCTTCTCGCACTCGAGCGTGATTCTCGTATCCTCCCCGGCGAACATCCCGAAAGTCTTCTTCGAAAAGGCAGCCAGGTCAAAGTCCCTGAACTCCTCTCTCCCGTTCCGCGCATGGTTGCTGATCTGCATCCGCTTCATCTTGTCGACGCGGTAGTGCCGGATCTGTCCGGACGCTTCCTCATATGCCACCAGATAGTAATTCGCGTCATCCCAGGTCAGGCTCCACGGTGAGACTTCATAGATCTTTCCGTCTCTGCGCGGCACCAGCTCTTTCTTCACGGTCCACTCACAGTACTGAAAACAGATCCGGCGGTTCCGGTACATGGCGCTGTAGATCTGATCCACATTCTGGAAGACCGTCTCATTGGTCGTCTTGGGCCTGTTGTAGATGAACACCTGCCGCTGCAGCTGCAGAGCGTTGTCATGGGTGGTCATCTTTTCCAGTTTCCGGATCAGTTCTTCGGACTGCGCGGACGGAATAAACCGGGAAGACTGAACCGCATCCACAAGCAGCTTCAGTTCGGGAAGTGAGAAATCACGTTCGGCCACATAGTACCCCTGCCGGTCTCCCTTCACCTGCCTGATCTCCAGGCCGAACCTCTGAAGCTTCTCCACATCACTGTAGATCGTCTTGCGGTTGCACGTCATCTGATACCGGTCCTGCATGATCTGATTCAGCTCAGACGCATTAAGAATGTGATCCTGATCCGTTTCTTCCAGAAGGATCTTCATCAGATACAGGATCTTCAGCTTCTCTTCTGCCATCTCCGCCTCCCGGGTGAGTGCAATGACTACAGCGTCTGTTCATTATTATACAGCACGCCGGCGCCCTCTTCCATCCTGCATCCTTCCGGGCTCCGGATCACCCGCCGTCTCCGCCGCGCCGCTCCAGGCGCATCCGCTCTCCATCAGCTCTTCCATCGTTTCGATATACGCCCCGAAATCATCATATTCGATATGTGCCTTTTCGTATGGATTCTTACCCCTTGCCATCGTACGCTCCCCTCTGTGCATCCCTCTGTCAGTCCTCTTCCACCATGTCCCTATAGTCGGCTTCGCTTGCAAATAAGACATAGCCTCCGTCGATGTATCCCATATACCCGTTCTCTGTGTTGTAGCCCTTCATCCTCTGACCTCCTTGTCCGTGTGCCTGTCTCTGTTGTCTCTATTAGACCAGACCGGGTGTCCGTGCAGACGGACAGTGGAAAAGAAAGTTGAAAAAAAGTCACAGTCCACAGGCCAGCCAACTCTGCTTTGAGTTTGTGGGCACACTGAAAACACGTTGCCTCCCCGCGCTTTGCATCGGTTGCATTGCAGCCACTCCCAGCTCCTATAGAAGCGTGGTCGCTTTCGTGGCTGCAGCAACTCGCAAAGCTTAGTCGGCTGCC
>CAJOKX010000006.1 GCA_905235415.1 uncultured Lachnospiraceae bacterium
TCCAGTGGACGTTCGTCCAGCACCGACCGGAACGGAGTGGAGAAGCGACCACGCTTCTATAGGAGCTGGGAGCGGCTGCAATGCAACCGATGCAAAGCGAGGGTAGGCAACGTGTTTTCAGTGTGCCCACAAACTCTGAGCAACGTTGGCTGGCCTGTGAACTATAAGCACAGATCAGAGCGCTTTCTGGAGTCTGACCGCAAGCGACTTCTCCTGTGTATAACGATAATTGAAGACAGACACCTTCGCCCAGCCCTTTGAATCCTTCCAGCGGTAGTCATAGAGCTTCTTAATAAAGTCCAGATCGCTGACACTGTCCTTCAGGCCGGCTCCGACAACCGCGTTGACTGCCGTATTCTGTCCGTGCTGGATCGAATAGCTGAACACCGCCCCGCGGCAGATATACGAGCGAAGATTCAGATGAATCCCTCTGGCTGCCAGTGCGTCTTCACACGGCTTGTAATACTGGTCCTCCGCGAACTTGTCCTGCATGGATGCAAAATAATCCGGGTCCGCCTTGTATACCTTCTTCCAGGCAGACTGCAGATCCTTATTATAGACCAGCTTGCTGCTGCCGGGAGAGATATTGATAAACGGCTTAAACGGCTTAAAGAACGTCTTGTTCGCGCTGTAGCAGTACTTCAGAAGCGGCACGAGCGAATACCGGTAGTCAAACTGGTATTTGCCGTAGGCTCTTCCGGAATCCCCCCACGTCTGCGCATAAGCGTCCTTACCGGACTCAAACGTTGTAAAGAACAGGATATCGGAGGGCTTGCCCAGCTTCGCAGTCGTTCCGCGCAGTTTATTCGTCATGGACGTATCCAATGCGCCGCTCGATGAGAAGTAATACTTTTCTCCGTTGATCTCATGCTCTCCGGTATAGAGACCGGTCAGGATCGTCTGGTAATACTTCTTGCCGCTGACCTTGACAAATCCTTCCTTTATCGTCCCTTTACTGCCGATCCGGTAGCGTTTCCCGTTCACGGTCTTCCATCTGGCGGTTGTGATCTGCTGTCCGTTCTTTTTGAAGAATCTGTACTTGCCCTTCACATTATAAAGACCCGACAGGCGCGCCCCGTCCTTGTCGAAGTAATAGCGCTTGCCGTTGATCTTCCTGTATCCGGTCAGCTTTACCTGTTTTTTGAAATAATAAAACTTGCCGACGGTCTTGACCCATCCGCCTGTAAACTTGCGCTTTGCGATCCCGTATCCGTTATAGTACATACCGTCCACAAAGCAGTTCAGGTAACGGGTTCCGTTCTCATTCACATAGCTGTTGCCGACCTTCTGATTCCGGATCAGAGTTCCGGTCACTGCGTCATAGGCATAAAAAAGGCCGCCTGACTGTTTCCAGACAAACGTCCCTTCTTTCGTATAATCCGCTGCATACGCTGAAAAAGAAAACAGAAACAGCAGCGATGCAAGGATCAGAGTCGTTTTGAATACTCTTTTCATGCGAATCTGCACTCCCCCAAAAGGTATAGTCAAATCTGATTACCGGGGTAGTATACCACACATGTTACGTATTTGTTAAGCGTTTTGTTGAAAATTAAACACTTTCTGTGGAAAATTGCAATTATTTGTCTCTCCAGATGATCCTTCCCTTGTCCAGATCATACGGGGACAGTTCGATCGTCACCTTGTCTCCGGGCAGAATCCGGATAAAGTTCATGCGCAGTTTTCCGCTGATATGTGCAAGAACAACATGCTTGTTCGCAAGTTCGACCTTGAACATCGCGTTCGGAAGCTTCTCAAGAACTTTACCTTCGACTTCAATGACATCCGATTTTGACATACATTTACCTCTCTTTTATTGTTCAGGTTCCTCTGTGGCAGTCTGGCTGCGCATCGTTTGATAGAGTCTTAAAACATGAACCAGGTCACTGTCCGATGCGGCTTTCCCAAGTTCCCCGGCAAACGCATCCGGAAAATGAGTGACAAGCTGCACATGGGAGCGTCTCTTTTTTTTGGGCGCGTCCAGTGTCTTATGCTTTCCGTCCGCAAGCCATACGTCCCGCTCTTGTTCGGCGACTACGGCATAGACGCGGTCTTTATCATGACCAGCCAGAGATATCGCAAGCTTCTCCATCTTATCCTCACTCATGTGTTCTGGAAAGGATCTCAGGTTCGCCGTCCGTGATGAGGATCGTATTCTCATAATGGGCGGCAGGTTTCCTGTCTTTTGTGACAACGGTCCAGCCGTCGTCCAGCCAGTCCACCTCCCACGTTCCCTGTGTGATCATCGGCTCGATGGCAAGCGTCATGCCCGCAGCAAGCCGAAGACCTCTGGACTTCTGCCTGAAGTTCGGAACCTGCGGATCCTCATGCAGCTCTCTGCCGATCCCGTGGCCGACCAGGTCCCGGACAACTCCGTACCCCCTGCTTTCGCAGTAATCGCCGATCGCATTGGAGATCTCGTGAAGATGGTGACCTGCTCTCGCATAGCGGATGCCTTCAAAAAAGCTCTCCTTTGTCACCTGCATCAGCTTCCGCTTTTCCTCGCTGATCTCACCGACCGCGTAGGTTCTGGCCGCGTCGGAATGATACCCGTTCAGGATCAGCCCGCAGTCCAGGGAGATGATATCCCCCTCCTGAAGGGCCCGGTCCCCGGGAATTCCATGTACAACCTCTTCATTGACGGAGGTGCACACAGCGCCGGGAAATCCTTCCTTCACGAAATTCGGAACGCCGCCCTGCTCCTGAATCAGCCTCCTGGCCTCCCTGTCAATCTCCCTGGTTGTTATTCCCGGGCGGATGATCTTCTCCAGCGCATCAAAGACCTTTTCCAGGCGATGGTTGGACTCTCTCATATACCCGATTTCACGCTCTGTCTTAATTGAAACTGCCATAGTATGCCTTCCTGCTGTGATCATTGAGATATGAGATCAGCCAAATACAGAGCAGATCTCCTGAAACACTTCATCGGTACTCCTGGTTCCGTCCACCGCGTACAGGCAGCCCTTCCTGCGGTAATAGTCAATCAGCGGCTGCGTCTGCTCATGGTACACGACAAGCCTCTTCTGCACCGTCTTCGGGGAGTCATCCTCTCTCTGGATCAGCTCCGTCCCGCATTCATCGCACAGCCCCTCTTTCTCGGGCATGTTGTAGCGGATGTGATAGGTCGCTCCGCATTTGGGACAGACTCTTCTTCCGCTCATTCTCTGAACGATATTGTCATCCGGGACCTCTACGTCGATTGCAAAGTCAATCTTCTCGCCCTTTTCCTCCAGCGCTGCAGTCAGTGCTTCCGCCTGCGGAATCGTACGGGGGAACCCGTCCAGGATGTATCCGTCTTTGCAGTCCTCGCCGGAAAGCCTGTCAAGGACCAGGTCCAGCGTCAGTTCATCCGGAACCAGCAGTCCCTGGTCGATATAGGACTTTGCCTTCTTCCCAAGCTCTGTCTGGTTTCTGATGTTTTCACGGAAGATATCCCCCGTGGAAATCTGCGGAATCTCATATTTTTCCGTCATCATGCGCGCCTGCGTACCCTTGCCCGCACCGGGTGCTCCTAACATAATAATCTTCATATACAGCCTCTCCTGTAAAATGCACAACGAAGTGTGTCTTCGTCATCACGGCGAAGGCACACTCCTCATTATGTCCGGTTATACCATATCCGAGACTTCATAGATCTTACTCACTGAGGAAGCCCTTATAGTTACGGACAAGCATCTGCGACTCAATCTGCTCGATTGTCTCAAGCACAACGCCAACGATAATGATCAGAGACGTACCACCGAAGGATACATCCGCATTAAACACACCGTTGAAGAAGATCGGAATGATTACGACAATCATCAGACCTACAGCGCCGATAAAGATAATGTAGTTCAGTATCTTCTGCAGATAATCGCTGGTCGGTTTGCCCGGACGGATACCGGGGATGAAACCGCCCTGTTTTTTCAGATTGTCTGCCACTTCGATCGGATTGAAAGTGATCGAAGTATAGAAATATGCAAAGAAGATACACAGTGCGATGTAAAGCACCAGGCCGATCGAATAAACCGGACGATTCATGTTAAACCAGTTATTCTGATTCAGCATTCCGAAAAAGACTGCCAATCCGCCAGTCACCGTTTTACCGGAGAATGACATGATAATCGACGGAATCGACATCAGGGAGGATGCGAAGATAACCGGGATAACGCCTGCGGTGTTGACCTTCAGCGGAATGTTGGAGGACTGTCCCGCAACCATTCTGCGTCCCTGCATCTTCTTGGCATACTGTACCGGAATTCTTCTGACAGCTGCAGTCAAAAGGATCGTAAGGACTACGGTCAGCAGGATGATCGCAACGATCACCACCACTGCCAGGCCGCCCTTTGCGAGGCCTTTGCCTGCGACAAACTGCGTATGCAGCGTTGTCAGATCCTGCGGAAGTCTGGATACGATGTTGAAAAGAAGGACGATCGAGATACCGTTTCCGATACCATTCACGTTGATTCTCTCACCGATCCACATAACCAGCGTACAGCCGGCTGTCATAGCCAGGATAACCGTCAGGCAGCTGAAGAAATTGAAATTCCTGATCAGTCCGCTGCGGCCGAATCCGATCGCCATTGCGGTACTCTCAAATACCGCAAGGCCGATGGTCAGATACCTGGTAATCGTGTTGATCTTCTTTCTTCCGTCCTCGCCGTCACGATGCATCTCTTCCAGCGCCGGAATGGCAATGGAGAGAAGCTCCATGATAATCGAGGAAGTAATGTACGGTGTAATGTTCAGTGCGAACACTGACATTCTCTCAAAGGAACCACCTGTAAAAGCACTGAAGAAACTGAACGCTCCGTTGTTCTGCTGTGCAAACCAGTTCTGGAAATAAGATCTGTTAACGCCCGGAACCGGGAGCTGAGATCCAATACGGAGAACGATCAGCATTAAGAATGTGAAAAACAGCTTCTGTCTGATGTCCTTTATCCGAAACATATCTCTAAATGTTTTAAACATCAGATCACCTCTGCTTTTCCACCTAATTCTTCGATTCTTGCCTTTGCGCTTTCACTGAACGCATTGAGTGAAACATTGAGTTTCTTGGTAAGTTCTCCGTTTCCGAGAACCTTCACGCCGTCCTTGGCGTCACGGATGATGCCCTTCTCAAGAAGCGCTTCCACGGTTACGCTGTCGCCATCCTCAAATGCTTCGAGGCTGGAGAGGCTGATCGTCTCGATCTGCGCTCTGCCGACATTCTTGAACCCTCTCTTCGGAAGTCTTCTGTACAGAGGCATCTGGCCGCCTTCAAAACCGATACGCGGCTGTCCGGATCTTGCCTTCTGGCCTTTGTGGCCCTTGCCGGCAGTCTTGCCGTTGCCTGAGCCATGCCCACGTCCTCTTCTGAAGTTGCTGCTGCTGACGGAGCCCTCAGCCGGACTCAGATTCGCTAAATCCATGATGACACCTCCCTTAGATCTCTTCCACTTTCACGAGATGGGAAACCCGGGCAATCATACCTCTGACTGCACTGTTATCCGGCATCTCAACCGTCTTGTTCAGCTTGCGAAGACCTAAAGCCTCAACCGTAGCTCTCTGCTTCGGGATCGCAGCGATCGGGGACTTCACAAGAGTGATTTTTAATTTACCAGCCATGTTTCTATCCCTCCTTATGCCAGAATCTCTTCTACGCTCTTACCGCGCAGACGGGCAACCTCCTCCGGGCTCTTAATGCTCTTAAGCGCCGCCAGGGTAGCCAGAACAACATTCTGCTTATTGTTGGACCCAAGAGACTTGGTACGGATATTGCGCACGCCAGCCATCTCGAGCACGACACGGGCAGGACCTCCGGCGATGATACCGGTACCTTCTGAAGCTCTCTTCAGAAGAACGGAAGATCCGCCGTACTTGCCGATGTAATCGTGCGGCACAGACTGTACTTCATCCAGCGCAATCGTGGTCAGATGCTTGGTAGCATCCTCACGTCCCTTGCGGATCGCATCCGGAATCTCGGTTGCCTTGCCGAGTCCGACGCCAACATGACCATTCTTATCGCCTACCACGACCAGTGCGGTGAAACGCATGGTACGTCCGCCTTTGACGGTCTTGGATACGCGCTTAATCGTAACGACCTGATCACTCAGCTCAAGGCCATTCGTATCGATGATCTCACGTCTCATAACTGTCTTCTCCTCCTTTAGAACTTCAGTCCGGCTTCACGCGCACTGTCTGCGAGTGCCTTGACCTTACCGTGATAGATATATCCTCCACGGTCGAATACGACCTCGTCAATTCCCTTTTCAAGGGCTCTCTTGGCGATCATGGTGCCGACTGCCTTTGCTGCTTCGATATCATCCGTATTCTGAAGATCAGCCTTCACGTCCTTCTGGAGAGTGTTGGCGCTGCAAAGCGTCACTCCCAGATCATCGTCAATGATCTGCGCATACATATTCTTGTTGCTTCTGTACACTGCAAGACGCGGTCTGCTGGCGGTGCCGGACAGCCTGTGACGGATCCTTCTGTGTTTCTCTTCACGAATCACGGATCTTGATTCTTTACTGACCATTCTCTACACCTCCCTGATTACTTACCGGTCTTACCGACCTTGCGCCTGATGATCTCATCGTCATATTTAATACCCTTGCCCTTATACGGCTCAGGCGGTCTCTTCTCTCTGATCTGCGCTGCGTACTGACCGACCTTCTCCTTGTCGATTCCGCTGACAACGATCTTATTGCCATCTACCGCGGTCTCGATTCCTTCCGGATCATCCATCTCGATCGGATGAGAATATCCAAGGTTCAGTGTAAGCTTCTTGCCCTGCTTCGCAGCTCTGTAACCGACTCCGTTGATCTCAAGCGTCTTCTTGTATCCGTCGCTGACGCCGGTCACCATGTTCTGCAGCAGGGAACGGGTCAGCCCGTGAAGGGACTTTTCTCTCTTGAGGTCATTCGGTCTTTCAACAACGATCTCATTTACCTTGACCGTCTTCTCTTCGATCTCTTTCTCGACTTCCTGGGTGTAGATCTTCATCTCAGGGACAAACTGTCTTGTGAGCGTTCCCTTTCCACCCTTTACGGTAACGACATTACCGTCTTTGATGTCTACTGTGACACCCGCAGGGATCACAACAGGCGTTCTGCCAATTCTTGACATGTTTTCATTCTCCTTACTTAGATTGTCGGAAGGCGGTTCACATTTAACAGCAAATATGCCTGCCTCCTGTTTTCAGTAAAACGCTTACCACACAAATGCGAGCACTTCGCCGCCGACATGAAGCTTTCTGGCCTGCTTATCGGTGATGACGCCCTGGTTGGTGGAAACAATCGCAATACCCAGTCCGCCAAGGACCTTCGGCATCTCATCGCTTCCGGCATAGACACGAAGTCCGGGCTTGGAGATTCTCTTGATGCCGGAAATGATCTTTTCGTTCTTATCCTTGCCGTACTTCAGAGTGATGTGGATCGTCTTCTGTACGCCGTCGCCGATCAGATCATACTTTTCAATATAACCCTCATCGACAAGGATGTTGGCGATCGAAATCTTCATCTTGGAAGCAGGAACATCAACTGTATCGTGCTTCGCAGCATTCGCATTGCGGATTCTTGTGAGCATATCCGCAATCGGATCATTCATTGCCATGTTAGTATCCTCCTGATTAAAGACTTGACATGTATTATGATTACCAGCTGGCTTTCTTCACACCCGGGATCTCGCCCTTGTATGCGAGTTCGCGGAAGCAGATTCTGCAGATGCCGTACTTTCTGAGTACAGAATGCGGACGGCCGCAGATATTGCAGCGGGTATAAGCCCTGGTAGAAAACTTGGGCTTGCGAGCCTGCTTAATCTTCATAGATGTTTTTGCCATGCGTATTTCCTCCTGAAATTACTTCGCGAACGGCATATTGAACAGTCTAAGCAGTTCTCGTGCCTCTTCGTCTGTCTTGGCAGTTGTGACAAAGATGATGTCCATTCCTCTCACCTTGTCAACCTTGTCATACTCGATCTCCGGGAAGATCAGCTGCTCTTTGATACCAAGCGCGTAGTTGCCGCGTCCGTCAAATGCGTTCGGATTCACGCCGCGGAAGTCGCGGACACGCGGAAGCGCAAGGTTGATCAGACGGTCAACGAACTCATACATCTGGTTGCCTCTGAGCGTAACCTTCGCACCGATCGGCATTCCTTCACGGATCTTGAAGTTCGCAACGGAGTTCTTAGCCTTGGTCTGTACCGGCTTCTGTCCGGTAATGATGGCCATATCGTTGATGGCGCTGTCCAGAAGCTTGACGTTCTCTTTCGCCTCACCGACGCCCATGTTGACAACAACCTTGTTGAGCTTCGGAACTTCCATGATGTTCTTGTAACCGAACTTCTTCACCATCTCCGGGACGATTTCGTTCAGATAGATATCTTTTAATCTGCTGCTCATACTATGTCACCTTTGTCCTTTCTCAGTCAACCGCTTCACCGGTCTTCTTCGCGATACGGACCTTCGTGTCGCCGTCCACTTTGAAGCCGATTCTGGTAGGCTGTCCCTTGAACAGGAACATGACGTTAGAAACATCGAGGTAAGCTTCCTTGTTGATGATGCCGCCCTGCGGATTGCCGGCTGAGGGCTTCTGATGCTTGGACACCATGTTGACACCCTCCACCAGGACCTTGCCGTCCTTCACTGCGAGTACCTTACCCTCTTTGCCTTTGTCCTTGCCGGCGATGACTCTTACGGTATCGCCCGTTTTGATCTTATTCATAATCAGCGCCCCTCCTTATAAGACTTCCGGAGCCAGCGAGACGATCTTCATGAACTTCTTCTCACGGAGCTCTCTTGCAACCGGCCCGAAGATACGGGTTCCGGTCGGGGTCAGGTCATCCTTGATGATAACGCCTGCATTCTCATCGAAGCGAATGTAGGAACCGTCTTTACGGCGTGCGCCCTTCACTGTCCGAACCACTACAGCCTTTACAACATCACCCTTCTTGACAACGCCTCCGGGTGTTGCATCTTTAACTGTGCAGACACAGATATCGCCGATGCTGGCATATCTTCTGGTAGAGCCGCCCATAACACGGATGACAAGGAGTTCCTTGGCACCGGTATTATCAGCAACTTTAAGTCTTGTTTCCTGCTGTACCATTCCAGTCTCCTCCTGTTATTTCGCCTTCTCGACGATCTCAACCAGTCTCCATCTCTTATCCTTGGAAAGAGGACGGGTCTCCATCACGCGGACGGTATCGCCGGTATGTGCTTCATTCTGCTCATCATGGGCCTTCAGCTTGTATGTTCTCTGTACGATCTTCTTGTACAGCGGATGTCTGACATGGTCTTCAACCGCAACAACGATCGTCTTATCCATCTTATCGCTGACCACGTGGCCTACACGGGTCTTTCTCAGATTTCTCTCTTCCACGATAACTCTCCTTTCCTCTCAGTATCCCAGATCACTCTGCGCTCTGGAGCACCGTCTGGATTCTGGCGATGTTCCTGCGTACTTCTTTGATCCTGCTCGTATTATCCAGCTGGTTCGTAGCGTTCTGGAATCTCAGATTGAAGAGTTCCTTTTTCGCAGCTGTCAGTTCTTCTCTCAGTTCACTTGCCGACTTACCGTTCAGACTTTCAACGTAATTCTTACTCTTCACTGTTATCACCGCCTTCTGCAGATTCCCGTGCAATTACCTTGCACTTGCAGGGTAACTTGTGGCTTGCCAGACGAAGGGCTTCCTTCGCGACTTCCTCCGGAACACCGGCCATCTCAAACATGACCCTGCCCGGGCGTACAACTGCAACCCAGTACTCAGTGGTGCCTTTTCCGGAACCCATACGGGTCTCAGCAGGCTTCGCCGTAACCGGCTTGTCCGGGAAGATCTTGATCCATACCTTGCCGCCACGCTTCACATAACGCGTCATAGCAACACGGGCAGCCTCAATCTGCGTGGACTTGATCCAGCAAGGCTCAGTTGCAACCAGTCCCCACTCACCGTAAGTGACCTTTGTGCCGCGGTTTGCCTTACCGGCCATCGTTCCGCGGAACTGTTTGCGGTGCTTAACTCTCTTCGGCATTAACATTATCTATCACTCCCTTCTCTCTTAGACGGAAGTATCTCGCCCTTGTAGATCCATACCTTGACTCCGAGTTTGCCGTAGGTCGTATGCGCCTCAGCAAATCCGTAATCGATGTCAGCTCTGAGTGTCTGCAGCGGAATCGTTCCCTCGGAATAGAACTCCTTGCGGGCGATATCAGCGCCGTTCAGACGTCCTGCGATCGAAGTCTTGATTCCCTTCGCGCCGAACTTCATGGTCCTGCCCATCGCGCCCTTCATGGCACGGCGGTAGGAAACACGGTTCTCAAGCTGCTCTGCAATATTCTCTGCAACAAGCTGTGCGTCCAGGTCCGGTCTCTTGATCTCCTTGATGTCAAGGATGACCTTCTTGTCTGTGACTGCACTGAGGGAACTCTTGGTCTTCTCGATCTCTGCGCCGCCCTTGCCGATGATGATGCCGGGCTTAGCGGTATATACGGTGATCTTCACACGGTCAGCCGCGCGCTCGATGTCAATCTTGGAAACGCTGGCTTTCGCGAGCTTCTTCATCAGGAACTGCCTGATCTCATAATCTTCCTTCAGGTTTGCGGCGAAATCGCCTTCGGCATACCATCTGGAATCCCAGTCGGAAATGATACCGACTCTCAGTCCATGCGGATTAACTTTCTGTCCCATGATTTCCCTCCTTTACCTTTCGTTCAGCACTACGGTGATATGGCTCATTCTCTTCTCGATCCTGTAAGCCCTTCCCTGTGCACGAGGTCTGATCCTCTTCATGATCGGTCCTCTGTTTGCGTAGCACTCTTCCACATAGAGGTTATCACGGTTCATTCCGTTATTATTCTCTGCATTGGCAATCGCGCTCTTGAGAAGCTTTGCAATTACCTCGGAAGCATATCTCGGATTATAGGTGACAATCGCCAGTGCGGTGTTGACGTCCTTGCCTCTGATCTGATCCAGTACGAAGCAGGCTTTCTGCACCGGGACTCTTGCGTATGATAACTTCGCCGAAGGTCTTGTATCCTTCTGGGCATTTCTCTCTCTCTTTACCTGAGATCTGTGTCCTTTTGCCATCGAATGGCCTCCTTTTCTGAACTCGCCCTGAACTGTCTTCTTCGTGGTTCCACTGTTCAGAGCGCAGCGCCCTCCCCGGGCGAACTTGTTTTGAACCTTACATTTTTGAACTTAATATTGTTTGTGCAGCGCCCGTCTCGCCTGCCGGCTCGGTCCGCGCTAAACGGTCGCCACTGGCGACCAGCGCCCCGGGCGAACTTGTTTCGGGTCTTACGGTATTGCATTGTTATGATTCAACTTTTTCAGCCGGTCTTCTTCTCGTCGCCCTTGTGGCCTCTGTAGGTTCTGGTTGCAACGAACTCACCCAGCTTATGTCCGACCATGTCCTCGGTGATGTACACCGGCACATGTCTGCGTCCGTCATGGACTGCAATGGTCAGACCCACCATATTCGGGAAAATCGTGCTGCGGCGGGACCAGGTCTTGATCACGCTCTTTTCGCCCGATGCTGCGACAGCTTCGACTTTTTTTGCCAGATGCTCATCGATAAACGGGCCTTTCTTCAATGAACGAGCCATTGTTATTCCTCCTTATACAATCACTTCGCGTTTCTTCTTCTGACGATCAGCTTGTCTGAAGCCTTCTTATGCTTCCTGGTGCGAAGACCAAGTGCAGGCTTGCCCCACGGAGTGCTCGGACCCGGGCGTCCAACCGGAGCCTTGCCCTCGCCGCCGCCGTGCGGGTGGTCGTTCGGGTTCATGACAGAACCGCGGACTGTCGGACGGATTCCCATGTGACGGATTCTGCCGGCCTTGCCGTAATTGATAAGGTTGTGCTCTCCGTTTCCTACGATACCGATCGTTGCTCTGCACTCGATCGGGACCATTCTCATCTCACCGCTCGGAAGACGAAGGGTTGCATACTTTCCTTCCTTCGCCATCAGCTGCGCCGCATTGCCCGCGGATCTGACCAGCTGGCCGCCGTGCTGCGGATAGAGCTCCACGTTGTGAACCATGGAACCGACCGGGATCAGCGAAAGCGGGAGGCAGTTGCCGTTGCGGACTTCTGCGTTCGGGCCGTTCATGACGATATCGCCGACCTTCAGACCCTGCGTTGCGAGGATGTAGCTCTTCACGCCGTCTTCGTAGCAGATCAGTGCGATGTTGGCTGTACGGTTCGGATCATATTCGATGCCGATGACCTTTGCCGGGATGTCGTCCTTATATCTCTTGAAATCGACGACTCTGTACTTTCTTCTGTTTCCGCCGCCCTTATGTCTGACGGTGATCTTACCCTGGTTATTCCTTCCGGAATTCTTATTCATCGTCTTCAGAAGGCTCTTCTCCGGCGTCTGCTTCGTAATCTCGGCATTGTCGAGGCCGGTCATGTTCCTTCTGGACGGTGTATATGGCTTATAAGTCTTGATACCCATGACTGTTGTATCTCCTTCTCTTTCTTAATTATCGCGTTAAGCCGCATATATGGGACCGATTGCCTCAGAATCAAAGTCCTGAGAAGATCTCGATCTCCTTGCTTTCCTCGGTCAGCGTAACGATGGCTTTCTTCGTCTTGGAAGTCTTGCCGTATCTCTGGCCAAGAGAACGTCTCTTATTCTTGCCGTCGATATTCATGATATTGACCTTGCTGACCTTCGTGCCCTCAAACATCTTCTCGACCGCTTCCTTCACCTGCGTCTTGTTTGCCAGAGGGTTTACCAGGAATGTGTACTTCTTCTCTGCCATAGCCGCCATGCTCTTCTCAGTCACGACCGGCTTCAGTATTACATCATAATATTTAATATCAGCCATTATGCGTACACCTCCTCAATGGTCTTCGCAGCATCCTTTGTCAGGACCAGAGTCTTGTGATTCAGGATATCAAAGACGTTGATGGTGTTCGTAAGCGCCATCTTGACTCCGTCGATGTTTCTGCCGGAAAGAACTACGTTCTGATCATTCTCGTTCAGGACGACCAGTGCGTTCTCAGCCTTCAGATTATCGAGAACCTTTGCCATATCCTTGGTCTTGATTGCGTCGAAATGAAGATCATCCACGACAATCAGCTTGTTCTCCTGTACGCGGGTGGTCAGCACGCTCTTGAGAGCTGCTCTCTTTTCCTTCTTGTTCATCTTGAAGGAATAGTCGCGCGGTACCGGAGCGAATACAACGCCGCCGCCTGTGAACTGCGGAGCTCTCGTCGAACCCTGGCGCGCATGGCCGGTGCCCTTCTGGCGATACGGCTTCTTTCCGCCTCCGCTCACTTCCGAGCGGGTCTTGGCCTTCTGTGTTCCCTGTCTGTTGTCAGCGTTCTGCTGAACAACTGCAAGATGTACCAGGTGCTCATTCACCTCTACACCGAATACCGAATCAGAAAGTTCGATCTTGTCGACTTCCTGTCCTTCCATATTGTAAACTGATACGTTTGCCACAGTTATTCCCTCCTATCACTTATAGTCTGTCCTGGTCGTCTCTTTCAAAGTGACGAGGCCCTTCTTCGGACCCGGAACAGCGCCCTTGACAAGAATGAGATTCTTCTCTGCGTCAACTCTGACAACCTTCAGGTTCTGGACCGTGACCTGGTCTTTGCCCATGCGGCCGGCCATATGCTTGCCCGGTGCTACACGGCTCGGATCAGATGAGGATCCGTTGGAACCGGCATGACGATGATACTTGGAACCATGCTTCATGGGGCCTCTGTGCTGTCCCCATTTGCGGATAGCGCCCTGGAATCCATGACCCTTTGAAACAGCAGTCGCGTCAACGTGATCGCCTTCTTCGAAGATGTCCGCCTTGATCTCCTGCTTCACTTCATACTCATCAGCGTTCTCAAACGGGAACTCTCTGAGATATCTCTTATACTCAACGCCAGCCTTGTCATACATACCCTTCTGCGGCTTGTTGACAAGCTTCTCGCGGATCGGCTCGAAACCGACCTGTACGGCCTTGTAACCGTCGTTCTCTTCGGTCTTGACCTGCGTGACAACGCACGGACCTGCCTGCAGGACGGTAACCGGCGTAAGGGTTCCGTCATCGGCGAAGATCTGGGTCATGCCGACTTTGGTTGCTAAGATTGCTTTCTTCATTGCTGTCTTCCTCCTGTTCTACAGCGGATCGCCGAAGCGATCATACTAGGCCGGAGCCTCACTTCATCTTGATATCAATATGAACACCTGCCGGCATCTCAAGACGGGAAAGGGAATCCACGGTCTTCTGTGTCGGAGCGGTGATATCGATCAGTCTCTTATGGGTTCTCTGCTCGAACTGCTCTCTGGAATCCTTATACTTATGAACAGCACGAAGGATCGTCACAACTTCCTTCTTGGTGGGAAGCGGAACCGGTCCGGATACCTGTGCGCCGCTCTTGCGGACAGTCTCGATGATCTTCTTTGCGCTCTGATCAACAAGCTGATGATCATAAGCCTTCAACGTGATACGCATTACCTGATTTGCCATAAAAAAAGTCGCCTCCTAATTCGTAGTCTCCTACGACAAGCGGTGACTGTACACGCTTCCGGGTGTTTCCACTTTCTGACGAATTTTTAAGGCCTCCAAGACGGCCTTATGCTTCCGGAGTGGATATTGCCCGTTGTTTCCGGCCTGTGCCGGACAATCTACTGTACAGTGACTTGTCGTCAGTTTTATAAACTTGACATTCGCTCCACGGAAAACCTGCGGAATCCCGCAGCAACCTCACGCTTCAACGCTATCAAGGTCACAACAGATGTGAGTATACACGAAACAAAGATACAATGCAAGAAAAAATAATAAAAAACAAGCGTAAACAAGCACAATATAAAAGCGGCATCCGAAACCGGATACCGCTTCCAGCCATCTGGAGCATATGAGATTCGAACTCACGACCTCTACAATGCGAATGTAGCGCGCTCCCAACTGCGCTAATGCCCCGCGACTTTGCTATAGTATCGCATACGCGGGGACTTGTCAATCCCGTTTTGTCAATTCAGCGCAGAGACGCCGAATCCGTTTACAATCCCGCTGATCGGCACATGCTGCCTGCAGTACGGGCACTCTTCCGGCTTGTAGGACTCGTATCCGCTCACATCGGAAGGCTGGAAGATGGAGTGGATCTGAATGTCCTGCACCTGTTCTACCGCGGAGAACACCGCGCAGGCGCCGGTGATGTTTCCTTCATAATAGCGGACCGAATTGAGGACCTGCCTGAAGGTCTTTCCTGTCGTAACGGATCCCATCAGGATCAGGATATTCTTCCTGGTAATGGCCATCTTCATGTTGTCTCTGAAGATGATCTGTCCGTTCGGAAGATACTCCGGGCTCATCACATACAGGGACTTGTGTGCATTATAGGACAGCACGCCGACCTTGGTCAGTTCTTCCGCCAGGTAGGTGCCGACCACTTCCATCCCGTCCATGCACAGGATCGTGTCCACCGGGATCGTCGATTCATACCAGCGCGACAGCAGTTCGGCTGCGCCCCTCGCCTCATTGCACCTTGATTTCATCGCCATGATGTCCAGGTATCTGGTAATATGCGACTGGGATGTCGCGAAATGTCCGCTGATCGCACGCAGCAGTACGCGGCTGTCCAGCTTCGCCGGAATCTTGATATACTGTTCACTTCCCATAACGATCGCCTTTCTGGCCTGTTCGCCCCATGGAGATGATCCCTCTCCTGTTTGTGTCTTCTTATTTACCTTAACATATTTGAACAAGTTTGGGAATACCTTTGCGGCATTTTTCTGCATAAAAAAACCCCGGAAAGCCAAACGGCTTCCCGGGGAATAAATCCTGATTCAGAGCTTATACAATCAGTCAAGGACGGAAACAACACGTCCGGAACCAACTGTTCTGCCGCCTTCACGGATAGCAAAGGTAAGACCCTGCTCCATAGCGATCGGGTGGATCAGCTCGATGGTCATCTCAACGTTGTCACCAGGCATGCACATCTCAGTGCCTTCCGGAAGGGTGATAACGCCTGTCACGTCAGTTGTTCTGAAATAGAACTGCGGACGATAGTTGTTGAAGAACGGAGTATGACGGCCGCCCTCATCCTTGGTCAGAACGTACACCTGAGCGGTGAACTTGGTGTGGCAGGTAACAGTACCCGGCTTGCAGATAACCTGTCCGCGCTCGATATCGGTTCTGTTGATACCACGAAGCAGAGCACCGATGTTGTCACCAGCCTCAGCATAGTCGAGGAGCTTGTGGAACATCTCGATACCGGTAACAACGGACTTCTGGACATCAGCCTTGACGCCGAGGATCTCTACCGGATCGTTCATGTGCAGCTGGCCTCTCTCAACACGGCCGGTAGCAACCGTACCACGTCCGGAGATCGTGAAGACATCCTCTACAGGCATCAGGAACGGCTTCTCATTGTCACGTTCCGGAGTCGGGATGTACTCGTCAACGGTATCCATCAGCTCCATGATGTTGTCAGCCCATTCGCATTCCGGATCTTCCAGAGCCTTCAGAGCAGAACCCTTGATGATCGGGCTGTCTTCGAATCCTTCCTTCTCAAGCTCTTCGGAGACTTCCATCTCAACCAGCTCGATCAGTTCGGGATCATCAACCATATCGCACTTGTTCAGGAAAACAACGATCTTCGGAACGCCGACCTGGCGGGCAAGAAGGATGTGCTCCTTCGTCTGAGCCATAACGCCATCGGTAGCAGCGACAACGAGGATAGCGCCGTCCATCTGAGCAGCACCGGTGATCATGTTCTTGACATAGTCAGCATGGCCGGGGCAGTCAACGTGTGCATAGTGTCTCTTCTCGGTCTGATACTCAACGTGTGCGGTAGAGATGGTGATTCCACGCTCTCTTTCTTCCGGAGCCTTATCGATCTGATCGAAAGCCTCAAAAGCGTTTCCTTCGACTCTCTTGGAAAGAACGTTGGTAATCGCAGCGGTCAGAGTGGTTTTGCCATGGTCAACGTGTCCGATGGTTCCGATGTTTACATGCGGTTTGCTTCTGTCAAAATGCTGTTTTGCCATTTCAATAATCCTCCTAAATGATTGCGCCGGACCGGCGCTCTTTCAGAACACAAGTCTGAAACTGATTATATTTCAAAAACTACCTAATTGCAAGCACTGTTTTGTGCCATTCTCTGCGTTTTCACCCCGTCCGGAGCTCACCCGTTGAGATCTTTCAGGAGTTTATCCTGTACGTTCTTCGGAACCGGCTCATATCTCTCAAAGAACATGGAATAGTTGCCGCGTCCCTGTGTCTTGGATCTGAGGTCTGTCGCGTATCCGAACATCTCGCTGAGCGGTACGAATCCTCTGACCATCTTGCCGTTTCCGATATCATCCATACCTTCGATCCGGCCTCTTCTGGAATTCATGTCGCCGATGACGTCGCCCATGTATTCCTCCGGCGTGGAGACCTCGACCTTCATGATCGGCTCGAGCAGTACGGGAGATCCCTTCTGCATCGCCTGCTTGAACGCCATCGATCCCGCGATATGGAACGCCATCTCCGAAGAGTCGACTTCATGGTAGGAACCGTCGTAGACTTCCGCCTTGACGCCGACCACCGGGAATCCTGCAAGGGTGCCCGTCTTCATGGCGTCCTGGATACCTTCGTCGACAGCGGGGATATATTCCTTCGGAATCGATCCGCCGACGGTGCTGTTGATGAACTCGTACACCTGCTCGCCGTTCGCATCCATCGGGGAGAACTTCACCTTGCAGTGACCGTACTGGCCCTTGCCGCCCGACTGTCTCGCATACTTGGAATCGATATCCGACGGTGCGGTGATGGTCTCCTTGTACGCAACCTGCGGAGCGCCGACGTTCGCCTCAACGTTGTATTCACGCAGCAGTCTGTCGACAATGATCTCCAGATGCAGCTCGCCCATGCCGGCGATGATCGTCTGTCCGGTCTCCTGATTCGTGTGGGCCCGGAAGGTCGGATCCTCTTCCGCAAGCTTTGCAAGCGCCTCGCCGAGCTTGCCCTGGCCAGCCTTGGTCTTGGGCTCGATCGCCAGCTCGATAACCGGCTCCGGGAATTCCATGCTCTCGAGAATCACCGGATGGGTGTCAGCACAGATCGTATCGCCGGTACCGGAGAACTTGAATCCGATCGCCGCGGCAATATCGCCGCTGTAGACCTTCTGCAGCTCCGTCCTCTTGTTGGCGTGCATCTGCAGGATGCGGCCGACACGTTCCTTCTTGTCCTTCGTTGCGTTCAGGATATAGGATCCGGACGTACAGGTTCCGGAATACACTCTGAAATAAGCAAGTCTTCCGACAAACGGATCCGAAACGATCTTGAACACCAGCGCTGAGAACGGCTCGTCATCCGATGACGGGCAGGTCACTTCATTTCCATCCGCGTCGACGCCTTTGACGTCGGGGATGTCGGTCGGTGCAGGCATGTATTCGATGACTGCATCCAGAAGCTTCTGGATTCCCTTGTTCTGATGTGCGGATCCGCACAGTACCGGAACGCCCTTGTTATCGATCGTTGCTTTGCGAAGCGCCTTCTTCATATCTTCAGCGGAAGGCTCCTCGCCCTCCAGATACTGCATCATCAGCTCTTCGTCAAAGTCGCAGATCTTCTCAACCAGTTCCAGATGAGCCGCTTCGGCTTCATCTTTCATATCGTCCGGGATGTCTGTGACTGAAATGTCTTCACCGGTCTTGTCATTGTAGATGTAGGCCTTCATCTCAAAGAGATCGATAATCCCTTCAAAATGATCTTCCTTGCCGATCGGAAGCTGGATCACAACTGCATTCTTCCCCAGCTTGGTCCCGATCTCCTTGACGGTATTCTCAAAGTTCGCGCCAAGGATATCCATCTTGTTGACAAATGCCATACGCGGAACGTTGTACTTATCCGCCTGGCGCCAGACATTCTCGGATTGAGGCTCAACTCCGCCCTTAGCATCAAAGACGCCGACTGCGCCGTCAAGGACTCTGAGTGAACGTTCGACTTCTACCGTGAAATCCACATGGCCGGGAGTATCAATGATATTGATACGATGTTCAAGCGCACCGGGCTTGACCTGCGTCTGCTCCTGAAGCGTCCAGTGACAGGTTGTGGCAGCAGACGTGATCGTGATGCCCCTCTCCTGCTCCTGTTCCATCCAGTCCATCGTAGCAGTTCCTTCGTACGTTTCACCGATCTTGTAATTCACACCGGTGTAGTACAGGATACGCTCCGTCAATGTTGTTTTTCCCGCATCGATATGAGCCATAATACCGATGTTTCTGGTTCTCTCAAGCGGGTATTCTCTTCCTGCCATTTATTTCCTCCGTCAGATGGCTGTTTAGAAACGATAATGCGCGAAAGCCTTGTTGGCCTCAGCCATCTTATGCATATCTTCTTTTCTCTTTACAGATGCGCCGGTGTTGTTGGATGCATCGAGCAGTTCGCCTGCAAGACGCTCTTCCATGGTCTTCTCGCCGCGTGCTCTGGAATACATGGTGATCCAGCGCAGTGCAAGCGCCTGGCGTCTGTCCGGTTTAACTTCCAGCGGAACCTGATAGGTTGCGCCGCCGACACGCCTTGCCTTGACTTCGAGCACCGGCATGATGTTGTTCATCGCCGAGTCGAATACTTCCATGGCAGGCTTGCCGCTCTTCTCTTCGATTCTGTCGAAGGCGCCGTAGACGATCTTCTGCGCTACGCCCTTCTTACCGTCCAGCATAATGCTGTTGATCAGCTTCGTGACAATCTTGCTGTTATACTTCGGATCAGCAAGTACATCTCTCTTCTGGATATGTCCTTTACGTGCCACGTTACTTCCCTCCTTAATTATTGGAATTAGATCACAGGTACTCACGATTGTTATCATGTTCGCGTCCCGTCCGGACTATCCTATCATCCGCAGCCACATGAGGTGATAAGTATCCTTCGGAACCGGAAAGGAAATGCGTTCCTTCCTTATACATAACCGTTTCTTCGTGAAACTATGAAACCTTCTGTTTGTAATTACTTCGCCTTCGGCTTCTTCGCACCATACTTGGAACGGGCCTGACGTCTGTCAGCGACACCGGCTGTATCCAGCGTTCCTCTGATGATGTGATATCTGGTACCCGGAAGATCCTTCACACGGCCGCCGCGGATCATCACGACAGAGTGCTCCTGAAGGTTATGGCCCTCACCCGGAATATAACTGGTAACCTCAATACCGTTGGAAAGACGGACACGGGCGATCTTACGAAGCGCTGAGTTCGGCTTCTTCGGCGTAGCGGTCTTCACGGCGGTGCAGACGCCTCTCTTCTGCGGCGAGCTGTCGTTCGTCGCTCTCTTCTTCAGGGAATTGAATCCATGCTGAAGCGCCGGAGCGGTGCTCTTCTTGACAGAAGTCTGTCTGCCCTTTCTGACTAACTGGTTAAAAGTTGGCATGAAACATTCACCTCCTGTGGTTGTAGACTGTTTGTCAAAATGTGGCTGCTTTGCAACAAAAATCAGCGTGGCATACAAACCGCGCACCTAGTCATTATATGGACGAAGGTCCTGCCTGTCAAGAAAAAACCTGAATGTTGTGTTTTTCTTTCAATTTCATTAATCCGGTAGACTTCCCTCCTGACGGATGCTAAGATACGCAAATAAATGGAATCAGTCAATCTGCGCCGGAAATCATAACCGCAGAATAAGAATAGAAATAAGAAGAGAAAGGTGTATGCAGATGAAGATCAGTACATTCCTCAAGCCATTGTCGTTTCTTCCCGCACTGGCTCTGATGTATATGATATATACGTTTTCCGCCCAGAGCGGCGATGTCTCTTCGATGACCAGCTACCGCGTATCGGAGAAGGTCGTGAAGACCGCCAATACCGTCACACAGCAGCACTGGGATGACTGGCAGGTCCAGACCTACTCGCAGCAGCTCAACGGGATCGTCCGCAAGGGCGCGCATGTCACGGAGTATTTCCTGCTCGCGGTTGCGGTATCGTTTCCTTTATATGTATACGGCGTAAGGGGGATCCTGCTGATGCTGCTTGCCGGAGCCATCTGTGTCGGCTATGCCTTTGGGGATGAATACCACCAGTCGCTTGTCTCCGGGAGGGTTTCCTCCACGAGAGATGTTGCGATCGATTCGATCGGCATCTTCTTCGGGATCATCCTGACCCGGCTGATCGGCTGGTCCGGCAGGATGGCGATCACAGGGCCGGCCTATGAGCGCAAGCAGAACCAGCGTGAAAAAGAGCTCAATGAAAGGGAAGAAGAACTGAAGCAGAGAGAACAGGCGCTCAGAAGGCAGGAGGCGCGCAGGCGGGATCCGTCCTACGGCCGCCCCTCCGCGCAGAGGTACAGCGCCGAAGATACCCGCGGCAGACAGCGCGCCGAAGATGCCCGCGGCAGACAGTGTGCCGAAGATACCCGCGGCAGACAGCGCGCCGAAGATGCCCGCGGCAGACAGCGTGCCGAAGATGCCCGCGGCAGACAGCGCGCCGAAGATGTCCGCGGCAGGCAGCGCGCCGAAGATGCCCGCGGCAGACAGAGCACCGAAGATGCCCGACGTAGGCAGGCAGCCCCGCAGGAGAGAATGGATGCAGTGCCCGGTGACAGAACCCGCGTCATCGGCCCGGCCAGTGAAGTGGATGACCGCACGCGCGTCTATAAGAGCACCCGCCAGGCAGAAGCCGAGGAAGAAGCATACAGACAGGCTTCCTATGAGCGGCGGAAGGTCCAGTCTCCTGAACTGCAGGAGGACAGCACCTCCGACCAGCTCTCCGAGGACATCCCCTTCTCCGGACTGTTCAACCGGCGCCGCGATTCATAAACCGCGGCAGGACATGCCCCACCTTGGCATGCCAGGCGATCCTCAACACGGCGCAGTCATATTGGTTCAAGAACGCCTCGGCGTTCTTGCCGCGCCGCACTCGGTGCGTTAGCACCATCTTCCTAAAAAAACACCGGGCTGTGCGGTCATCCGCACAGCCCGGTGTTTTTTCTCCCGAAAGCTTCCATTCAAAACCTGCATCGCAGGTTTTCAGAAAGCGCTTTCCTTTTTACTCATCCGCATCCGGAATCTCGCTCTCGGAGACTGCTTCTGCGCCTTCCTCCTCATAGAACTCTTCTTCCGTATCCGCGATCTCCTCGTACAGCTGCACTTCTTCATGCTCTATCTGTACGCTGCGGTACCGCTTCATGCCGGTACCTGCCGGAATCAGCTTACCGATGATAACGTTCTCCATCGGGCCGACCAGATGATCGACCTTGCCCTTGATCGCAGCGTCTGTCAGGACCTTCGTGGTCTCCTGGAAGGAGGCTGCGCTCAGGAAGGATTCGGTTGCCAGCGATGCTTTTGTGATTCCGAGAAGAATCTGCGTGCATTCCGCCTTCTTCAGGCCTTCCTGCTCAAGACGCTTGTTGATCTCATCGAACTCAAGCGCGTCTACCTTGGTGCCCGGAAGCAGCTGGGAGTCGCCCGGATCATCCACTTCAACCTTCTTCAGCATCTGGCGGACGAGAACCTCGATATGCTTGTCGGAGATCTCAACACCCTGCAGACGGTACACTCTCTGTACTTCCTGCAGCAGGTAATCCTGGACTGCGTCCACGCCCTTGATCTTCAGCAGGTCATGCGGGTTGATGGAGCCCTCGGTCAGCTGGTCGCCGGCCTTGACCACGGTTCCGTCGCCAAGATGGGACCCGTCGCCGAGCTTCTTCAGCTCTGTTCCGTATGTATGGAGATACGCCTTTGATGCGCCCGTTTCCGGATCTGTGACGACGATCTCCTCTTTCTTCTTGTTCTGCCTGAGCTCGACGACGCCGTCGATCTCAGAGATAATGCACATACCTTTCGGCCTTCTTGCCTCGAACAGCTCCTCGACACGGGGAAGACCCTGTGTGATATCGCCGCCCGCGACGCCGCCGGTATGGAAGGTTCTCATGGTCAGCTGCGTACCGGGCTCACCGATGGACTGTGCCGCGATAATGCCGACCGGCTCGCCGACCTGTACCGGTTCGCCTGTTGCCATGTTGGAACCATAGCACTTCGCGCAGATACCGACTCTGCTGCGGCAGGTCAGGATCGTACGGATCTTCACTTTCTCTACCGGGCACTTTCCGTCTGCGTCCACGCCTTCAGCCATGATCCGCTCCGCCCTTGCGGGGGTGATCATATGGTTCGCCTTGACAAGGACTTCGCCGGCTTCGTTGCAGATTGTCTCCGCCGCAAAACGGCCTGTGATTCTCTCCTGAAGGCTCTCGATCTCTTCCTTGCCGTACGCGAACTTGCGGATGTAGCGTCCGGGGATCTCCTCCCCTTCCTGCGTGCAGTCCATCTCGCGGATGATCAGATCCTGCGATACGACAACCATTCGGCGGGTCAGGTAACCGGAGTCTGCAGTACGCAGAGCGGTATCGGACAGACCCTTGCGGGCGCCGTGCGCACTCATGAAGTATTCCAGAACGTCCAGACCTTCACGGAAGTTGGACTTGATCGGAAGTTCGATCGTATGACCGGTTGTATCCGCCATCAGTCCGCGCATGCCGGCCAGCTGCTTGATCTGCTTGTCGGAACCACGCGCACCGGAGTCAGCCATCATGAAGATGTTGTTGTATTTATCCAGTCCGTCCAGCAGATCCCTGGTCAGCTGGGCGTCGGTCTCTTTCCAGACATCCACAACCGCTCTGTAACGGTCATCCTCGCTGGAGAAGCCTCTTCTGTGCATCAGGTTGATGTGGTCCACGTCTTCCTGCGCCTTCTTCAGAAGCTCTTCCTTCTGCTCCGGAACCGTCATATCGGAAATGGAAACCGTCATGCCGGCTTTGGTGGAATATCCGTATCCCATCGCCTTGATGTCATCGAGCACTTCCGCGGTCTTGGTTGCGCCGTGGATATTGATGACCTTCTCAAGGATCCGCTTCAGATCCTTCTTCTTGACGAGCTGGTCGACCTCCAGCTTGCCTTCGTTCTCCGGATTGCTGCGGTCCACGAATCCGAGATCCTGCGGAATAATCTCATTGAACAGGAATCTGCCGAGCGTAGACTCGATGAGCTTTCCGCACTCTACGCGGATCTTAATCTTCGTCTGAAGCGTAATGTCCTTGTTCTCATAGGCAAGGATCGCTTCGTTGATATCCTTGAATACGCTGCCCTCTCCGGGCGCGCCTTCTCTTTCCTGCGTCAGGTAGTAGATTCCGAGAACCATATCCTGGGACGGAACCGCCACCGGGCCGCCGTCAGACGGCTTGAGCAGGTTGTTCGGCGAGAGCATCAGGAAGCGGCACTCTGCCTGCGCTTCCACGCTCAGCGGAAGGTGGACTGCCATCTGGTCTCCGTCGAAGTCCGCGTTGAATGCGGTACACACCAGCGGATGCAGCTTGATCGCCTTACCTTCAACAAGGATCGGCTCAAATGCCTGGATACCGAGTCTGTGCAGGGTGGGTGCACGGTTCAGCATAACCGGATGCTCCCTGATGACGTCCTCGAGAACGTCCCAGACCTCATTTTCCAGACGCTCGACCATCTTCTTCGCATTCTTGATGTTGTGACTGATTCCTCTCTGGACCAGCTCCTTCATCACAAACGGCTTGAACAGTTCGATGGCCATCTCCTTCGGAAGACCGCACTGATAGATCTTCAGTTCAGGTCCTACGACGATAACCGAACGGCCCGAGTAGTCCACGCGCTTGCCCAGCAGGTTCTGGCGGAAACGTCCGCTCTTGCCCTTGAGCATGTCGGAGAGTGATTTCAGGGAACGGTTGCCGGGACCGGTCACCGGACGGCCTCTGCGTCCGTTGTCGATCAGGGCGTCAACCGCTTCCTGCAGCATGCGCTTCTCATTGCGGACGATGATGTCCGGAGCGCCCAGCTCAAGAAGGCGGGACAGACGGTTGTTGCGGTTGATGATTCTTCTGTAGAGATCGTTCAGGTCGCTCGTCGCGAAACGGCCGCCGTCCAGCTGCACCATCGGGCGCAGATCGGGCGGAATGACCGGGATGACGTTCAGGACCATCCACTCCGGCTTATTTCCGGACTCGCGGAATGCTTCCACAACCTCCAGACGCTTGATCAGCTTCGCCGACTTCTGGCTGGTCGCGGTCTCCAGTTCCTTGCGCAGGTCTTCGCTCAGCTGGTCCAGATCCAGATCCTTGAGAAGCTGCTGGACAGACTCGGCGCCCATGCCTGCCTTGAATGCATTCGGTCCGAGCTCCGCGCGCAGTTCCTGATAGCGCGCTTCACCCATGATCTCTTTATAATGAAGTCCCGTGATGCCAGGATCGCCCGGATCCAGGACTACATAGCTTGCGAAATACAGGACCTTTTCCAGATCCTTCGGGGACATGTCCAGAATCAGGCCCATTCTGGAAGGAATGCCCTTAAAATACCAGATGTGAGAAACCGGAGCCGCGAGCACGATGCAGCCCATACGCTCTCTTCTGACCGAGCTCTTGGTGACCTCGACGCCGCAGCGGTCGCAGATCACGCCCTTATAGCGGATCTTCTTGAACTTGCCGCAATGGCATTCCCAGTCCTTGCTCGGCCCGAAAATGCGCTCGCAGAACAGTCCGTCCGTCTCCGGCTTCAGGGTTCTGTAGTTGATCGTCTCGGGCTTCTTGACCTCGCCGAGCATCTTGTTTCTGGTAGCCCACTCACGAATCTTTTCCGGGGAAGCCAGTCCGATCTTAATCGCATCAAATGTCATAGACTGATATACTTCATTGGTCGTATTTTCCGGCATGAATGGTCTCCTTTCACTCGTTCTCTTCGTCTGAGTATGCAAAGCTGTCCATCACCGAGTCATCGGTATCCCCGTAGTCTTCCTCGGCGTCGGCTTCATACCCGTCAGACAGATCCGGCAGCTCGGAATCGACTTCCTCACCGTCCACAACTTCCTTCGTGGAGAATCCTGCCTCCTCCAGACTCTGGCGGGAGGCGTCCTTCTGCTGGCCGAACCTGCGGTCGTCGTCCAGGATGTGGCGCATATCGGTATCGCCGTAATCCACGCTCTCGATGAGCTTGACCTCGGTTCCGTCGTCCTTCAGGACGCGGACATCCAGTGCAAGGGACTGCAGCTCTTTCAGAAGCACCTTGAAGGATTCCGGAATGCCCGGTTCAGGAATATTCTCTCCCTTGATAATCGCCTCATAGGTCTTCACACGGCCGATCACGTCATCCGACTTCACGGTCAGGATCTCCTGCAGCGTGTAGGACGCGCCGTACGCTTCCAGTGCCCAGACCTCCATCTCACCGAAACGCTGTCCGCCGAACTGAGCCTTGCCGCCCAGAGGCTGCTGCGTAACGAGGGAGTAAGGACCGGTCGAACGCGCATGGATCTTATCGTCAACCAGATGGTGCAGTTTCAGGTAATTCATATGTCCGATCGTGGTCGGACCGTCGAACTCTTCTCCGGTGCGTCCGTCACGAAGCTGGACTTTACCGTCCCTGCTGATCGGAACGCCCTTCCACAGTTCCCTGTGGTCGCGGTTGCCGTAGAGATACTCGAGCACCTCCGGAAGCAGTTCGCCTTCATGTTTGGCCTTGAAATCGTCCCATTCCATGTTGACGTAGTCGTTGGCCAGCTCCAGCGTATCCTGGATATCATTCTCGTTTGCGCCGTCAAAGACAGGCGTTGCGATATTGAAGCCCAGTGCCATCGCCGCGAGGCTCAGGTGGATCTCCAGGACCTGTCCGATGTTCATACGGCTCGGAACGCCGAGCGGGTTCAGAACGATGTCAAGCGGACGCCCGTTCGGAAGGTACGGCATATCCTCGATCGGAAGGACTCTGGATACAACACCCTTGTTTCCGTGACGGCCTGCCATCTTATCGCCGACCGAGATCTTTCTCTTCTGCGCGATGTAGATGCGGACCGACTGGTTGACGCCCGGAGACAGCTCGTCGCCGTTCTCCCTGGTAAATACCTTCGCGGCCACTACGATTCCGTATTCGCCGTGCGGCACCTTCAGGGAGGTGTCTCTGACCTCTCTTGCCTTTTCACCGAAGATCGCGCGGAGCAGTCTCTCTTCTGCCGTGAGCTCTGTCTCACCCTTCGGAGTGACCTTGCCGACCAGGATATCCCCTGCGCGGACCTCTGCGCCGATGCGGATGATGCCGCGCTCGTCAAGATCCTTCAGTGCGTCTTCGCCGACGCCCGGAACGTCGCGTGTGATCTCTTCCGGACCCAGCTTCGTGTCTCTGGACTCCGCCTCGTACTCCTCGATGTGAATGGAGGTGTAGACGTCGTCCATAACCAGACGCTCGCTCAGAAGAACAGCGTCCTCATAGTTATAGCCTTCCCAGGTCATGAAGCCGATCAGCGGGTTCTTGCCCAGTGCAAGCTCGCCGCCGGATGTGGATGCGCCGTCTGCGATGACATCGCCTTCCTCAACGCTGTCTCCCTTGAAGACGATCGGTCTCTGGTTGTAGCAGTTGGACTGGTTGCTGCGCACAAACTTGCGCAGATGGTATTCGTCCCTGGTGCCGTCCTGCGCGCGGACGATGATGCGGTTTGCCTCTGATCTCTCGACAACCCCCGCTCTCTTTGCAACCACGCATACGCCCGAGTCGACTGCGGCCTTTACCTCCATGCCGGTGCCGACAGCCGCCGCCTCGGTTGTCAGAAGCGGAACTGCCTGTCTCTGCATGTTGGAGCCCATCAGCGCACGGTTTGCGTCATCGTTCTGCAGGAACGGAATCAGCGCTGTCGCAACCGAGAAGACCATTCTCGGAGAGACATCCATATATTCGAACATTGTCTTCGGATACTGCTGCGTCTGATCGCGGAAGCGTCCGGATACGTTCTTATTGATAAAGTACCCATTCTCGTCAAGCTTGGTATTCGCCTGTGCGATATGGTAATTGTCCTCTTCATCCGCCGTCATGTAGACAACTTCATTGGTGACGCACGGGTTCTCGGGATCGCTCTGGTCTACCTTGCGGTACGGCGCCTCTACAAACCCGTACTTGTTGATGCGCGCATAGCATGCCAGCGAGTTGATCAGTCCGATGTTCGGACCTTCAGGCGTCTCGATCGGGCACATGCGTCCGTAATGGGAATAATGGACGTCGCGGACTTCGAATCCGGCACGGTCTCTGGACAGACCGCCCGGGCCCAGTGCGGAGAGACGTCTCTTGTGCGTCAGCTCAGAGAGCGGATTGTTCTGGTCCATGAACTGGGACAGCTGCGAGGATCCGAAGAACTCCTTGACGGCCGCGGTCACGGGTTTGATATTGATCAGGGACTGCGGGGTGATTCCCTCAATCTCCTGTGTCGTCATACGTTCGCGGACGACTCTCTCCAGACGGCTCAGGCCGATCCGGTACTGGTTCTGCAGCAGTTCGCCCACGGCACGGATACGGCGGTTGCCCAGATGATCGATGTCATCATTGTTGCCGATGCCGTATTCCAGGTGCATGTTGTAGTTGATGGAGGCAAGGATATCTTCCTGGGTGATGGACTTCGGAATCAGATCATGCACATGCGCGCGCACTTCTTCCTTTGCCTTCTCCGCATCAAGAACTCCGTCCTGCGTGCACAGCTCGAGAATCTCGGAAAGCTTCGGATAATAGACAAGCTCCGTGATGCCCAGCTCTTCCGGATCGCAGTCCAGATACTCTTTCAGGTCGACCATCATGTTGGAGAGGACCTTGACGTTGCGCTCCTCCTCAGCCAGGATGACCGTATGCACTGCAGCGTTCTGGATCTGGTCAGCCAGTTCCTTGGAAACCAGCGTTCCTTTTTCGGCAATGATCTCGCCCGTCTGCTCGTTGACGACGTCTTCAGCCAGGGTATGGCCGGCGATCCGGTTCCTGAGCAGAAGCTTCTTATTGTACTTATAGCGGCCGACCTTCGCCAGGTCATAGCGGCGCGAGTCAAAGAACATGCCTCTGACCAGCGTCTCTGCGCTCTCGACAGCGAACGGTTCACCCGGACGGATCTTCTTGTACAGTTCTCTCAGACCGCTCTCATAGTCATTGGACTCATCCTTCTCCAGAGTCGCCAGAATCTTCGGCTCCTCTCCGAACAGCTCAATGATCTGGGCGTTGGTGCCCACTCCGAGCGCGCGGACAAGCGTCGTAACCGCAACCTTGCGGGTACGGTCAACGCGCACATAAAACACATCGTTGGAATCCGTTTCGTATTCCAGCCATGCGCCTCTGTTGGGAATAACGGTGCAGGAATAGAGAGGTTTCCCCAGCTTGTCACGGGCGATCCCGTAGTAGATGCCGGGGCTTCTGACCAGCTGGCTGACGATGACACGCTCAGCGCCATTGATGACAAAGGTGCCCGTATCCGTCATGAGCGGGAGATCTCCCATAAAGATCTCATGTTCGCTGATCTCGTCGTTCTCTTTGTTATGGAGTCTCACCCGGACCTTCAGCGGTGCTGCGTAGGTCGCGTCTCTCTCCGCGCACTGTTCGATGGTGTACTTGACATCATCCCTGCACAACTGAGGGGTGGTAAATTCAAGGCTGAGCTTTCCGCCGTAATCCTCGATCGGGGATATATCGTTGAAAGCTTCCTGCAGACCCTCGGTGAGAAACCATTCGTAGGAATCCTTCTGAACCTCGATGAGGTTCGGCATCTCGAGAACTTCCTGACTTCTCTGGAAGCTCATCCGGGTGTTCCTGCCAGCCTTTACCGGGCGAATTCTGTTTTTTTCCATTAACTGTTCACCTCTGTACTTTCTGCTGCCGTTCCATAGTTATTTTTGGGCGCACTAAGCCCGCGGAGCATAGTCTCGGACAATAATGCAACGTACAGACTAACACGCCGCGGGCTCTGTGTCAAATGGTTTTTTGGATAACCGGCAATGTTTTTTTTTACAGTTTACAGGCCAGCCAACTCTCCTTTGAGTTTGTGGGCACACTGAAAACACGTTGCCTGCCCGCGCTTTGCATCGGTTGCATTGCAGCCACTCCCAGCTCCTATAGAAGCGTGGTCGCTTTTGTGGCTGCAGCAACTCGCAAAGCTTAGTCGGCTGCCTATGGTTTTCAGTTGTGCCCACAGAACTCCATGCAGAAGGTCCGAGGCCGGCCTGCGAAGTGCAACATGTTTTTTCGCTCTTTACTTCTCTGCCGAGAAATACAGGTCCACGCCCCTCTTCAGGCCCCTCGCGTATCCCGCGCAGGCATCCTCGGAATGGCTGCTCGCCCTGTCCCCGACCTCAATGTCAACGCTCGGTATGGTTGAATAGGAGGTCTGCGTCAGGTCGACCGGCATGGATCCGCCCTGGTAGAGCTGGAATCCTTCTTCCTGCAGACCTGAAACGAGCGCCTTTCCGAGCGCATCATCCTTCTGCCAGGTGGATGCGACCGGTTCCATGGCCAGATAGGAATCTATCTGCGGGACTGAACAGTAATAGCATCCCTTATTGGAATCGGTCGAATCAAAATGAATCGCGATGTGGATGTCGGCCCGGTTATTAGCAATCACGGTGCGGGCGATGTTGTCCAGCTGCACGTCGTCGCTCTCCCGGATCATCAGCACATCGTATCCGTCCTGAAGAAGCAGGCCCTTGAGCGCCATCGCGCACGCAAGCGTCGCGGATGCCTCCGTCGCCCCGTCCGTGAAGGTCGTTCCTGACGTTATGGCCGCCGATTTTACACTGCCCTGCGCATTGCTGCCGCCCGTCACCTTCGGGCTGCCGTCCGGGTGGCTGAGCGTCTGCTGGCTCTCTCCGCCCTTCGTCCCGTGCCCCGCATTCACACAGACCGTTTTATTTTTCGTGTTCTCCCCCGCTGCCCTGTACAGCATGGCGCTTCCAGAATGGATTACGGAATTGCCCGCGTACGTCCAGTTCTCATCCAGGCTCACCGCCTCGGGCGATACGCCGGATCCGGCCTCAGTCTCCTGCGCCGAAACAGCCGTGCGCAGGCACATGGAAAACAGCAGTGAAAACACGCATATAAATGAACCCAGTTTCCTATACATCATAATCCCCTTTCTCCCGCATCCGGACGGACCGGGCTGTTTATCTGCTCATGTCCGTCCTGCCTTACACTTTCACCCGCAGCCGGACAGACCGGGCTGCTCTTCCCTCTCATGTCCGTCCTGCCTTACACTTTCTACCCCAGCAGACGGACCGGGGCAGGCGCAGGCAAGACCGGCACTGCCGGCGGAATTGATAAAAGGAACCGTGCAGGGCACAGTTCCTTTTTCATCCGTCTCATAGTATCCGCCATCTGCAAGCCTCATGCCTGCAGCTTGTGGCGCAATCCGGGCGGTTCATTGTCAGGCTGTTATTACTTCAGGGTAACCTTTGCTCCCTGCTCTTCCAGCTTCGCCTTCAGATCATCAGCCTCAGCCTTGGAGACCTGCTCCTTGACGATCTTCGGAGCGCCGTCAACAACGTCCTTCGCTTCCTTCAGGCCAAGGCCGGTTGCTTCACGGACAACCTTGATAACCTTAACCTTGTTCGGGCCAACCTCGGTCAGCTCAACGTCAAACTCAGTCTTCTCTTCTGCTTCTTCTGCAGCTGCTGCAGGACCTGCAACAACAACGCCCGCTGCTGCGGATACGCCGAACTCTTCCTCACAAGCCTTTACCAGCTCGTTCAGCTCCATAACACTGAGTTCCTTAATCGCTTCGATAAACTCGGCAGTCGTAAGTTTTGCCATGATAATAATTCCTCCTGTTTTATTTTAATCGGATTCTGATCAAATATGTTTCTGCGAAATTACTCTTCCGCCGGTGCAGCTTCTTCTGCAGGTGCGGCTGACGGGTCCTTCTCGGCGATCTGCTTCAGCACTCTCGCGAAGTTCGCAACCGGGCTCTGCATAGAGCCAAACAGTCTTCCCAGGAGAACCTCTCTGCCCGGAACATCCGCCAGAGCTTCTACCTGCTTCTCATCATAGAACTTGCCCTCAACGATTCCGCCGACCAGACGAAGCGTCGGATTCGCCTTGAAATGCTTCTTGATGATGCGGGACGGCGCGGTTGCGTCATCCTTGGAGATCGCGATCGCATTGGCGCCCTTCAGATGTGCGCACAGCGGCTCGAACTCCGTATCCTTAAAGGCGAAATTCATCATCGTATTCTTGCAGACCTTGTAGTTGATCCCTGCTTCACGCAGCTCTTTACGAAGAGCGGTGTCGCCGGCAACCGTGATACCCTGGTAGTTCACAAGAATAACAGCATCCGCATCCTTTACGCTTGCAGCGATCTCTTCCACGATGGGCTGTTTCAGTTCCACTTTTGCCATAACCATTACCTCCTTATAGATTTTGTAATGACCGCAAAAGATAAAATAAAGCGCCTTCCCGCGAAAACACGAAAAGGCGCGAATATACGTAGAATTCACACTTCCTCGGCAGGCGCTTTCACATTATACCCTTTCGGGAACCTGCTGTCTTCGGCAGTCATCTTTGCAAGACTACCATTTGGCTGAAGATCTGTCAACCCCATCCGGAAAAATAAATGTTACAGTTCGCAGGCCAGCCTCCGACCTTCTGCATGGAGATTTGTGGGCACAACTGAAAACCATAGGCAGCCGACTAAGCTTTGCGAGTTGCTGCAGCCATGAAAGCGACCACGCTTCTATAGGAGCTGGGAATGGCTGCAATGCAACCGATGCAAAGCGCAGGTAGGCAACGTGTTTTCAGTGTGCCCACAAACTCTGAGCAGAGTTGGCCGGCCTATGAACTGTAACAGATAAATAAAGCCCTCCGGAAGATTCCTGCTGCGGAATCTTCCGAAGGACTTTCCAAAAGACTTACTCCGTGACTGCCCAGACTCTTGCCGGAAGTCCGGTTGCCCCCTCGATGCGGGGATAGGAAACGATCACAACCGCGCCCGCAGGAGCGACCTGATCCAGGTTCTGCAGCAGTTCAACCTGCAGCTTCTTCTGGTCCAGAACGTAGCGCTCGCAGATGAGGTCGCCTGCCTCTGCGGCGACGACAGAGGCATCCGTATCAAATGTCTCATGTCCGTTGGCAGCGGCATGTCTCTCTTCATAGATGTACTTGAGCGCTTCCAGGGACCAGCCCGGCGCATGCTCGCTTCCATCCGGCTCGATTCCCGACAGGTCGTCGATATCCGGCCATTTCTTGTACCAGTCGGTGCGCAGCGCCACGAAAGCGCCTTCCGGAATCTCTCCGTACTGTGCTTCATAGTCCTTGATATCCTGCACGGTTACGGCATACTCTCTGTCAGCGGCAGCTTTCTTTGAGATGTCGACAACGCACAGCGGGAAGACGAGGTCCTTCGCGCCGTACTCTTCCGACAGTTCGGTATCCCGGATGAAATGTCCTGGAAAATCGATATGCGTTCCGAACTGTCCCGGGAACTTAAAGGTCTGAATCAGGCATTCCAGATCCGGATTGCCCCAGTCCCAGACCGTCTTCGCCAGCTCCACGGATCCTCTCGGAATACCGGACCAATAGGGGCTGTCATTGTTGAGCGAATGGGACAGCTCAACCCAGTTATACTTTTTCGCGCTCTCAAGCGCTTTCCATAATACTCTCTCCTGTGCCATGTCTTCCATCCTTTCCTGTTACTCGATCTCGTCCTCAAACAGCTCCGGAACAACAGTGGTAACGCCCTCTGTCACGCCGTCCTTGAACTTGTTGATATACACCGTCTTGGTCGGAATGTTGGATGCGGAATAATCGATCGTTCCGGTGATTCCCTCAAAGTCGGTAACCTGCGCAATCGCATCGCGGATGCTTGCGGGCGAGTAATCGCCGTTCGCGTAATTCTCGATTGCGTACTTCACAAGATATGCTGCGTCATAGCCGATCGCAGTGAACGCATTCTGCGGCTCTTCATCATATTTTTCCACATACGCATTGTAGAACGCTGCGATCTTCTCGTTATCCATATCATAGAAAATATGGGTGGAGAAATAGGTATCGTCCGACGCCGCGCCTGCAATTTCCGGAACCGAAAGGTCATCCAGTCCGTCGCCTGAAATAGCGACTGCCTCGATGCCTGCTTCGCGGTACTGCTTCAGCATGATCGGAGCCTCATCGGTAAAGCATGCAAGGAACACAATGTCCGGTGCTTCGTCCAGCGCCAGGATCTTCTGTGCGGAAGCAGAGAAATCGGTCAGGCCGTTGTCATCATAGGTGCTCTCACCCAGGATCTCGCCGCCAAGGTGTGTAAAGTGCAGCTGGAAATACTTGCTCAGCGCCAGGGTGAATTCATCTGTGGAATTGGTAACCACATATGCAGTCTTTAAGCCGAGCTCGTTGTATGCGTAATCCGCCGTTGCGGCAGCCTGCACATTGTCGCCGTAGGGAACCAGGAAAGCAGTGTCTCCGACTCTCTCCTGCGTATAGGGAAGGGTGGAGGTGGTTGCAAGCGTCGGAACGCCGTACTCCTGCGCGACGGTTCCTGCTGCGATTGCAGAGTTCGGATCTCCCATGCCGACAACAAAGTCCGCCTTGTCCTGCTCGATCAGCTTTGTGATCAGCGCGGTCGCATTGGCAAGCTCGGATTCCGTATCATACGAAACATAGTTGACCTGCTGTCCGTCAATTCCGCCCGCTTCGTTGATCTCCTCCAGGGCAAGCTCAAATCCCTTGGAGCCTGCGACCTCATAGCTGTCCATGAAACCGGTCAGGCACCACAGTCCGCCTGCGGTCAGGACGCCGTCGTCCTCTGTCCCTTCGGCCATCACGCCTCCGGACAAAGCTGCCGTAAGGGCGAGGGCCAGTGCAGCACTTCCGAATCTCTTTAAAACACTCATTTTCTATCCTCCTTAACTGATTCTTCATTTGCCGGTTGACGGTTTCTTTTTCCTATATTTAAAAGGGACTGCTTCAGATCCGCATACGTACTTTTGCGGAACAGGCCCGTATAGGTATCGAGTGAAAACATGCTCTCAACGATGTACTCGCTGTTTCCGGTCACGCCGCCCCGCCTGAAGATGATGACGAGTATGAACACAATACTCATCACGATGCTCGACAGGCCGGAGATCTTCGGAACAGTGATGCCGAAAATGGTAAACCCGTTGCTCAGATCCGCCAGGACCTGCGGAATGAATGTCAGAATCGCCGCTCCGGGAATCGCCCCGCTCAGCGTCGCCATCCCGCCGATGACAGACATCTCCAGAATCGTGAAGGTCTCATCGAAATAAAACAGAGACGGTGCGATCACGCGTTCCAGATGCGCCCACAGACAGCCGCCTGCCGCCGCAAAGAAGGCACTGACCACAAAGGAGAGCAGCCGGATCTGCAGGTGGCGGATCCCGAGGGATGCGGCGGCATCCTCGTCATCTCTCAGCGCGATCATGCTCCTTCCGAAGGCGGATATCCTGATCCGGTACAGCACATAGAGCGTAATGATCACGCACAAAAGCGCGACCGGCATGGTTGTGTATTTCTCCATGCCGCTGATTCCGCGCGAACCGTTGGTCAGGTTCGACGCATTGTCCAGCAGGGACTTGACCACGATGACCATCCCCAGCGTAATCACGGCAAGATAATGGCCCTTGGCCCGCAGGATCGTAAAGCCGATCACCACGGCAATCAGCGAGGTGATCACGCATGCGGCCAGCATGGCGGCCCAGAACGGGAAATGCGCATTTCCGAGCCATTCGGGAATCTGCGGCATATATGCGAACTTGGTCTTCGGCTCAAGCGTCAGCAGGGAGCTGATGTATGCCCCCAGCGCCATGAAGGCCGCCTGGCCCAGTGAGAAGATGCCCGTGATTCCATTTGTCAGATTCAGAGCCGCGCACGGGATAATATTGACCAGGAACAGTACAAAAACCGTCTCATAGTAGGGGTCGGTTCCGAAGTGCACATACGCAAGAATCGCGAGCGGAATTAACACCACGAACAGAAAACGGAAAACAGGATTCTCCCTGACATATGTATATCTCATATCTCAGCTCCTCTTTACGCTGCTGCCCAGAATTCCTTCCGGCCTTACAAGCAAAACGACGATCAGCACCATGAATACGAAAACGGTCTGGTAGGCTGTAATCGAGTCCGGAAGGTATCCGGCGAAAAAGACCTCCAGCACTGCCATCAGATAGCTTCCCAGCACAGCGCCGTAGATGCTTCCCAGGCCGCCCAGCACAGCGGCGATGAACGCCTTTACGCCGAGCATGAACCCCATATCATAATTGAAGGACGTGTATTTCCCGGAATACAGGATTCCCGCAATCGCGGCAAGCAGGGAACCGATCGCAAACGCCGCCATAATGACCTTGTCCCGGTCAATTCCCATCAGGTCGGACGCCGTCGGATTGTCCTCGACGGCGCGCATGGCCTTCCCGATCTTTGCCTTCTTTAAGAAGATGCTGACCGCCGCGGTCATGCCGATGGCCAGGATGAACGTAACCAGGTCAATCACGGACACATTGGTCTGCAGGATCTTGAAGGTTTTTGAAAAATAAGCCGGTATAATCAGCGCTTTTCCGCTTGCGTTGAAGATCGCGCGGCACATGCTTTCCAGGAAAATGGAAACCGCCAGAGATGAAATGATCTGAACGGATTCTCCGTCATTGCGGATCGGCCTGTACGCGATGCGCTCGATCAGGATCCCGGCGCACACCGTCAGAGCGATGGCCAGAAAACTCCCGGGCCAGAAACCTATGCCCATATTCATAAACACCCAGAGCGCGTAGGTAGCGATCATCAGCAGCTCGCCGTGGGCGAAATTGATCATGCCCATGATGCTGTACACGATCGAATAGCCGATCGCGACCAGTGCATAGATGCTTCCCAGCTTCAGCGCGCTGATCAGTTCTCCAACAAAGAAGACCACGATTCCTCTCCTCCCAGATAGATATTCCTTACATCATTGTCTGAAGCCACTTCGCTGCCGGTGCCGCTCAGCACGATCTCCCCGCTGGCCATGATATAGGCCCTGTCGGAAATCGCGAGCGAGTCGGCCGCATTCTGCTCCACCAGAAGGATCGTCTTTCCCTCTTTCTTCAGGTTCCGGATGACGTCGAAAACCTTCTCCACCACCAGCGGCGCAAGCCCCAGGCTGGGCTCGTCCAGAAGCAGCAGCTGCGGTCCGGAGATCAGGGCGCGCCCGATGGCCAGCATCTGCTGTTCTCCGCCCGACAAACTGCCCGCGAGCTGTGACTGGCGTTCTTTCAGGCGCGGGAACAGGGTAAATACATACTCCATGGCGTCTTCAATCTGCCTGCGGTCCCTGACCGTGTACCCGCCCATATCCAGATTCTCGCGGACGGTCAGCTTATCAAACACCTGCCTGCCCTCCGGGACATGGACGATCCCGTCCCGGACGATCCGGCTCGGGGATCTGCCCAGCAGCTCCTCCCCGTTGTACTGGATCGACCCGGACTTCGCCTTCAAAAGTCCGGAGATCGTTTTGAGCGTTGTCGTCTTGCCGGCGCCGTTTGAACCGATCAGGGAGACGATCTCCCCGCTGTTGACCTCGAAGCTGGCGTTTCTGACCGCGTTGATTTTGTTGTAACTGACACTCAGGTCTGTAACTTTCAGCATGATTCTCTTCTCCCAAACAGCGGCTTATGATCCGCTGTCTGCATGCACGCTTCCACCCAGATACGCGTTGATGACCTTCTGCGAACTGCGGATCTGATCAGGAGTGCCCTCCTCAATCTTCTGTCCGGAAGCCATCACATAGATGTAGCTGCACAGGCTCATGATCACCTTCATATCGTGTTCGATCAGCAGGATCGTCATCTGCGGACGTTTCTCATGCACCATCCGGATGTCCCTGACCAGCTCCAGGCTCTCCTGCGGATTCATGCCTGCAGCCGGCTCGTCCAGAAGCAGAAGTCCCGGATTGAGCGCCAGACACCTGGCGATCTCCAGCCGCCTCTGCAGCCCGTACGGCAGGCTGCCCGCCGTCTGGTCCGCATACTTGTCAATCTTCATCAGGCGCAGCATCTCATATGCGTTTTTCCTGAACGCTTCCTCTTCTTTCCTGTAGCCGGGAAGATACAGCAGCATCTGTCCCAGGCCGTAGGTGCGCCTGATCTGGGATGCGGTAATCACATTGTCCAGCACCGTCTCATCCGCAAACAGGCGAAGGTTCTGGAACGTTCTGGAAACGCCCGCCCGGGCGCACGCATCCGCGGACGCATACTCCAGATGCTTCCCCCTGAAGACGATAGACCCCTCCGTAGGATTCAGGTTCCCGGAGAGCATATTGATCACGGTGCTCTTTCCGGCGCCGTTGGTTCCGATCAGTCCGTAGATCTTTCCGGCGTCCAGATCCATATCCACATGATCGACAGCCAGAAGCCCCTCAAACTGACGGGTCAGATTTCGGACGATTACAGCCGGTTCAGCCATGGATGGTATCCTCTCTGAATACAAACGCACTTATGCAGATAAATGCATAGATGCTGCAATGATACTTTCTGCGAATTATATAAAGAGGATTATACATAGTATTGGCCGGACGTGGTTATTTAAATAAGCTTATACCAGGTATAGGTAAAACCTATATGCATGCATATTTATTGCATATATGAATATGAGAAGTGCATACCTGACAGGTCCGGCAGAGGTTCCGGAAGAAGTATGGTGAAAAGGGAATGGTGAAAAGCGCTTCTGCCAAAATGCATCAAAAAACGGAAAGCATCTCCGGGGACTTGCTTAAGCCCCGGAAAGATGCTTTCCGTTCTTTCTTACGTTTGACCGCTCAATGATCTGTCAGAATCCGGAATCCTCAGATCAGCTCCTGCTGATTCTCTTTTTCCGGAACCAAGCTGCGATGATGACAGCTGACAGCAGCATCAGCAGACCCCAGCCCATCAGAGGCGTTTCATCTCCTGTCTTAACAGCAGATTTTTTATTATTCGGAGTCTCGGTCTCTTTTTCTTTCTTCGGCTTCTTTGTCAGCTCATTCGTGATCGTACCCTTGTCGGATACTTCCTCCTGATCCGCTGTGTAATTCTTATAGCCGACGGTTTCTTTTACAGTGTACCGGATTTCCTTAAGTTCTGTGTCTCCTGTCTTTTCATCCGTTTCGCAGCTGTACTTCGGCAGATGGACGAACGCCGCAGTCCAGGATGCACTCTCATACCCGCCATCGGCCGCAGGCGCTTTGTCCGCCGTTCCGTCCAGTTTGACCGTGTACTTCGTCTCCTTGCCGTCTGCGCACAGTGTGAACGTTACGCTCGCGCCATCCGGTGCGCTCTTGCTGCCGTCGGCATTTTTCCATTTCTTGTATGCCGAAATATCCGTCTCATCCTGCCGGTTGGTGATGGTGCTGTCCGCACCGACCGCATCGGCATTCTGACAGGTGTACCCTGCCCAGCCGCCGGTCTCCTTCACTGTATAGACGACTGTCCTTCCGCTCGCCGCATCTGTCTTCGGCAGACGGATGAAGGAAGCTTTCCACGCTGCGCTCTCATAGCCGCCGGCCTCCCCGGGTGCTGTGTCGGCCTTTCCGTCCAGGGTGACGGTGTACTTCGTCGCCTTTCCGTCTGCATACAGCGTAAAGATCACGCTTGCGCCCTTCGGCGCGCTCGTGGTGCCGTCAACGTTCTCCCACGCCTTGGAAACAGAGATCTTCGTCTCTTCCTGCGTGTTGGTGATCACTGCGCCGTCTTCGACCGCATCCGTGGTGTCTGCCGCATAGCCCGCAGGCCCTTTGCTCTCTTTCACCGTGTACACGATCTCGACTGTCTTGACTTCGCCGGTCTCCTTCGGCAGGTGCACGAACGATGCCGTCCACGCTTTGCTCTCGTATCCGCCGGTCGCAGCCGGTTCGCTGTCTGCCTTTCCGTCCATTGCGACTGTGTAATTCGTCGCCTCGCCGTCCGCATACAGCGTGAAGGTCACGCCCGCGCCAGCCGGCGCGCCCGTGGTGCCGTCCGCATTCTTCCACGCCTTGGAAACAGAGATCTTCGTCTCTTCCTGCGTGTTGGTGATCACTGCGCCGTCTGCGACAGCTTCGTCGGTGTCTTGTGTATAACCGGCAAAGCCTGTGCTCTCTTTCACCGTGTACGCGATCTCGACAGCCTTGACAGCGCCGGTCTCCTCGTCTGTCTCATACCGGGCCTTCGGCAGGTGCACGAACGATGCCGTCCACGCTTTGCTCTCGTATCCGCCGGTCGCACCCGGCTCGCTGTCCGGCTCACCGTCCAGTGCGACTGTATAATTCGTCGCCTCACCGTCCGCATACAGCGTGAAGGTCACTTCCGCGCCAGCCGGAGCGCTCGTGGTGCCGTCCGCATTCTTCCACGCCTTGGAAACAGAGATCTTTGTCTCTTCCTGCGTGTTGGTGATCACCGCGCCATCGGTGACAGCTTCGTCGGTGTCTTGTGTATAACCGGCAAAGCCTGCGCTCTCTTTCACCGTGTACACGATCTCGACAGCCTTGACAGCGCCGGTCTCCTCGTCTGTTTCATACCTGAACTTCGGAAGATGCATAAACACTGCTTTCCAGGCTTCGCTCTCGTATCCTCCGGTCGCAGCCGGCTCGCTGTCCGCCTTTCCGTCCAGTGCGACTGTATAATTCGTCGCCTCGCCGTCCGCATACAGCGTAAAGGTCACTTCCGCGCCCTCCGGCGCGCTCGTGGTGCCGTCCGCATTCTTCCACGCCTTGGAAACAGAGATCTTCGTCTCCTCCTGCGTGTTGGTAATCGCTTCATCCGCGCCGGCCGGATCGGACGTGTGGCTGTAGCCGTCCCAGCCCGCTGTCTCCTTCACCGTATAGGCAATCTCTTTGCCGCTCGCCGCGTCCGTCTTCATCAGATGAATAAAGGAAGCTTTCCATGCAGCACTCTCATACCCGCCGGTCTTCTCCGGCACATCGTCTGCCTTACCGTCCAGAGTGACAGAATACTCCGTCTCCTTTCCGTCTGCACACAGCGTGAAGGTCACAGACGCACCTTCCGGCACATCAGATGTACCATCCGCATTCTTCCATATCTTGGATACGGAGATCTCCGTTTCTTCCTGCCGGTTGGTGATCTCTCCGCCGTCGCCGACCGGCGTCTGTGAAACTGCGCTGTATCCGTAAACACCGGAAACACCCGTCTCCTGCACGGTGTATACGATCTTCACAGGCTGTCCGTTCACATATTTGTATTCCGGCAGATTGACGAATGTGCCGGTCCACGCCTCGCTCTCATAGCCGCCTTTCCCAGTGGGTTTCGTCCCGTCTGCAGTCCCGTCCACCGTCACACGGTAATTGGACTGAACGCCGTCGATCAGGAGAACGAACGTCGCCTTCGCGCCGGCTGGCGGAGTTGTGCTTCCGTCCACATTCTTCCAGGCCTTCTTCGCGGAGATTTCCACGGTATCCTGTGTATTCGTCAGATAAATGATGTCCTGAGTAGTCGAATAGTGAACAACTCTGTATCCTGTCAGCGTATAGCCGGCGATCTCTGTCTCCTCGACCGACCAGATCCAGCTGTGAATGCCATCATAGTACTTTGGCACCTTGATCTGGGTGCCAGTCTGCCCCGGACTTACATCCAGCGTTACTGACGTGTAAAACTCCTTCTCCGCGTCCTCTTCTTTCTGGCGGTACACATCAAACTTGATTTTGGCCGGCAGGTAGCCGGTCGTGATGTCGGAACCCTCCCAACTCTTAGACATATAAAGATAGATCTTATCGCTCTCATTTGTCAGCGTATAGCCGTTTTGAGCATTGCCGCCAAGAGCCGGAGTGTCGCGGCCCTGCGGCTGTGGTTTCGTGACCGTGCCATTCGTTGCGTCAACCTCGAAGAGCCAGTACTGGTCACTGCTATAGCGCTTATAACCTCTCGGCACGCTGACCTCCTGCAGGCGGTAGATCCCTGTGTCGAGCTTGTCAAAATACACTTTGCCGTCCTCTTTGCTCGACACGGTTCTGACTGCCTCCCAGCATGTCTCCCCGGTTGCATACTGTGAATGCGTATGTCCGACCGCGTCGGCCCTCGTGCACCGATAGAGTGTAAATGAAACTCCGGCAAGCGGATCCGGATTTTTCCCCTGCGCCTGCGTGTCCGCGTATTTATAGAGCTGAAGCTCCTGCAGTTCGTGCAGCCGCACCACCGTCCGGGCGCCGGTATTAAACGACGTAACTTCGGTGGAGGAGTTCTGCGCAACGTATGTACTGTTATACGCCGGGCGGTTATAGGCACATTCCGCCGGCGTCTGCAGTTCACCCGGAGCCTTCATAATGATATCGACATAGACTTCTTCATTTTCCTGGAACTCCATCTCCTGTCCGTTCGTCTTTCTGCGCAGATCAAATGCGACCGCAGTGACCTGGGAGAGATCTGCAGGCTTTGTTTCGCTCCATATGCCCGGCGCGTCCTCTATGAGCAGCCCTTCCGGATCGTTGTAGGAAAGCCCCTGGGCCGTGCTGTACAAGACCTTGACCGCGATGCCCTTACCGGCTGCATTGCTTGTGTCAACATCTTTGAACGTGCCCTTCCAGGAATTCTCTCCGGTATGCCCGTCTGTATTGGCGGCATTTTCCAGAACATCATAGAGCACGACATTTTTGGTCGTACCGTCCTTGGTTGCGCACAGTTTGATTCGATAGGTATAATCGCTGCCCACGTCGCTCGTATCGGAAGATTCAAACATCCCCGAAGCCGCCCGGACCCTCTTGCTGACTGCATTCTCGACCGATCTGTCAAAATCGGGTACCAGACTCTGGTAGGCATACTGGGAGTCCTTCGTGGAGACATCCTCGTCTCCGTCAAAATCGTAGAATGCCTGATGGCCGTCATTACCGTTGGGTACCGGGACGTTGCGTATCTGGAAACTTTCCTGCGAGAAGCCTACCGAGAACAGCTGACCGTCCGTCCTCTTGCATGCAGCCAGGTTGTAGAGCCGACCCGCCGGGATGTCGTTATATTTTGCCTTCATGCTGAAATCAACACCGAATCCACTCCAGACGGTCCCATACGAAGAGGCATATGTGCCGTAATTCCGCCCCGGTTCCACCATACTCTTCACCTTGAAGATGACCATCTGACGACCGGTGCCTTTGTAGTTGTCTTTGATCTCAATGTCATCAAGCATCGCCGGGGCAATCACCTGGCCCGATATCCCATCCATGTAAACGCCGTTGACGCTGGTATAAAGATAATGCGCTCCATACACTTCAACCGTCTGAGAGCTGTCAAAGACGAAGCCTTCCGGCAGAAGATCATAGAAAGCCATGCTGTTGCAAGCCCAGCTTTGGTATATTTCCTTCGGGAGAGCTGCTGTCGCAACCGTCTCCAGCGCAGACAGTCTGTAGCGGACATTGTATTCCTGATGGGTCTTATCATCGGAATGGGACACCTCATTTTTGAAAAACCGCGTGCCAAATCCGCTGCCCGACACGTCCCAGCCGGCATTTTTGCGGAAGCGATAGGCGCCGAACTCGCCCTTGTCTATGTCATCGAGCCCGACTTCCTGCGCCAGAGAATCGGAGGATGTACTCCATGAATTCGCCCACTGGTATGTGCCGTTCGGATCTGCCACAAACGAATCAAAGGCGGCGAAATTTTCAAAATGAATCTGAGAGATGTTGCCTTGCTCCATCCAGCCTTTGATGACCGGTGAATCGGGACGGAGCACAAGGGTCAACCCTCGGATAGTGACGTCTGTCTTTTCTTTAAACCCCTCCGGCAGACTCACTTTGATCTGCGCATACTGCGCGTCGGCGGGTGTCGTGAGACGATAATAATTAGTCTTGCCTTCCGTTTTATTAAATGTCGCAGT
>CAJOKX010000007.1 GCA_905235415.1 uncultured Lachnospiraceae bacterium
TGCAGCCATTCCCAGCTCCTATAGAAGCGTGGTCGCTTCCATGGCTGCAGCAACTCGCAAAGCTTAGTCGGCTGCCTATGGTTTTCAGTTGTGCCCACAAAACTCCATGCAGAAGGCCGGAGGCTGGCCTGTGTAACAGATGGTGCCGGCGCACCGGCCCCTTTCTTATACGATACAGTGCCTCGGGCAGTTGTCCCTGCACGTTCCGCAGTCATTGCACAGATCATAGTTGATGACCGGGAAACCGCCGGCCAGCTCAATCGCCTTCGACGGGCAGCTCCTTGCGCATTTTCCGCAGGAAATACATCCGACCTTGCAGTTGTCCATGACGATCTTTCCCCGCAGGGGATTGACGCATCCGATATGGGAAGCCCTGTAGTAGGGAACCTCGATGATCAGGCCCTTGGGACATGTCTTCATGCACTTGCGGCAGTCGAGGCACTTCTCCTCATCCACCACCGCGACGCCTCTCTGGATGTAGATCGCTCCGTACTCGCAGCCTGCCACACAGTCTCCGCACCCGACGCAGCCAAACGAACATGACTTGGGGCCGCCCTCCGGGGCGAGCGCCACGGCAGCGCAGGTCTTCGGCCCGGTGTACGTATAGCTGTCAAAGGTACTGTTGCAGTCCCCCGAACAGCGCACAAACGCGACGTTCCTTACAACACGTTCGCTCTTTCCGCCTATGATCCAGCGGATCTGGTTGGCCACTTCCTCCTGTCCGACCACGCAGGCATTCGCCTTCGCATCCCCTCTTACAAGCGCAGCAGCCAGCGCAGCGCAGCCTGAATAGCCGCAGCCGCCGCAGTTGGCGCCCGGAAGGACCTCCATGATATCCAGCTCTTTCTGGTTCACTTTCACGGCGAACACCTTGCTGGCAAATCCGAGGAACAGGCCCACAACCAGGCCGACTCCTCCGATCATCAGCGCGGCAAACAACACATCTGTCATATCTGATCTCCCTTAAAATTTGATTCCCGCAAACCCGAAGAACGCGATGCTCATCAGGGCAGCTGTCACCAGAACGATCGGAAAGCCCTGGAACGGACGGGGGATATCATTATCGGTAATCTTCTCCCTGAGAAATGAGAGAAGCACAATGGCCAGCCAATACCCCAGCGCAGTCGCAAAACCGTAGATGGTCCCGACCACGATGCTGTAGTCCTTCTGCACATTCAGAAGCGCAACGCCCAGCACCGCGCAGTTGGTCGTAATCAGCGGCAGATAGATTCCAAGCGCCTCATACAAAGGCGTCATGAACTTCTTCAGGAACATTTCCACAAACTGCACCAGCGCCGCTACGATCGCGATGAACACGATGGTGCGCAGGTACTCGAGGTGGAACGGAACCAGAAGGAACCGGTACAGAACGCCGCAGACAAATGAAGCCAATGTCAGGACGAAGGTCAGCGCCGCGCCCATGCCGGCGGCGGTATCCGTCTTCTGCGACACGCCCAGGAAGGAACAGATCCCAAGGAACTGGCTCAGGACCACGTTATTGGCAAGGATCGTCGTGATAACGAGTGTAATGATCCCGGCTGCTGACATTACGCATCCCCTCCCTTCTCATCTGTGCTGCGGGCAGTGCCTGCAGGTACGACATAATCCACGGGTTTGCCGGAGCAGTTCAGAATGCGCGGGCAGCTGCGGCAGTCTGCGCATACAAACTTCCCGGTCGGATCCCAGCTGTCATCTCTTCTTGCAGCCCCGATCTGGAAGCGGTTCATAATCGCGACAAACATCGCCAGCACCAGGAACGCGCCGGGCGCCAGGACGAAGATATTCACCGGTTCATAGGCGGCCGGCATCACCTGCAGACCCGCCCAGGTCCCGCATCCGATCAGCTCTCTGACAGAAGCAATCAGGATCAGCGCCACGGTAAAGCCGAGACCCATCCCGATCCCGTCGAAGAACGACTCAGCCGGACGGTGCTTGCCGGCATACGCCTCCGCACGTCCCATGATGATACAGTTCACCACGATCAGCGGGATGTACACGCCCAGGGAACTGTACATGGACGGTGTGAAGCCCTCCATCAGGAAATCGACGATCGTCACAAACGACGCGATGATGACGATATAGCAGGGCATACGCATCCGCTGCGGAATGACCTTCCGAAGGACGGAGATAAACAGGTTCGAGAGCGCCAGAATCGCCGTCGTGGACAGCCCCATGCCGACCGCATTGATGACAGAGGTCGTCGTCGCCAGCGTCGGGCACATGCCCAGCACCAGCATAAAAACAGGGTTCTCAAAATAGATTCCGTTGATGATCCGCTCGCCGGGTGAATTCTTCTTCAGACGAACATACCGGCTCAGCGAGAACCGTCTGCGCTTTTTGTACATCCGCAGTCCGGGATTTTTCTCCCTCATCTTATCCCTCCTGTCCTTCCTTCGCGTCCGGAGCGCCGCCGCTCTGAAGGGCGGCGTTCACCGCTTCCAGAGCCGCACAGACATCCTTCGTGACTGCGTTGGTTGTCACCGTGCAGCCGCTGATGACGTCAATCTCATTGTCCGCGGGATTCCCGCTCTTGGTGTAGGCAAACGTCTCACCCTCACGGATCATTTTGCCCGGGAACTGTTCCAGGAAACTGGTGTCCTTGGCACGCATGCCCATACCGGCAGTCTCGCTGAGCGCAAGGAATGAGATCCCCCGGATCGTCAGCGTCCCTTCTTCGTCGGCGGACACGCCGCACATCAGTTCCACGTCGCCGCCGTATCCTTCGGAATTCGTGCATGTCACCACATAACCGATCACGCCGCCCTGTGCATCCAGCGCCTGGTCGATCTGCTCCACTGCAGTTCCCGTGAGGCCTTTCTCTTCAAGCCTTGCGCCGACCTCTTTCATCAGGGCCGCCCCGTCAGATTCTTCCGCATCCGCGGCGCCTGCAAGCGCTGCAAATGAATCTGCTTCCTGCATGACCGTTCTCTGCGCCTCTTCCTTTGCCGCCGCCTGTGCGCGCGCAACCGGCGCTCTTGTCACCGTATACGCCGCGCCCAGCAGAGCGCCTGCTGCCAGAGTGATCACGACCAGGATGCTGATGTCATGCACGAGGCTGTCGGTTTTCTTTCCGGCGTGCACAGCGTCTTTTTTATTTTCCATCTCCTGATTCTGCGCATTCTCACTCATACCGGCTTCTCCTTCCTGTCAGCCGCCTTCAGCCGTTTGGCTTCCTTCTCCTTCTCGCGCATCAGCCGTTTGGCTTCCCGGCTCTGCCCGGCAACGCCTGCCGCGACCGGCCTGGTATAGCGTTCAATGATCGGCACCAGCAGGTTGCAGAACAGGATCGCGTAGGAAACCCCTTCCGCGCCCGTTCCGACCATGCGGAAGACCCAGGTCAGGATTCCCAGCAGCACTCCGTATACAATCTGGCCCATTGCCGTGATCGGGCTGGTCACATAGTCCGTCGCCATAAACCATGCACCGAGCATCAGTCCGCCCGCGCACAGCTGCTGCAGTGTATAGACAGCCGGGGAGGGATATCCGCGAAGAAGCGCGGTTATCAGTGTCAGAAGTGCGAAGGTCCCAAGGTATGCGCCCGGGATGCGCAGACGTATGATCTTCATTGCGACCAGGAACAGTCCGCCCGCCAGAAGAGCCAGCGCGCTGGTCTCGCCGATGCAGCCTGCCGTGTTGCCGAAAAACAGGCTGCGCAGGTCAAACAGCTGCCCGGTCTTGAGATACGCCAGCGGCGTCGCTCCGGACAGCGCATCCGTCGTTGCAGGCACCTGCGTTACGATCCCGATCATGCCGGTTCCGGTTGTGAAGTTCGCCATCTTTCCCGCAAAGGAGATCAGCAGGAAACATCTGGCGCCCAGCGCAGGATTCATAAAGTTCTGGCCGATGCCGCCGTACAGCTGCTTGATCACAACGATTGCAAAGACAGATCCGACACACGGGATCCACCAGTCAATCGCGGGCGGCATGTTCATGCCGATCAGGAGGCCCGTAACCAGTGCGGAACCATCCTTGACCGTAACCGGCTTATGGAGCAGTTTTTCATAGATATATTCCGTTCCGACAGATGACGCCGCGGACAGCACCAGGACCACCAGTGCATGCTCGCCAAAGAACAGCACCCCGGCTACGCAGGAGGGCATCAGCGCCAATGCAACCATGAACATGATTGCGGAGGTTGAAATCGTGCTCCGCGTATGCGGCGAAGACGATACCTGAAATCTCTGGTTCATTCATGCTCCTTCCTTGATTATTTCCGTGCGTTCCGCTTCCTGTCCAGTACCGTCTGCCGTCCCTGGAAGATCAGGGCCGCCAGCGGGCGCTTGGCAGGACAGCTCCATGAGCAGGAACCGCAGTTCACGCATTCCATACCGTAGTTGTCAGTAAACTCGTCGAGCCGGTTCGTGCGGGCCATCTCTGCCAGATGGCTCGGGACCAGATGTGCCGGACATGCGTCCACGCACCGCCCGCAGTTAATGCAGGGCGTCTCCTGTATTCTCGAGACAAGGTCGTGGGTAAAGGCCGTCAGCGCGCTCGACGTCTTGGTGACGACGCCTTCAATACTGCCCTGTGCAAAGCCCATCATCGGGCCGCCGGAGATCAGCTTCTCCGGGATCTGCCTGAAGCCGCCCGCTCCCTGGATGACGTCGCTGTAGTACATCCCCGTGGGAACCAGGAAGTTGCCCGGCGATGCCGCGGCGTCCCCGGATACGGTCATGATCCGCATGAAATCAGGCTTTCCGAGATAGACGGCCTCGAAAACGGCGTATGCGGTACTGACGTTGACAACGATGCAGCCCGCGTCTGCCGGAAGCATCTTGGAGTTGACGTCCCTGCGCGTAATCGCCTTGATCAGACTCCGCTCGGCTCCCTCCGGATACTTGGTTCTGCACGGCGCGACAAAGATCGTCTCTTCCGTCCGCAGCGCCTCCTGCAGAGTCTCGATCGCCCGGGGTTTATTATCCTCGATGCAGAAGACGCCCTGCACATGCCCGAACAGCTTGAGGATCGCCTTGAGTCCCGCGATCAGTTCGCCGGGGCGGTCGCACAGAAGCCTGTAGTCACAGGTGACATAAGGTTCGCACTCGGACCCGTTGATCAGGATGTAGTCGATCTTGTCCGGGTCGGAGGGCGCATACTTTACATGCGCGGGGAATCCGGCGCCGCCCATTCCAACGACGCCTGCCTCCCGGATCCGGGAGAGCACCTGCTCGCCGCTGAGCTTAGAGAGCACCTCGTCCGGGCGGACCAGGTCCAGCACTTCCCCGGCGCTGCGGGGAGACACGTTCTGGATCGCCTCCCACCCCGTTCCATGCGGGGTATCATAGGCTTCGATGTACTTCTCCATGCCCGGCAGCGGATCATAGGAAACATGCTCATAGAGTCCGTCATTTTCCACAATGACCGCGTCGACCAGGTCGCCTTTGGCGCTGCGCCTCTTCTCGATCCCTTTGACCGTTCCCGATACAGAGGAAAATACGCGCGCTGAAACAAACCCGCCTGCCTCTGCAAGAAGCTGTCCCGCCAGGACATGATCTCCTTTTTTCACCGAAGGCACGGCAGGCGCCCCGATGTGCTGGGAAACTAAAAAGGCGAGTTCACGCCCCGGTTCCAGGGTCTTGAGCGGGAGTTCTGCTGTCAGCTCTTTCCCCTCGTACGGATGAACGCCGCCTCTGAAAGTAAATTTTTTCAATTTATTTTCCTCTTTGCTATTTTTTATAGTTGTTATAAGTATAGCAATAATACTCTTCGATGACATCCAAAAAATTACACAAAAAAATCCTGTTTTAGCGCCGTTTCATGGGCAAGAGTCGCCTTCCGGGCCCTCCGGAAGGCAAAAAAAGACACCTCCGGGCGGCCGCCCGGCGGTGTCTTAGCTCTTCAACTCAGCTTCGCTCTAAGCATGTAATCCCGCAATTAAGTCTGCGCTTCCAGCTCCCTGGCGCGCTCTTCCTCCTTCTCGGAATAATGGTGCGCATCCTCCAGCATCATATCCTTGACCTTCATCAGCCGGATCTGGCTGGAGCGCTCGCTCTCATCCAGCTTCATGGCAATGAACTTGATGTCGGCCTCAAGCTGCGGGATCATGACGTGCTCCAGTGCGTTGACGCGCCTCCTGGTCTTCTCGATCTCCGCCGCCATCAGCTGGCAGCTCTTCTCTGTCTCGGCCAGCCGGAGCATCTTCGGAAAGATGTCTGAGAGCTGCTGCACCGCGTCGTCCAGATCCGCAGAAGTGAACGCATAGCCGTAAGAGAACATATCTGCGGCGTCGCTCGTCCTGGTCTCGAAGCTGTATTCCGGCACGTTGACACTCATGATGTTCTTATAGGAAACGTCCAGAGAAACCCTCTGCTTGGGTGCCATGAAGGCAACCCGCACAGACTCGTCGGACATAGAGCTTCTGGCCAGAGCAAATCCCCGGTTCGCGTCTTCGATCCCTTTTTCGACCTGCTCTCTGAGTTCTTTATTTTCCCGGACCATGATGAGAAACTGTCTCATCAGCTCATCGCGCTTGTCCTTGAGCAGCTTGTGGCCCTTGCGGGCTGTCACCAGCTTCTTCTTGAGGCGCGTGAGCTCCATTCTGGTCGGTATTACGGTTGAACCAGCCAAAGTTCCACCTCCCTGCTCACTTCTTGTCGTAGTACTCATCAAGGAATTCATCCTTGATACGCTTCAGCTCGCCTCTCGGAAGGATCCTCAGAAGGTCCCACCCGATATCCAGCGTCTCCTCGATGGACCGGTCTGTCCGGTATCCCTGGTTGACATACTTCTCTTCAAATTCATCCGCGAACTTCGCGTACAGCTTATCGACGTCGGTCAGCGCTGCCTCGCCGAGGATGACCATCAGTTCCTTCGCGTCCTTGCCGCGCGCATACGCCGCAAAGAGCTGGTTCATGGTGTTGGCGTGGTCGGCCCTGGTCTTTCCTTCGCCGATACCCTTATCCTTCAGTCTGGACAGAGACGGAAGAACGTCGATCGGGGGCTCGATGCCCTTGCGGTAGAGATCACGGCTCAGGATGATCTGGCCCTCAGTGATGTATCCGGTCAGGTCCGGGATCGGATGGGTCTTGTCATCCTCAGGCATGGTCAGGATCGGGATCATCGTGATCGATCCGTTTCTGCCTCTCTGGCGTCCTGCTCTTTCATACAGGGAAGCCAGGTCCGTATACATGTATCCCGGATATCCGCGGCGTCCCGGAACCTCCTTGCGGGCTGCGGAGATCTCACGCAGCGCGTCCGCATAGTTCGTGATGTCGGTCATGATGACCAGGACATGCATGCCCTTTTCAAATGCGAGATATTCCGCGGCGGTCAGCGCCATACGCGGAGTCGCGATACGCTCGACGGCCGGGTCGTTCGCCAGATTCATGAACAGGACCGCCCTGTCGATAGCGCCCGTCTCGCGGAAGGATTCGATAAAGTAGTTGGATTCCTCGAATGTGATGCCCATCGCCGCGAAGACAACCGCGAACGGTTCATCCGTTCCGATAACCTTCGCCTGCCTTGCGATCTGCGCCGCAAGGTTTGCGTGCGGAAGACCGGACGCCGAGAAGATCGGCAGCTTCTGTCCTCTGACCAGCGTGTTCAGTCCGTCGATCGCGGATACGCCCGTCTGGATGAACTCCTCCGGATACGCGCGGGCTGCCGGATTCATCGGCAGGCCGTTGACATCGCGCCGCTCTTCGGGCAGGATCTCCGGACCGTTGTCGATCGGACGGCCGAGTCCGTCGAAGACTCTCGACAGCATGTCTTCCGATACGCCAAGTTCCAGGGAGCGTCCGAGGAAACGGACCTTGGAGGACTCCACGTTGATGCCGGTCGAGCTCTCAAACAGCTGCACAAGCGCATTTCCGCCGTTGATTTCCAGAACACGGCAGCGTCTCTTTTCCCCGCTCGCCAGTTCGATCTCGCCCAGTTCATCGTATGCAACGCCTTCTACGCCGCGCACCATCATCAGAGGGCCGGCAATTTCCTGAATGGTTCTGTATTCTTTTGCCATCGGTATGCCCCCTTACTCCTGGCTCTGGGCAACCGCTTTCCGGATTGCCTGCTCCAGGTCCTGCATGATCCGGTCATACTCTGACTGAATCTTGTCAATATCTGTATACTTGTAACGTCCGATCTCCTCACGGCAGGGCAGGTCGACCAGCGACTGAATGGTCGCACCCTGTTCCAGCGCCTCCAGACCCTTGTCATAGTAGGCGAGGATCAGCTTCATCATCAGAAGCTGCTTCTGCAGTGTGGTGTAGGTATCGGAGTCCATGAATGCGTTCTGGTTCAGATAGTCCTCACGGATGGATCTTGCAGCCTCCATCGTCAGGCGGTCCGGCCAGGACAGGGCGTCCATACCGACCAGCTGCACCATCTCATTGAGCTCGCTCTCCTGCTGCAGCAGACGCATCATCTCCGCACGCAGCGGCATCCATTCACCGTTTGTCTGGTCGTTGAACCATTTCCCGAGGGAATCCAGGTACAGCGAATAGGAGCTGAGCCAGTTGATGGCAGGGAAATGACGCTGGTAGGCAAGATCCGCATCCAGTCTCCAGAAGACCTTGACGATACGAAGCGTTGCCTGCGAAACCGGCTCGGAGATATCGCCGCCTGCAGGGGAAACCGCTCCGATTGCTGACAGCGCGCCTTCTCTCTTGTCCGATCCGAGCGCCACGACGCGGCCTGCTCTCTCATAGAACTGTGCAAGCCTGGAGGACAGATACGCGGGGTAGCCTTCCTCACCGGGCATCTCTTCCAGACGTCCGGACATCTCACGCAGCGCCTCTGCCCAGCGGGATGTGGAGTCTGCCATCAGAGCCACCGAATAGCCCATGTCGCGGAAATACTCGGCGATCGTGATACCCGTATAGATCGACGCCTCACGGGCCGCAACCGGCATGTCGGAGGTGTTGGCGATCAGGACGGTTCTTTCCATCAGGGAATATCCGCTCTTGGGGTCCTTCAGTTCCGGGAACTCGTTCAGAACGTCCGTCATCTCATTTCCGCGCTCGCCGCAGCCGATATAGACGACGATGTCCGCCTCTGCCCATTTTGCCAGCTGGTGCTGCACGACCGTCTTGCCGGAGCCGAACGGTCCCGGGATTGCGGCCACGCCGCCCTTTGCGATCGGGAAGAGCGTATCGATGACTCTCTGTCCGGTGACCAGCGGCATTTCCGGAGCGATCTTCTGTGCGTACGGTCTCTCGCGGCGGACCGGCCATTTCTGGATCAGCGTGATCTCCTGCTCGCTTCCGTCTTCCTTCTCAAGAACGCACACGGTATCGGTTACCTTGAAGTCGCCTTCCCGGATGGACTTGATGGTGCCCGTTGTATTGGGCGGAATCATGATCTTCTGGGTAACGATGTGTGTCTCCTGCACGGTTCCGATCACATCGCCGCCGATGACCTTCTCCCCGGCCTTGACCGCCGGTACAAAGTGCCACACCTTCTCTCTGCTCAGAGACGGCACCTCGATTCCGCGGGAGAGCAGGTTCGACTGGGTCTGCTCCATAATGTCGACCAGAGGTCTCTGGATTCCGTCATAGATACTTCCGATCAGTCCGGGCCCCAGTTCCACGCTCAGCGGGGCACCCGTCGATTCTACGGGTTCTCCCGGAGCAAGTCCTGCGGTTTCCTCATAGACCTGAACCGACGCCTCATCTCCGTGGATCTCAATGACCTCTCCGATCAGTCTCCTGTCAGAGACACGGCAGACGTCGAACATGTTCGCGTCCCGCATACCGGTCGCGACAACGAGCGGTCCGGACACCTTCTTGATTGTTCCCTTTGCCATATCCTGTGCCTTTCTTAGATATTCTTATGTACGGCGGCAGAGCGCCCGGACAAGGTCCGGATCCCTTCTGCGCACCGGTCAGTTCCCGAATACGATGTCGCTTCCTACAGCCTGCTCCACCGACTTCTTGACGGCCTGCAGTCCCTGTCCCGTATTGCCGTAGATGCCCGGAATCAGGATCACCGCGGGGCTCTGCATCAGGCGGTACCGGTCGATTTCTTCCGGAATGGTGGCTGCCAGCGCTTCCGTGATATAGATGACTTCATATTTATTCTGGGAAAGCCTCTTGAGCAGATCGGCTGCCTCTTCCGGCTGCGCGCCCGCCTCGACGCGGAATGTGTCCAGTCCCAGCGCCGCGAAGCCGTAGATGGAGTCCCAGTCTCCCATAACAGCTGCCTTATACATACATTTCCCTTACCCTTTCCCGGAGCATCTCTTCCGGCAGACCGTTTCTCTTGGCCGCCAGAATGATCCGCACCGTCTTGATCTCGATATCGCGGGCAATGATATAGGCCGCGATCGGATCGATGCCGAACGGGTTATGGATCTGAGGCTGTATCGTTCTGATCATCCGGTCGTCGCACCAGCGCTCGAAGGATGCCACGGATGTCTTCAGTTCATCGATCGCGTCGGCATATTCGGTATGATCCAGATATGCAACCACTGCGTCGATGCCCTGTGCGGCTGCGTCCGCAAGCTCTGCCACATCCAGCGTCCTGCACGGTGCAAGCGCCTTCTCCAGAAACTGCCTGCTCTTGCCGGTCCTCGCGGCGCGCACGGCCGTCTTGATGTTGCCGGTTGCGCAGGTGAGTTCTCCGTAATCGGAAAGAAGCTTCACGCCGCTCTTTTCCCCCGCGCTCCGGATCGCCTCCAGTGCAGCACGGTCGATCAGGACGTCGCACAGCTGTCCGTCCCGGGTCTGAAGGAGCGTCTCCTTCGCCTCCCTGGCGACCTCGCGCATCGCCTCCGGCAGCGCGTCGTAATCCGATTCGGCGACAGCGCGCTCAATCACCTTCGGTGAAATGCTCCCGCCTTCCTCGAATATGCCGGGATGATCGCCGTCGATGCAGCTCTCCTTCACCGCAGCCTTCAGATTGTGATAGTCCTTCTCCAGACGGAATACATCGAAGATCTCCATCTGCCGGGGAAGCAGTTCGCGGATAAAGTCCCAGGTCTTCTTCTCTTCCTCCCGGAACATCTCCTCGCTGGGAAGCTCCGGATTGCCCCAGTTCTTCTCATTGAGGAGCCTTAAGCACTCCTCCTCCGAGGAAGCGGCCGCCAGCTGCGAGATCACCGCTTCATTCAGCAGAGTCAGTTCACGGGAACGGATACGCGCGACCGCATATATATATTGTTCGGCCATTGCTCTCCTCCTTTATGAAAACAGTACCTTCCCTGCTGCATCCGTCATACGGTCGTGGTTCTCCTCAAAGATCTCATCCAGAGACAGATTCTGTTCGATTCCGTCATACTTCAGGATGAATCCGCCGCTGATGTCGGCATCCTCTTTTGACACGGCCAGCGAAGCGCCCTGCGGAAGAATCTTTACAAGCCTGGACGCAAAGTCCTTCGGCATGCGTGCGATATCTTTCCTGCAAAAGAGGATCTCGCCCTCCTTCGGAAGGGCATTTTTGCCGATCAGGCCGAGGATCAGATCAAAATAATCGCTGTCCGGAAGATCCAGAACCGCTTTCTTCGCCTGGCCGATCACGGACAGGATCAGCTCCTGCTTGGTCTCCAGAAGCTTGCGGCGCCTCTGAAGCTGGGCGGCGGAATCCGCCCTGGCGATGAGATCGTCCGCCTGTGCCTGCGCGCGGGAGAGGATCTTCTGTACCTGGGCATCCGCCTGCGCCTGTGCCTGCGCAAGCGCCTCATCGCGCTCTTTCTGCGCATCGGCGTTCACGGAGGCGACCGCTTCTGCGGACTCCCGGCGAATGTCCTCTAATATCTTATCCAAACCTGCCATTTCCAGTCTCCTTCGCTATGAATCTTACAAACGGTTCAAATCGCCTCATTATGCAAGGGCAGATACGCCGAAGATCGCAAGGATGGAAATAAGCAGTGCAAGAATTGCGTATGTCTCAACCATAGCCGGGAAGATCATGGACTTACCGAAGGTCTCTTCCTTCTTGCTGACCATCGAGATACAGGCAACGGACGTACGTCCCTGATGCATCGCGGAGATCGGCTCAACGATCATAACCGGAATGCATGCAGCGAAATACAGAAGTCCGGTTCCGAGAGGCATGGCTGTGTTGGCGTTTCCGCCCATGATGCCGATCTGGGACAGGCAGATGAACGCGATCAGCAGTCCGTAGATACCCTGTGTGCCGGGAAGCAGCTGAAGGATCAGCGTCTTACTGAAAAGATCCGGGTTGTCCGTGCAAGCGCCTGCCGCTGCCTGGCCTGCAACGCCTACGCCGTACGCGCTGCCCATTCCCGAAGTTGCCGCAGCCAGTGCTGCGCCTGCAAGTGCAAATACCAGTCCGATACTCATAGTTACATATCCTCCTTGATCTTGTAATACTTAGTGTTCACTGCAAAAGGACGGAAGGGCTTTCCGCCGCCTTCGTAGAATTTTCCGAAAAACTCAACATACGTCAGACGGTTTGTATGTACATACGCGCCCAGCGCGTTGATTGCAAGGTTCAGAACATTTCCGACCAGGAATACCACGATAAACATCACGATGCCTCCCGGGTTGTTGCCGCCCATCGCGCCCATCGAGTTGAAGACGGTGGCGATGACGCCGGTCGCAAGTCCCAGTGCGAGCAGTCTCGAGTAGGAGAGCACGTCGCTGAGCCAGCTCGAGATCCCGTACAGGGAGTAGAGGCCCTTCATGATCCGCTTGCCCCAGTTCTTCGATTCGCGCCCGCCCGTGAGGATGATTCCCACAGCGGACAGGATAATCAGGATGCCCGCCGGCTTCTGCAGCGAAGCGGAGAGCAGGTTCACGCCCAGCATGTCCGCCATGGTCGGAAGCGTCAGCAGATAGACGACGCAGGAGATCAGGATCACGTACCACAGTACCACATCGTAGATCATATCCATGACCTTGCCTTCCTTCAGGAGCATGTACGCCTTCGCGCCGAGTCCGACAAACATGTGGATCAGGGCGATCAGGAAGCAGAAGGTCAGCATCCGCATGGGCTCATTGAGCGGCTCAAACCACAGCGGCTTGATACCGAAGCCTTCCGGCTTGCCCAGGAAGGTCGTGCCGATCACGCTGACCGCGTCTCCGAAGAAGGAACCGAACATGACGCCCCAGAATATGGTCGAGATGCCGCAGTAAAGGAACATCTTCATGAGCTTCTTCGTCCCGGCCTCCATCGTCTTGCCGCACTTGGCAAGGATGAACCCGGTCCCGAGGACCAGAAGCAGGCCGTATCCCGCATCCGACAGCATCATTCCGAACAGAATATAATAGAAGCATGCGGAAATGAAGGTCGGGTCGATCTCCTTCTTGTTCGGGAGCGAATAACTCTCCGTGATCCCCTCCAGCGGAGAAGCGAACGCATTGTTCTTGAGCAGAACAGGCGGATTCTCCTTTTTTCCGGGATCGCTGATCTCACAAGCCGCGTCAAAGCGGCTCTCCAGCTCCTGCGCAAGCGTCTGCGCGCGGCTTTCGGGAATATATCCCTCCAGGCAGAAGACACGGCGGGACTGCAGAAGGCCCGAGATCACTCCGTACTTCTCGGCACGCAGCGTATAATAGTCGGACGCGAACCGGATATCGTCCCTGTATACCGCAAGCTTCTGCAGCTCCTCCAGGATCGATTCCTGCTTTCTGCGCTCCTGTTCAATCTCCTGGTCGATCTGTGCGATCCGCTCAGCCGGGTTCAGGTCCGTCACCGGCGGCGCCGCAAAGTTCAGGCGTCTGAGCGCGTCGCGCATTGCGGCCTGGTCCTGCTTCCCGCACACCAGGAAGAAACAGGTCTGCGCGGTTTCCGAGGAAATAAGATCGCAATCGAACGTCTCCACCCCGGAGAGCTTCTTCAGCTCCGTGTACAGGGCGTCCTGCGTGTACTGGCCGGGAATGCTTCCCGTAAAGGCCGCCGTTTTCTTCGTTCCCGAAAAATCAAGCGGAAGGTCGAACTTCATCCATGGCTCCAGCGCCTTCTTCTGGTCTTCCAGCTTCGGGATGCCTGAGACGCTGTCCGAGAACCGCTTGTCCAGTGCGGCGATCTTTCCGCACACCTTCATGGTCTCATCGGTCTTCTTCTGCTTCTCCTGAAACTCCTCGAAGCTCAGTTCTTTCCTTCCTTCAAACCCCGCCAGGAAACCGGTCTTCTCCGGAACACGCCGCTTCAGAACCGCAAGGGCCTCTTCCGCCCGTGCCGCGTTCTTTAAGAACACCTGCTGCTGGCTCGACATATCGGTTCTGGTAAAGATCTCGTCTTCTTTGCCCCTGACAGTTACCTGTACCGCGCCCTGCACCTGCAGATACTCCAGAACGGCCTTGCGGTCGTGCTTCATGGCGACGACCGAAAATCGTTTCATTGGAACTACAGACATAGGCTGTCAATTCTCCTTTCCGGCAGTCTTCTCTGTCTGCCTCTTTTTTTCCTGCGAAGAATTCGCATGTCGTTACTCTTGTACAATATCCAGGATGGCCCTGACCGCTTCACCGCTTCTGGCGAGCGCGGCAGCCTTCATATCGTCGACCGCCTTCTGTGCTTCCTGTGACTTCTGGTCAATCAGCTTCTGCTGCTGGTCTTCGGCGTCCTTCAGTATGCTCTCCGCCTGCGCCTGTGCCTTCGCAACCGCGTCCGCAATCAGCTTCTGTGCATCCTCTTTCGTCTGTGAGGCCAGGAGCTTCGCGTCCGCAGCGGCCTGCTTCTCTGCCTCCTGCGTCTGCTTCTCTGCCTCGCGGATCGCATCGATGGTACTTTTGGCCATTGCCTTCACCTCCTTTGGAGCAACTATAATCTGTACAATATTATCACGCGGCATGCGGTCAGTCAACGAAACATCACGCCGGGAAGTTCGGCAAATTCACGGCGTGCGTCTTTGCAATATCACAGCACGCATTTTCTGAAAACAGTTCCCTTTTCACGGCAAATCCGGCAGGATATCCGTGCTGCGTGAAGCCTGTCCCCCCGCCTGCAGAGGCGGGGGATGGAGCGAGGCGGGTGGAAGACAGACAGCACATGTCCCCCCCGCCTGCAGAGGCGGGGGACTTCCCGGCGCAGTTCAAATGAAAAAGCTGCAGGATGCTCTCCTGCAGCTTGCATGCATATTCATTCTCACTTCCCTTACGGGTTCCGGTAGATGGTCACGCGCTCTTTCGCATTCCGGTACCGGATCCACAGCCTGACAGCGGAAGCGGCGCGCTCAAAGCGGCGCCTGCGTTTTCTGAAGGTTCGGTTCATCGCCGCCCTTTTTGGCGGATTCACTGCCGCCTGCACCAGATCCCCCAGGCGGAAGGTCTGCTTCTTTGCCGCCCTGCGCCCTTTCCGTTTTCCGGCCTTCTGTTTTCCTGAAGACGCTTTCCCTGTCCCGGAAGGCTTCGTCTGCAGGTCCGCCTGCATCTCCTTCGCGCAGGCATCTGTTGATTCTTTCCTGCGAAACATGCGCTTCTCTCCTCCTGATTCCGTCTCAGCCGGCCGTCTCCATCTCAGCCGCCGTCGCGTCTGCGATGATATCGGACAGTTCCTGGATCATCTCTTCATCCTTCAGGCGGAACTTGACTTCAACACGCCTGGACGCGTCCCTGTCCTCTTTTCCGTCCTGGGTGCGGATGAGGTTCGACTCGGAGCGGCCGTTCGCGGTCAGTTTCTCCTGCAGCTGATCTCCGCGCTCTTCATCCAGGAATCCGCCGCTGATCTGCAGCAGATATTCGGCAACCGCATAGGCCCTGTTCTGGGAGAGCGTCAGGTTTGTCAGGTAATCTCCCTGTGAATCCGTGTATCCGTCGATGATGATCTCCGCCACGTAATCCATATATTGATCACTCAGGAGCACGTTGCAGTAGACCGGAAGGACCGTGTACAGAGTCTGCTCGCCTTCCGGCGTCAGCTCATATTCATCCAGGTCAAACAGGACGTTTGAATCCAGCACGATGGCGCCGGTCTGTGAATCGATCTGTACATTGATCTGGTTCGCGGCAAATTCCTTGTTCAGTGAATCGATCAGATCCGCCTTGACGCCGATGATCTGGTCAATCTTTGCCTGCTGTTCGCTCATCAGCCGGTTCTGTTCATCGAGCTTCTCCTGGCTGGAAATCAGCGCGGCGTCGCGCACCGCCAGCTCGGATTCCTGCTGGGACAGCAGCGTCTGCTGCTCATCCAGTACAGCCTGCGCCGCTTCCAGCTCGGATTCCTTCGTCGACAGCGCGGCGGCCTGGTTCTCCAGGGCGCTCTGCAGATCCGTCAGGGTCAGCGACTGCTGCTCCAGTTCGGACTCCTTCGTGGACAGCTGGATCCGTGTCTGATCCAGTTTATCCTGCGTCTCGATCCTGGACGCCTGCTCGGCAAGCTTGTCATTATAATTCTTCTGTGCCTGCATCAGGCAGACTGCCATGATCAGGACAAACAGGAGAAGCAGGCCGGACATCATGTCCGAATAAGAGCGCCATATATTATGGCTCCCCTCATCATTCATCCTGCGTCGGTTGACTATCTTCACTGCGATTCCCCCTGCAGTTTCATGCAATGGATGTTACTCAGTTGAATGCTGCTCAGTTGGATCCTGCTCAGTTGAATGCTGCTCAGTTCCTGGAAAACAGCCCCCTTCTGCGCGGCGCCTGCGCTTCTTCCTCTCTCGCCTCCTCCTCGGCAAGAGCGAGCAGCGCCCTGCGTTCGCGTTCTTCTTCAATCTCCAGCAGCCTGCGCAGGGTCTCATTGACCGCTTCCATATCGCCGCCTTCTTCCGCCGCCTTGATCTTATCCGCGCGTTCGGTCAGATTCATGGCCGCCTGGCTGGTCACTTCCGTCAGCCTGGACATCCGGGTCAGGACCTGCGTCATATATTCGGTGAACTCACGCAGATTCGTCTGCTGCGACTGCATCTGCTGCGTCAGCTCGCCCTGTGCGTCCCTGATCTGGCTCAGGTACTCCTTCGCGCTGGATACATACGCCTCCTGCGCTTTTCTGCTCTCATTCAGGGCGTCTGCCGTAGCGCCGTTCATCATCGAGATCTGGTCGGTCATGCGGATATTCGCGTCATTCATGACCGACAGGCCTTCCGACAGGTCGGAGTTGGCAGCCTGCACGGAGGCAAGGCTCTTGGTATACTGCTCGTTGAGGCGGGCGATCTCCATCATCTTGTCCGCCACATCGTCATTCATATTGATCAGATGCTCCATCTGCTGCGTCATCCGCAGGCTCAGGTCGCTGGTCTGCGCGATCCCGTTCATCGCAGTCTGCATGTCGCCGACAAACGCCGCCACCATCTGCTCCTGCTCGTTCATCGCCCCCATCGCCCTCATAACAGTATCCGAGGAAGCCTCCATCGCCTGTGACATCCGCGCCTCTCCGCTCAGGACGTCACTCTGGAACTGCGACTCCGCACTGCGCATGAATTCCAGATGATCCCGCTGGGTCTGGTTCGTCTCTCCCATGACTTTGCGCATCTCGATGAATTCCGCGAAGAATTCCTGCTTCATCGTGCGGGCGACCCTCTCCGCGATATTCTCCAGAAGCTGCTTCTGGTTCAGCGTCACAACATCCGTAAATTCATCCATCGTCTGGTCGAGATGCTGCACGGTAGGCTGGATCGAATTGGACAGGCTCTGCGCGACCTCCTTCGCCAGATCCTTCTGCATCTGCTGCATCAGCTTGGTCTGGGAATTCTGGTTCGCAATGATGTGGTTCATGGCCGTCGCGTCTGTCGGCGGGACGACACAGGTATAGTACGCGTCCAGGAACCGGTCGAGCGTCTCGGAGACCGCGGTCAGCGTCCCGCGCAGCCAGTACGAATACGCCAGCGACAGGGACAGTCCGTAGATCGACGTGGCAAACGCCACCTTGATTCCGCGGATCAGGGTTTCCACGGATCCCGACATCGCCTCATAGCTGGTCGGATTAAATCCGCGCAGTCCGATGACAAGGCCCACAAATGTTCCCAGGATGCCGAGGCTGGTCAGGATATCCGGGACCATCTCCACCAGGCGGCGGTGCGTATAGTTGTTGATCTCATACTCGCCGATGTAGTCGCCGATATCGGTCGGACTGTTGGTCTTGTGAAGGAAGGTCAGATACTCCTGATACTTGGCGTCCAGATACGGAACCTGGAACAGCGTGGTGCCCGGGCTTGTGATAGACGCCATGTTGCCGCCGCTCTGCGCAATCCCGGTCATCTTGTTCGTCGCCCGGTCCAGCCCCTTCCTGGTCTGTTCCAGACGCGAAAAGCCGCCTGCCAGCGCGACTGCGATGATCACCAGCATGACCGCCAGAAAGCTCAGGTTATAGATCAGATTCATGGTGCTGGCATCCAGCGTGAGCCATGTAATCAGCACACACACGCCGGCCGCAATCAGCCCGACAATGGTATTGGTGAATTTCCGCATAGACAATCTCCCCTTTGATAATGCGCCTGCGGCACAGATACGGTAAGTATAATCCGCATGGACGCCCTGTATCAACGGATATCCTGTGAATTCTTTCTTAAAAATTTATACAAAGGGCCCAAACAGGGGCCAGCCCCCGGAAAATCCCCGTGGTCTGACCCCTGTTTTACTGTCCTTCAGTTATCCCGTTACGCCCAGTAACGCATGGCCTTGTTGTGGATGCGGCCGTGGACCCAGTCGATATCCGAGATGATGATTCCCATGTTGTGGTTCGCTGCATGCACAACCTTGTTTTTGCCGATATAGATCGCCGTGTGGGACGAATAATTGCTCGTTCCGTAGAAGATCAGGTCGCCCGGAAGCAGATCCTTGTCCTTGACCCGGGTTCCCTTCTTGTATCCGAGCTTCACATACTGTGAAGTCGGGCCGTGCATCTGGTCATCGGACACACGCATCAGTGTGATGCCGAAATGCGCGAATACCGAGAGTGCGAATCCGGAACAGTCGGCGCCCTTTGTCAGGCTGGTCCCGCCGTACACATACGGATTGCCCAGGAACTTCTGCCCGTACGCAGCGATGGCGTCTCCGATCGCCGTGGTGGTCTTGGTAATATGGCCTTTCTTATTGACGGTATAGACAGTCTTGCCGACAACGACCATCGTGTCCTTTTCCATCACGCCTTTTTCGTTGAAGTAGTACTTATACTTGCCGATGGTCTGCAGACCGGTCAGCGCGGCGCCGTCCGCGCCGGCATAGTACTTGTCGTCGCCGATCGTCACCCAGGTGTTTTTATACGCGTTGCCCTTGTCGTCGATCAGGTAAAACTTGCCGTTGATCTTGTTGGCTTTGTTGAACTCGATCTTCTTCGTCCGGACGCCCTTTTCATCGACATAATAGTCTCCGACAGTCTTGCTGACCGCCATCGTAGCGTCATCCTGGAAATAGTAGTATTTGCCGCTGATCTTGACCCACTTGCTGCGTGCGGCTTTCCCGCCCTTCTGGAAGTAATAGGTTTTCCCGTCGACCGTTTTCTTGTACCGCTTCATCATCCGGTTGTTTTTCCGGTGGAAGTAGTAGAGATTGTTCCCGATCCGGGTCAGGCCGCTGGCAAGCGCCCCGTTGTCTTTGGCATAGTATCTATTTCCGCTGTTCTTAAAGAACGTGCTGCGGTAGACCTCTCCCTTGCTGTCGGTAAAATAAACCAGCGTGGAGGAGACTTTGATCTTTCCCTTCTTCAGCTTTCCGGTCTTTTCGGTAAAATAATACAGCTTCCCGTCGATTTCCTGAAGGCCGGTGAGCCTCTTGCCGGAGCCGTCTACATAGTACTTTTTGCCGATCCAGGAATCGGTCTGGATGACGCCCTTCTTATCGGCATAGTACTTGTTATTCTGCCACGTGATCCAGCCCTTCTTCTGAAGAACGCCGCTCTCGTCAAAGTAATAGGAGCTGCCGTTGATGGTCTGCATCCCCGTCACAGGCGTGCCCGAAGCGTTGTAATAGTAAGTCTTCTTATTCTTTGTGATCCAGGAACCGCCTGCAGTCAGCGCATTGGCCTTCTCTGTCCCGTCTGCGTTGAAATAGTGCGTCCCCATCCATCTGGAACGGTACAGCGCCCCGGTCTTTGTATCTGCGTAATAGGTCTTCTTGCCGTCCCTGATCCATCCGAACTGCATCTTCCCGTCTTTTCTGCTGAAGAAATACCACTGTCCGTTGATCACCTGGACGCCGGACTGCATATATCCGGAGCTGTCAAAATAATAATAGCTGTTCAGGATTTTCTGAAGTCCCGTAACAATACCATTGGATGTCTGATAGACGGTACCCTGATCTGTTTTTACGAAATCAGCCTGTGCCGGAAGTGCTGAAACAAGCATCAGCATCGCGGCTGCACAGAGCATCGTACTCAGGCGTCTTCTCATAAATCTTTCCCCCTGTTGTTATAACTTCCGACCTGTACGGTCTTTCAAGCGTCCGCAAAAGTATGAACACAGCGCGCCATACAATCTTAAATCTTTCGGGCTTCTGATTTACAATTTTGTTACAGATGTTTTAATTCTACTCACGCCCCTCCTATGTGTCAAGCTACAAATATTGCCAAACTTGACGCTCTTTAGAGCGCTCTTTATACTCTATGTTGTAGTGAAACCGGGAACGGTCCCTGTATGCGCGCATTTCGCGCAGCGCCGGCGCGCAGAGGGAAGAAAGGAATAAAACGTATGAAAACTGGATTTATCGGCTGCGGCAACATGGCCGGAGCGATTATAGGAGGCATGCTGTCCTCCGGGATCGCGGCGAGGGAGGACCTGATGGCTTCAGACAGCAGCCCGGCAGCCCAGGCGCGTATTGCCGGCGATCTGAAGATTGCCTGTGTCGGCAGCAGGGAAGCCGCCGCCTCTTCGGACATTCTGTTTCTGTCCGTCAAACCGCAGTATTATGAGGATGTGATCCGGGAGATCAAAGATGTCGTTCGGCCGCAGACGGTGATTGTCACGATCGCGCCGGGCAAGACGCTCTCCTGGCTCAGAGAACAGTTCGGGCGGGACCTGAAGATCGTCCGCACCATGCCCAATACGCCGGCCCTGGTACTGGAAGGCATGACCGGCGTGTGCCCCAACGAATGGGTGACGGAGGAAGAACTTGCAAGCGTCCTCAGGATCCTCGGAAGCTTCGGCAAAGCCGAGGTGGTCCCGGAACATCTGCTGGACGTCGTCACGTCTGTTTCGGGAAGCTCGCCCGCCTATGTATTTCTCCTGATCGAAGCCATGGCGGACGGCGCCGTCGCCGACGGCATGCCGCGGGACCAGGCCATCCGGTTCGCCGCGCAGGCAGTTCTGGGATCCGCCAGGATGGTGCTGGAAACCGGAAAGCATCCCGCGCAGCTCAAAGATATGGTCTGCTCGCCCGGAGGAACGACGATCGAGGCAGTGCGCGTCCTGGAAGAAAAGGGCCTGCGCAGCGCAGTGATCGAGGCGGAAAAAGCCTGCGTCAAAAAATCCAGAAGCATGTAAAAAAGATCCGCAGGGACATGTGAAACGCCCTGCGGATCTTCTTATTATTCTATTTATTCTATTCAGGAACGCCCCGGTCCTCCTGCCGACCGCGCCCGGTGCGTTCACACCGTCTTCCCTGGAGCGCGTCTGCGCTCTTCCTCTCTGAAAGGAACGCTCAGTTCAGCTTGAGCCCCTTCAGCAGGTCGCCCAGACCGGTTCCGATATTCTCGCTCTTGGGAAGCTTATAGTTCGTCTCTTCCTTCTCGGCGGACGCTTCGGCATCGCCGTTGTCCTCCAGCGCCTTGATGCTGAGGCTGATCCTTCCGTCCGCAACCTTCGTGACCTTGACCGTCACCTTCTGGCCTTCCTTGAGGACCTCAGACGGAGTCTTGATGCGCTTCTGGCTGATCTGCGATACATGCAGAAGTCCGGTCACGCCCTTGCCCAGGCTGACAAATGCGCCGTAGTCCTTCAGGCTCTCAACGGTACCTTCGATCACTGCGCCGGCCTTGATCTGCGCTGCAGCTTCTCTGCGCTCCTGCGCTTCCTTCTCACGAAGAATCTCCCTGGCCGAAAGCACGAGCTTCCTGCCCTCCTGCTCGGCGGTGATGACGCGCGTCTGTACCGTCTTGCCGATCCAGTTCTGGAGATCATCCTCCGCGACATAACCCAGGCTCAGCTTGGATGCCGGGATAAATGCGCGTACGCCCTCCAGCATCGCGATGACGCCGGCCTTGGTAACGCCCGTGATCTTGACGGATACGGGGTCGCCGGACTCCAGCAGCGCGTTCAGGCGGTCCCACGCCTTCGCCGCCGCGGCAGCCTTCATGGACAGCACGACGTGGCCGTGGCCGTCGTCTGAGCGGAGCACGGTTGCCTCGATCTCATCACCGGCTTTGATATTCTCCTGCAGATTGTAGGACGGATCGTCAGTGACGTCCTGTCTGCGGATGATCCCGGTCGTAGAGCCAAGCTCGACCATCACTTTGTCCTGGTCGACGCTGATGACGGTACACTTGACCTTCTCATCCCTCTCATATCTGCGCAGCGAGGCGTCGATCTCCGCCTCATAATCTGCCATGGATTCAGCAGGCTCTTCCGCCTTCGCCTCTTCCGGCGCTGCCTCTGCCTTCGCCTCTTCCGGCGCCGCCTGTTCCTTTACTTCCTCCGGTGCCTGCACCGCTTCGGCTTTCACCTCAGTCTCCTGAGTCTCAGCTGCCGTTTCAACAGCCTCTTCGACATTTTCAGCAACGGATGCCTTGATTTGCTCTTCCATACCAGATGGACCTCCCTAATAAAAATAATGCAAGTAATGCAAGTATAACACACTCTCGGCAAAATGCACCACCTTCCTTCACAAAAAACGCTCTCTTCACACCATTCTGCCCCCGTGGTATAATTACGCTCAGAAAGAAGGCGTTTATGGAAACTATCCTGGCAGACATGACAAAGAGCATCGATCCTGATCTGATGGCGCATGCCGGAAGGATCATCCGCAGCGGCGGCCTGGTCGCATTTCCGACCGAAACCGTGTACGGACTCGGGGGAGACGCGCTCGACCCGGACGCATCCCGAAAGATCTACGCTGCCAAGGGAAGGCCCTGCGACAATCCGCTCATCGTACACATTGCGCAGATGAGCGCCCTGGACGCCATCGTGTCCGGCATCCCCGCCGCAGCGTCTGCGCTTGCCGACGCATTCTGGCCCGGTCCCCTGACGATGATCTTTCACAAGAGTGATCTGGTTCCGAAGGAGACAACAGGAGGCCTCGATACGGTTGCAGTCCGGATGCCGTCGCATCCGGCGGCGCTTGAACTGATCCGTCAGGGAGGCGGCTACATCGCGGCGCCCAGCGCCAATACCTCGGGACGTCCCAGTCCTACCAGGGCTTCCCATGTATACGAGGACCTGAACGGGAAGATCGATATGATCATAGACGGCGGGCCTGTCGGGATCGGGATTGAATCGACGATCGTGGATCTGACAGAGGAGGTTCCGACCGTCCTGCGCCCCGGCTTTATCAGCCTGGAGATGCTTCGCTCCGTTCTCGGGAACGTCCGCATGGATCCGGGCCTTCGCGGAGACGATCCGGCCTTCCGCCCGAAAGCGCCCGGCATGAAGTATCGTCACTATGCGCCGAAGGCGCCCCTCATCATCGTGGAGGGCGAGGCTGACAATGTCCGTTCCAGGATCCAGAGCCTTGCGCTTGAAGCCGAGGCATCCGGCGGCAGGGCCGGGATCATCGCCACGGATGAGGACGTGTCTTTCTATACGAACGCGATCGTGCGCTCCGCCGGAACGCGCGAAGATGAGATAACCATCTCCCGCAGGCTGTTCTCCATCCTCCGGGAATTTGACGATCTGCAGGTAAGTGTGATCTATTCCGAAGCTTTTCACACCCCGCAGCTGGGGACTGCGATCATGAACCGGCTGATCAAGGCAGCCGGACACCAGATCATTACCGCAGAAGGAGGATCGACTTGAAACATTACGACAAACTGATCTTCGTCAGCGAGAGCGATACGGCGACCGGACCCATGGCAGAAGCGATCCTGCAGCGTGAATTTATGCTGGAGGATATCCTCATTACTTCCAAGGGCCTGGTGGTCCTGTTTCCCGAACCCGTGAATCCGAAGGCAGAGGCCGTGCTGGTCAGTCATTCCCTTTCCATGAAGGATCATATCAGCGATCCCCTTACAGAAGATGATTTTGATGACAGGACGCTGGTCCTGACGATCGATACGCAGCAGCGGGACCGGCTGCTGAAGGAGTATCCGGGCGCCAAGAATGTGTTTGCCCTCTCCACCTATATCCAGGCAGAGGAAGAGGTCCTGGATCCCTACGGGGGATCCCTTGCCGGGTACAACCAGTGTTATGAGATGCTGCATGCACAGATCCTGCGGCTGGCCGCGATTCTGAGCGCCGAAGAGATGGCGCGCCAGACAGAGCCGGCCGGTGAATAAGGCAGGACGGCAGGGAGTGGCCATGGGAGAAAAGAGAAAAGATTATATATCCTGGGATGAATATTTTATGGGCGTGGCCGCGCTGGCCGGGATGCGCTCCAAGGATCCGAACACGCAGGTCGGCGCCTGCATCGTAAGCCCGGACAACAAGATCCTCTCGATGGGGTACAACGGGCTTCCCGCCGGATGCTCCGACGATGAATTCCCGTGGCGCCGGGAGGATGAGAACGGCAATGTGCTGGAGACGAAGTATCCCTATACCGTACACAGCGAGCTCAACGCGATCCTCAATTACCGCGGCGGCAGCCTGGAGGGCGCGCGCATGTATGTGACGCTCTTCCCCTGCAATGAATGCGCCAAGGCCGTGATCCAGTCCGGGATCAAGACCGTGATCTACGGGGACGACAAATATAAAGACTCCCCCAACAACATCGCGTCCATGCGGCTGTTCAACGCCGCCGGCGTACGCTATTACAGGTACCAGCCGACCGGCCGCCGGATCGAGATTGACCTGTAAGATCCGCCCCGGCACACGCCGCGCAGGTTCTCTTCATTTCGTATAATGAACGCATCGTATAAAGCAAGCCCCTTCCCCGGCCGGGGAAGGGGCTTCTCTGTCAGAAGGGCCACACGCCCTTCCACCACTTCTTCACTTTATCCCACATGGTCGGCTCTTTCAGTTCCTCGCCATACCGGTTGCACTGGTAGGCGACTGCATTTTCACCGCCCTCGTCATAACTCAGATAGTAATAGTGGGTATCCAGATGGATGCCGCGGACGCCGTCGATCATACAGTGCGGCTGGATCTTGATCCTTCCGCTGAAGGCCTGCGTCACCGGGATCTTGATCGTTACGACATGCACGCCCTCTTCCTCTTCCACCGAGTCAGACCACGATACATAATCCTTATTGTTCACCAGATATCCGTACATATGCATCGATACATGGAAGCTGTCCACCTGGTCGCTCGTCACGTTCGAGAGCGTCATCGTGATCGTATGCTTCTCCGGATCATAGTCGCCGTACGTAATATCCGCCTTGACTTCCTGGAGGTCAGACTTCTCATCCATCCACCTGGATGCCTTCTGCAGCTCCGTGTTGACATAGTCCAGGCCGTCTCTCTCAATCAGCGTATCCTCTTCCGAGAACAGATTGGTTCCCAGGCCGAGACGGTTTCCGTCGATGTCTACGCCCAGCGCAGCCAGCGTCGTCGGGAAGTTGTCGACGGTCGCATATTCTCTGTAGTCATCTCTGACCGGTTCAATCGGTGCGTTGATGTATGCGGTGTAAACCTTCCGCTGATAATCATAGGCCGCCGAAGAACACAGCTCTTTATTCATCGTCGGATGGTCGCCGGAGAGGACAATCGTCGTATTCTCATACCACGGCTGTTCCTGGCACCACTCGACGAATTCGCTCACCTGGTCGTCCGAGCAGCGGATGACGTTGGCGTACTGCTCGTCAAAGACGTCGGGGCACAGTTCGCACACATAGCCTTCCGGATAGTGCGTGTCGACGGTCAGCAGCGTGAAGTCAAACGGCTCTTCCTGTGAACCGAGCTCCGTCAGACGGTCTTTGGCAAATGCGAACAGCTTCTCGTCTTCAAATCCCCACCAGACCTTGTAGTCGGAGGGCAGTTCCCCGTCCGTTGTATAGTATTTCCAGTCATGGAAGGTAAAGTTTCCGTGCTCGGAGAAGTACAGCCTTCTTCCGCCGAAGGTCGCATCCGATCCGAAGCACATATCCATCGTATAGCCCTGCTGCGACAGAATGTCGCCCAGGCAGGTCAGCGTCGGGAAGAAGGAGTCCTGGGTGTTCATGAAGTTGGTCCCGACGCCCTTGATCTCGATCGGGATCTTCAGAGGAAGACCGGACGTTGCGGCAAACATACCGCCCATGGTCCATGTACTGTATTTCAGAGAGTTTCCGCCGTCCAGCTTCTTCCCGCTGTCTGCGCCGGAGAAATTCTCATTGTCCAGGGAGATCTGCGTCAGCTTCGGGATCATGTTTGTATCAAACAGCCCGCCGCTTTCCTTATCCGTGTAGGATACTTCCATGGATTCCAGGAAGATATAGATCAGATTGCGCTTCTTCTCCGGGAAGGTCAGCGTTACCTCCGCCGGATCTGCGTAATTGTCCTCGATGTAAGTCGAATCCTCGCCGAGGGAATTGATATGCTCGGACACGCCCAGCTTCTTCCACAGGCCGGACACTTCGATGGAGCCGAAGATCACAGCAGCCAGTGCGCACGCGGGAAGAAGCCATGTGCGGACAGCCCTGCGGACTTTGGTGTTTTTCTTTGCCCGGTCCTTTTCAAGCGCCTCTCTCTGCGCATCCGTCAGCGGAGCCGGAATCACACTCTTTTTGCCGTTCTCGTCCTGGATCTTCTGTCCTTTCGGGGGATTCTTCGGAAGAAGGAACCCAAGATACAGGATCAGCAGCACCGCCAGGATCACAACGCCCGGCACCACCGCGTACAGGATATAGCTCCAGATAATGCCGGAGTCGGTTCCCTTCAGAGGCTGCGTCATCGTAAACACAACCTCATCCAGCGTCAGGTCGCCCCATTCTTCATTGACCCACTGTGCGCTTCTTCCGGCAATCACAAAAAGGACAGTGACGATCTCCAGAAGAACCCGTACCACCTTCCAGCGCGTCTTTTCCCGCACAAGCGGCTCCTTCTCCGGCGTCTGCGCATTCTGCGCTTTCGCCTGCTCCTTCTCTTCGGCTTCAGCCTGTCCCTCTACCTGTCCTTCTGTCCGCGTTTCGCTCATGAAACCCTCAACACTCCTTTGGCGGGGCCTTTCCCCCGATCAGCTGCATCTCAAAAAACATAAAAAACCGTATCGCATTATACCAACTTCAATATGGGTTCACAATATCTGATCCCCTTTTTTTCATAAAATGTTCGAAATCACAGTCCCCCTGAGGCCGCTTTGGGTCAGACAGAATGAAAATGAGAGCCGCGTGCGGCTCTCAGATCTTTCCTGAAATGATATATCTCGGTCTCCTCTTGGTCTCCTCGTAGATCCTTGCGATGTAGTATCCGATGATCCCCAGCGAGATCATGATGATGCTCCCGAGCAGAAGCAGCAGCAATATCACCGTTGTGAATCCTTCCACCGCGTCCCCGGAAAAATAGCGGACCAGTGTCTGGATCCCCAGAAGGACGGCAAAGAGAAAGGTCGCAATCCCTGCGCCGGTCACAAACTGCATCGGCGCGGAAGAGTATCCGACGATATTGCTGACCGCATAAGAGATCAGTTTCCGGGTCGACCATTTGGACTCCCCGGCCACTCTCTCCTGTACGTCAAACTCCACCTGGGTCTGTCTGAATCCGATCCAGGAGCTCATCGCCCGGAAGAACGCATTGCTCTCAGGCATTGCCAGCAGACTGTCAACCGCCTTCCGGTCGAGAAGCTTGAAGTCGGAAGCGCGGGACATGTCGATCCTGACAGCCTTCGACATGATCCTGTAGAACAGACCCGCGGAGGCCCTGTGCGCCCCGCTCTCTTTTCCGCGGGTGCGCTTGACGCCTTCCACGACCTCATATCCGTCCTCCCACAGGCGGTACATCTCCACCAGCGTCTGCGGGGGATGCTGCAGGTCGCAGTCCATCACGGCCGCGCAGTCTCCCTGCGCCTGGCCCAGGCCTGCGAAGATCGCCGCTTCCTTGCCAAAATTCCTGGAGAAATGAATCCCGTGGACGGCTTCATTGTCCTCATGCACCTTCCGGATCTCCTCCCAGGTGGCGTCCTTGGATCCGTCGTCCACAAAGATCACCTCGTAGGGGATGCCGGCTTCTTCCAGGACCCGGGAGACCGCCCCGGCCGCCCGGGCGACATTCTCGCTCTCGTTGTATGCGGGAATCACTACCGATACCATCTGCTTCGTACTTATCCTTCTTTCTGATCCCTCTTTGCCCGCCGGGCCGCTTCACCCGCCGGGCCGCTTCGCGCCGTCCCTTTCGCGGATCTACCGGACCGTGACCGTGACCGATTTCATGAGACCGTTCTGCGCATAGATGCTGATCCGGCAGCTGCCTTTTCCGACACCTTTGACCGTGCCGCTATTCGTCACCTGTGCAACCTGTTCATTGTCCGATTCATAATAAACGGCACAGTGCTTCTTTACCTTCTTATTGCCCTTGATCTTTGTCTTGATTCTGAGGGTCTGTCCCGTTTTTAAAACGATCTTGTTCTTGCCGGTCGTCAGTTTGACGGGATTTCCGTATTTCCCGCCTTTTGTCACCGCATGGATCACCCTGGACTTAGAGAGGACGCTGCCCGACTTCACGGCTTCGACATAATACTTGTAATACGTCCCCTTTTTCAGTTTCTTATGGGTATAGGAAGTTCCCGTCACCGCAGCAAGCTTCTTCAGCTTTTTGTTCCTTCCGCACGGACTTCCGTAGACGATATACCCGGTGGCTCCCTTTACCGCATTCCACTGGACTGTGATCGTTTTCCGGGACGTCTTCACCGCCTCCGCCCGGATCGGCTCCGCGGGAGATTCTGCTTCGGTCTCCGGCCGGGTCTTTTTCGCGATGGTCTTTGTCTCCTTATGAGACGCGTCATTCGCGCAGACACGCTCCTGAAGCCCTTCCGCATCATAGGTCGGCTGTTTCACGGTTTTCCAGCTGCCGTATGCGTGGCCTTTGGCCGGAATCTCCTCCTGCTCCGTAAGGATCAGCCCGCATACAGAGCATTTTACTCCGTCCGTCAGGCCCGTTTCGGTGCACAGCGCCGGTTTTCCTTTCACCGTTTCGGCCACATGGCTCGTGACAGTGCCTCCTAGCGCGAACGTGTACGGCCCGCTGATCACTTCTGTGTTGGGTGCATAATTCTGAAGGGTGTCTTCCTGCCTGTACCGGTTCAGGACCCCCGCCTTCTTTAATACAGTCGGGCCGCCGGAATTGTAGCGGCTGATCACAACACTGCTGTCAGAGATCACAAAGCTGCTCATGCTCAGATCCTCTATGTCCAAAACCGGATCGTTCACATAAGAAGTCGCTGTATTGTGATTGTTATAGTACCCCATATAGCCCGCGTTCATGTACACGAACTTCAGTGTTTCCACCGTATACCCCGTCCTTGTACCGTCTGCGATATTGATCCGGTCCCCGGGCCTGAGAAACACTTTGGCTGCGCCCAGATAATCATCCCATCCCTGGGAATGATCGTGTCCGAACAGATAGATAATCTTCAGCCCGTGCGCCGCCCCTGCGTTCAGAACGTCGTAAATGTATTTCGCATACCGCGCGTCCCCTTCGCGCCATGTCCTCATGGAGTAATGAAGCGGCAGATGCGTGATCACAAAGACCGGTCCCCGGAAACGGGCATCCAGCTTGTCACTGATGTAATCCTTCAGATCCGCGGCTGTCGCTTTCACCTGCGCCTCCGTCCCTCCGTACCACGAATAGTCCCGCTCGTTCATGACATAGACGCCATAGGCGCCGGAGGCAGGATCATTGTTCCCGGTCCTGGCCGTACCTCCGCCGGTATTTGCCGGATCGTGGTTGCCCTGTACAAACACACAGTGCGTATCGCTGTCGATGAGACCGGATCCGGTCAATGCGCCCCGCAGCGCCCTGATCCCGTCTCCGGTATCCGCCGCCGTCCGGTTCAGGTCAATGTCATAATCCCCCGCGACCAGCAGTCCGTCTGCGGAGGAGATGCCCGCTTCCACCAATTTGGACGAAACCTTTCGTGCAAGGATTGCGCCGCCGTTATTCCCGGTTGCCCCGAGCCCGTACGCATCCCAGTTCGGATACTGAAAATCGGAGCAGGCCACAACAACGGTGCTCCCGGACGCACTTCCCTCTTCTGCATACGCAGACAGCGGAAGGCCGGCGGCTGCGGCCAGAAGAACCACCAGCAGCACAAAATCTGCAAAAAAGCGCGGCATTCGTCTTTTCCAGTCTGTTCTGTTCATTCTATTCTTCCTCCTTCCCGTGTGCCCGGCCCTTTCAGGCCCCTCTGCCTGTCTTAGTGCCGGATCTGAATACAACCAGTTTCGAAAACACATAGTTCAGTATCAAAACAGCAACATTCACAATCACCTTTGCCCACATCCCCCGGACGCCGAACAGGCTCTGATCCAGGCCCGCCTTCACCAGAAGCGGAACGCCCGCGATCTCCAGAATACCGGTCAGGATCCTTGCGCTCACAAACAGGCCCGCCTCGCGCAGGACAAAGGACACATTCCACTGCCTGCTTTGAAAAACCCAGATCTTATTGGTGATATAGGCAAATGCGACCGCCACAACCCAGGCGATCCCATTGGCAATCGATATACGCAGGTGAAACACTTCCACGCCGGCCGCGTACACAACCCAGTTTACCAGCGTTGTCAGACAGCCGACAATAAAATAGACGATCAATTCTCTGTATTTTTCCAGATACTGCTTCATAGACCTGTCCCCGGACACTCTCAGGATGCGAATCCCAGATGCTGCCTTGCCGCAGCCAGCTTCTCCTCAAACAGGGCGTAGAAATCATCACCGGTCCAGTCGCACAGATAAAACTGCCTCAGCAGATAGACACAGATCTGCCGGCGGTAGGTCCCCTCCGGATCTGCGCTTTCCAGAAATCCCCGCACCTGCTCCAGGAAATTGTGCCACTTGCGGCAGAATTCCTCGTAGGAGGAAAGATCCGGGATCTGGATCCATTTCTTCACCTTGACCTTGGCGCCTGTGCAGTGCGTGCATTCATGCACCTGCAGGATATACCTGAAATCCCCGTCCTCCCAGCTGCGTCCGAGCGGATACAGTCTGCAGATGCCGGGGCGCACCAGGTGGATCGTACATCTTCCGTCTTCTCCCAGAAACGGGCAGGTTCCGTTCTCATCCATCTGAAGAACAGGAAGGATCAGGCCGTCGATTACCTCCAGCCTGATCTTCTCATTCAGCAGATCCTCCACGCTTTCCCCGAGAAAACGGTTGAATTCAAAAGCGTCGCACGGATCGAGCACAATCAGGGGATCCATCCGGCAGCAGTCCGAACAGCCGGCGCAGTCATCCGTTCCGATCCGCACCATGTCATTCGCCGTGTAATATCTGCCGTCAGAGATCTCCCCGACCGATTCATTTCTCCACATAGCCTGTCCCCGCGCCTGATCTGACAACGCATCCAAATCTGTTTCTCCCTGTCAGATTATGATAGCACAAGAGCAGGAAAACCGCCACCTGTCAGCTTCGGAGGGCGTCCTTCATGCTGCGCACATAGTCTCCGACATACGGCGCTGCGTCTTTCCCGTACTGATCCAGGATGCGGATAATCGCCGAACCCACGATGGCGCCGTCGGACTGATCCGCCATCGCGCGGGCCTGCTCCGGCTTCGAGATCCCGAATCCGACCGCGCAGGGGGTGTCCGTCACGGAGCGGATCTTCGCAGTGATCGCCGCGATATCGGTTGTGATCTCAGAGCGCACGCCCGTCACGCCAAGGGAGGAGACGATATAGAGGAACCCGTCCGCCTCTCCGGCAATCTTCAGGATGCGGTCCTCGCTGGTCGGGGCGATCAATGAGATCAGGTCAAGCCCGTTCTGTCTGCATGCGTCCCTGAACGGATCCTTCTCTTCAAACGGAATGTCCGGAAGAATCAGCCCGTCGATTCCGACTTCGGCGCATCTGCGGCAGAATCCGTACCGGCCCCGGTCGCTTCCGTCCGACCCGTCCAGTTCTCCCTCGCCGCCTTCGTGATAGGAATACACAACGTTGGCGTAGGTCATGAAGACCATGGGGACCGTGATCCCTTCCTCTTTGCGCAGCTGGTCCACCATCTCAAACACCAGGTCCGTCGTAACCCCGCCTTCCAGCGCCCTGACGTTGGCGGTCTGGATGACAGGCCCTTCTGCCGTCGGATCGGAGAACGGGATTCCGATCTCGATCAGATCCGCCCCATTTGCCTGCGCCGCGGCAACGACGGCCTTCGTCGTCTCCAGATCCGGATAGCCTGCCGTGATGAACGGTATAAATGCCTTGCCCTTTGTAAATGCCTCTCTGATTGTGCTCATTTCAATATCCTTCTTCCCTGTGGGTCTGCTCCCGGCATCTTCGCCGCCGTCCGCGTCCCTTACTGTGCAATCTCCAGTCCTCTGTAGCGCGCAACCGACGCGCAGTCCTTATCGCCCCGCCCGGACACGGTGACCACCAGGATCTGGTCTTTGTCCATCTTCGGCGCGATCTTCATTGCATGCGCGATCGCGTGTGAGGATTCAATCGCAGGGATGATCCCCTCGGTTTTGCTGGTATATTCAAATGCCTCTACCGCTTCCGCATCCGTAACCGGCACATACTGCGCGCGCCCGATGTCATACAGGTGCGCGTGCTCCGGTCCGACGCCCGGATAGTCCAGGCCGGCGGAAATCGAATAGACCGGGGCGATCTGTCCGTACTCATTCTGGCAGAAGAGACTCTTCATGCCGTGGAAGATCCCGATCCGCCCCGTGCTGATCGTCGCCGCCGTCTCGTAGGTGTCGATGCCGCGCCCGGCCGCCTCGCACCCGATCAGCTGCACGCCGGGATCATCGATATAGTGATAGAAGGACCCGATCGCGTTGGATCCCCCGCCCACGCAGGCAAGCACCGCGTCCGGAAGGCGTCCTTCCTTCTCCAGGATCTGCGCCCTGGATTCCCTCGAGATCACAGACTGGAAATCGCGCACGATCGTCGGGAACGGGTGCGGTCCCATCACCGATCCCAGGCAGTAATGCGTATCCTCGATCCGGTTCGTCCATTCGCGGAATGCTTCCGAGACCGCGTCCTTGAGCGTGGCGGTCCCGCTCGTCACCGGGACGACCTTCGCGCCGAGCAGGTTCATCTTGTAGACATTCAGGGCCTGCCGCTCGCAGTCCACCTTGCCCATGAAGATCACACACTCCATGCCGAAATACGCTGCCGCCGTCGCGGTCGCAACGCCGTGCTGGCCGGCGCCCGTCTCTGCGATCAGGCGCGTCTTTCCCATCTTCTTCGCCAGGAGCGCCTGCCCGAGCACATTGTTGATCTTGTGGGCCCCGGTAAAGTTCAGATCCTCCCGCTTGAAATAGATCTTCGCGCCGCCCAGGTCTTCCGTCATCTTCGCCGCATAATACAGACGGCTGGGCCTGTTCGCATACTCACGAAACAGCGTCTCCAGCTCGCTGTTGAACTGCGGGTCATCCTTATAGCGTGTATAGGCCTCATCCAGCTCAATGATTGCATTCATCAGGGTCTCCGGGATGTACTGTCCCCCGAACTGCCCGAACCGTCCTTTGTCATCTGCCTGTGTCGCCATCCTGCTCCTCCTTATTTATCCCGGGCTGTGCCTGCGCCCTGCGCCGCACCTGCCCTTTATCTGCGCTCTGAAATCTGAAAGCGTCTGACCGCCTCCACAAACCGGCGCATCTTCTCCGGATCCTTGCGTTTCTCCGTCTCCACGCCGGAGCTGACGTCCACCCCATACGGGCGGATCTTCTCCAGCGCACATGTCACATTGTCGGGATCAAGGCCGCCCGCAAGCAGAAACGGCCGCCCCAGGTCCCCTGCCAGCGACCAGTCGAAGGCTTCTCCCGTCCCGCCGGCGCCGTGATCCAGAAGGACCAGGTCCGCGCTGCTCTCCCGTGCCTTCTCAATGTCCGCCCCGGACTCGATCCGGAACGCCTTGATCACCATCCTGCCGGTCTGCCTCTGCAGCTGCCGGACGGTCTCATCGCTCTCGTGTCCGTGCAGCTGGATCACATCCATCAGGTCCTCCGCCGCCAGCTCCCGGATCCACTCCGGATCCTGGTCCAGGAACACCGCACTTCTCAGGATACCCGGCCGCAGGCCTTCCGTCAGCTCCCGCATCCTCTGCGGACTGAGCGTGCGCGCCCTGCCGGCGGCGAGTATAAAGCCCGCAAAATCCGGCTTCAGTTCATTGACTGTTTCTATATCCTCCGGCCGCATCAGGCCGCAGATCTTGATCCGGACATCATTCATGGTTTACTGCCCCCGCAGCGCTTTCAGCATCGCGCCTTTGTCCTGCGCGCGCATGAGCGTCTCCCCGACCAGGCAGGCGTCTGCCCCGGCTGCCCTGAGCGCACGCACGTCCTCCGGTCCCCGGATTCCGCTCTCTGCGACAAAAACGACGTCCTCCGGCACCAGGCTGCGCAGGCGCATCGAATTCTCCACGTCCACCGTAAAATCCTTCAGGTTCCGGTTGTTGACCCCGATCAGGCTCGCGCCGCAGCCGGCAGCGATCCGGATCTCTTCCGCGTCATGCGCCTCCACGAGCGCAGACAGCCCCAGGGAATCCGCAATATCAATATACCGGCGGATCGTATCCGGATCCAGGATCGAGCAGATCAGAAGGACCGCCGACGCGCCCAAAACCTTCGCCTCATAGATCATATATTCGTCGACCGTGAAATCCTTCCGGATACACGGCGTGTGCACCGTCTGTGCAATGTCCCGCAGATATTCGCCGCTTCCCAGAAACCACTTCGGCTCTGTCAGGACGGAGATGCACTCTGCCCCGGCCGCCTCATATTCCTTCGCAATCTCCAGATAAGGGAACGCTTCCGTCCCCTCACCGCCGGGCGCAGTCCAGATCCTTCCCTTCGACGGGGAGGCCTGCTTGACCTCGCAGATAAATGCGATGTCCGGCCTCCGCAGGGCCTTTTCGAAGCGGAACGGATCGCTCTCACAGGCTGCGATCTCCATCGCGCGGCGCTTCATTTCCTCCAGAGGAACCTGCTCCTTTGCCGCCGCAGTCCGCTCCGCAGCATGCGCTGCAAGCAGTGTCAGTATATCAGCCATTGGACACCTCTGCCATCTCATCAATCTTTTTCAGTGCTGCCTGGCTCTCGATGATCTGCGACGCCAGCGCGACGCCGTCTGCGATGCTGTCCGCCTTGCCTGCGACGTACAGGGCCGCGCCCGCGTTCATCAGCACGATGTCGCGCTTCGCCCCGGTTATCTTCCCGGCAAGAATGTCCCGCGTCGTCTGCGCATTTTCCTCGGGTGTTCCGCCGACGATATCCTCTTTAGATGCTCTCTGCAGTCCGAAATCCTCCGGCGCGATGACGAGGTCTCTGTAATAGCCGTCCTTGAATTCGCAGACCTTGGTCGGCGCGCTGATGGAGATCTCATCCAGACGGTCCGTCCCGTAGACCACCATGCCCCGCTTGACGCCGAGGCTCATCAGGACCTGTGCCAGCGGATTGACGAGCGCCTCACTGTAGACGCCCAGCAGCATATATTCCGGATACGCCGGGTTGGTCAGCGGCCCGAGGATGTTGAAGACCGTGCGGATGCCGAGCTCCCTGCGGATCCCGCCCACATATTTCATGGAACTGTGATATTTCTGGGCAAATAAGAAGCAGAAGCCGACTTTGTCCAGAAGCTCGCGGCACTTGTCCGGATCCTCTGAAATATTGATCCCAAGCGCTTCCAGGCAGTCCGCGGTTCCGGAGAGGGAGGACGCCGCGCGGTTTCCGTGCTTGGCGACCTTCACGCCGGCCGCCGCCAGGATGAACGCGGTGGTTGTCGAGATGTTGAAGCTGTGCGCATTGTCACCGCCCGTTCCGACGATCTCCATGACCTCCATGCCCGGATGCTCCAGACGGGTTGCCTGCTCACGCATCGCCTTCGCGCAGCCCGAGATCTCGTCGATGGTCTCGGCGCCGGTGGACTTTGTGGACAGGGCCGCCAGAAACGCCGCATTCTGCGTGGCGCTGGTCTCCCCGCTCATGATCTCCGTCATGACTGCGTAGGCCTCGTCATAGGTCAGGTCCTGCTTGTCTACGATCTTCTTAATGGCTTCCTTGATCATTGTGTTCCTTCCTTTCCGCGGTCTCCCCGCCTGTGCCCTCTTACTGGGCGCTGATCTTTACAAAATTCTCCAGAATACGGTTCCCGTTCGGCGTCAGGATCGATTCCGGATGGAACTGAATCCCGTATACCTCATAATCCCTGTGCGCAACCGCCATGATCTCTCCGTCCTCTGTCCTGGCCGTGACAGCCAGGCAGTCCGGAAGGAACGCCTCCTCCGCCGCCAGAGAGTGATACCGTCCGACCTTCTCTGTCTCAGAGAGCCCCTCAAAAAGCCGGCAGGAAGTGTCGACCGAGCAAACGGACTGCTTGCCGTGCATCAGGTGTTTTGCGTATCCGACCTTTCCGCCGTATGCCATGCAGATACTCTGATGTCCCAGGCACACGCCCATGATCGGGTATTTTCCTCCCAGTGCTTTCACCACGTCGATACAGACCCCTGCATCCTCCGGGCGTCCCGGCCCCGGAGAGAGGATGATGCCGCCCGGCGACAGCGCGTCGATCTCTTCCACCGACATCGCGTCATTGCGGATCACCCGGATGTCCGGGCTGATCGCCCCGATCATCTGAAACAGGTTATAGGAAAAGCTGTCGTAATTATCGATAAGCAGGATCATAAGACCTCCTCCTGTGCCTTCTCCAGAGATACCAGCACCGCTCTGGCTTTGTTCAGGCACTCCTGATATTCCTTTTCGGGTTCGGAGTCCGCCACGATCCCCGCCCCGCTTCTGACATAGACCCTGCCTCTTTTCTTGTAGGCGATGCGGATCGCAATGCACAGATCCAGGTTGCCGGTAAAGCTCAGATATCCGATCGCGCCGCCGTAGATCCCTCGCTTATTGTTCTCCAGGTCATTGATGATCTGCGCGGCCCGGATCTTCGGCGCGCCCGACAGGGTTCCCGCGGGAAGAATCGCCGAGACCGCATCCAGCGCGTCTTTGTCCTCCCGGATCTGTCCGCGGACCGTAGAGCCGATGTGCATCACATGGGAATAGCGCTCGATCTGATACGCCTTCTCCACCTCCACAGATCCGAACTTCGACACGCGGCCGATGTCATTTCTCCCAAGATCGACCAGCATGCTGTGCTCCGCCAGCTCCTTCGGGTCGGCGAGGAGCTCCTTCTCAAGCGCCTCATCCTCCTCGGGGGTCTTCCCTCTGGGCCGGGTGCCCGCCAGCGGAAATGTGTGCAGCACTCCGTCCTCGAGCTTGACGAGCGTCTCCGGGGACGCGCCCGCCACTTCCATATCCGAGCTGGAAAAATAAAACATGTACGGAGAGGGATTCACGGTCCGAAGCACCCGGTAGGTGTTCAGCAGGCTTCCCTCATACTCCGCCTCCAGCCGGTTGGAGAGCACCACCTGGAAGATATCGCCCTCAAAAATATGCCGCTTCGCCTTCTCCACCATGGAGCAGAACTGCTCCTTTGAAAACAGCGGTTTCACCTCGGAGGTCATCTTTCCGGGGATGATGTCGGCCATCTGCCCGTCCCGGATCAGGTCCGCCATGTGCTGCAGCTCCAGCGCGGTCTTATTGTACTGCGCCAGGAACTCCTGCTCTTTGGACTCATTTTCCGGAAGATGCATGTTGGCAATCAGAATCAGCTTCTGTCTGTAGTTGTCAAAGCAGATCACCTTGTCAAACAGCATCAGGTCCACGTCGCGGAAGCCCTCCGAGTCCTCCGCGTCCAGGTGCAGCGTCGGCTCCGAATACTTCAGATAGTCATAGGAGAAGTATCCCACCAGGCCGCCCGTAAAGGGCGGAAGGTTTTCGAGCTTCGGACTGCTGTGCTCCTGCAGGACCTGCCGGATGTAGACATCGGGCTCATCCGTATGGATCCGGAACGATCCCGCGCGCAGGTTCCCCTCGGAGCAGGTGATCTCCAGCGTCGGGTCATAGCCGAGAAATGTATACCGTCCCCAGTTCTCGTGTCCCGACACGGATTCCAGCAGAAATACATGGTTCGATACATGCTGCAGGACCCGGAGCACCTCAATGGGGGTGCGCATGTCAGAGAGAATCTCCGCGCTGAGCGGAAATACCTTGTAGTTTCCGATATACGGCCGGATCTCATCCGGCGATGGACAGATCTTCATATAACGTTTCCTCCTAAACTCAAAAGTCCCTGACAGAGAGTCTTCTCATCTCTGTCAGGGACGAATCATCCTGATCCGCGGTGCCACCCTGTTTCATGACATCTGCCATGCTCTTCGGAGTACTTCCATACTCTGTACATCTCACGTGTGCCTGCCGTCGCTGCATACTCAGACAGAGCCCTTGTGATCCCGTCCTTTGACAGCGCCCTCAGCGGTCCATATTCCGTGTACTGTGTTACGTCCGGATCCCAGCACCCCGGACTCTCTGGAGAAGCATATACACCTTTCCTCCGCTTCAACGGTTTAAAGCGATATTTGGTTGATTTGAGGCGAGTATATCACCTGGTTTATACATCGTCAAGCATATTTACACATCAGACGCGGAAACTGGTTCCAGTTCACAGGACAGCCAACTCTGCGTAGAGTTTGTGGGCACACTGAAAACACGTTGCCTACCCGCGCTTTGCATCGGTTGCATTGCAGCCATTCCCAGCTCCTATAGAAGCGTGGTCGCTTCCATG